>CACXIR010000018.1 GCA_902767785.1 Fibrobacter succinogenes | reverse complement strand
CGTAACCGTTTCTGGGGTACGCCGATTCCGGTGTGGCTCTCTGACGACGGCGACATGATTGCCGTGGGCAGCATTGAAGAATTGCAGCAGCTCACCGGCGTGAAGCTCGATGACTTGCACAAGCACTTTGTCGATAAGCTCACGATTGAAAAGAATGGCAAGGTTTACCGCCGCACGCCGGAAGTTTTCGACTGCTGGTTTGAATCCGGTTCTATGCCGTATGCTAGCCGCCATTACCCGTTCGAAAATAAGGAGCTGGTGGAACGCAGCTTCCCGGCAGACTTCATCGCCGAAGGCCTCGACCAGACCCGCGGTTGGTTCTACACGCTGACGGTGCTTTCTAACGCTCTGTTCCAGAAGCCCGCATTCAAGAACGTGATTGTGAACGGTATTATCTTGGCCGAAGACGGTTCCAAGATGAGTAAGTCCAAGCGCAACTACCCGGACCCGAACGATCTCATCGAACGCACGGGTGCCGACGCTATTCGCTTGTTCATGATCAACTCCGCCGCTTTGAAGGCCGAAGACCTCCGCTTCAGCGAAGAAGGCGTGAAGGGCATCGTGAAGCAGGTGATGCTGCCGCTTTGGAACGCTGTTGCATTCTTTGTCTCTAACCACAACGCCGACGCCGCCAAGGTTGAAGTGGAAATGAAGGCTTACCGCCTGTACAACGTGGTGCCCGCCGTGATTGCCGCGGTCGATGACCTCACGAACTGGTACGTGCGCCGCAGCCGTCGTCGCTTCTGGAAGAGCGAAAACGATGGCGACAAGAATGCCGCCTACGCTACCATGTACAAGGTGCTCGTAGACTTCTCCAAGATTCTCGCTCCGTTCCTCCCGCTCCTCGCCGAAGAAATCTACCAGATTCTCGTTCGCGAAGTGGACGCCAACGCCCCGGTGAGCGTGCACCTCTGCGAATTCCCCAGCGCCGACAAGTCCCTTATGGACGAAAAGCTTGTGGAACGTATCGCCATGGTGCGTGGCATGGTTGAAATGGGCCGCGTGATTCGCGCTACGAACAACGTAAAGAACCGTATGCCGATTGCCAGCATGACGGTGGTTGCTCACGGCACCGAAGAAAAGAACGTCGCCGAGACCATGAAGGACTTGATTCTCGAAGAACTCAACGTTCGCGAAATGAAGTTCTTGGAAGACGAGACGAAACTCGTGCAGCTCTCCGCCAAGCCGAACTTCCTCGCCATCAAGGGGAAGGGCCCGGATTTCGCGAAGAACATGAAGGTGATTTCTGCCAAGCTGAATAGCCTCACGGTTGACGAAATCAAGGCGCTGCAGAATGGCGAGACGATCAAGTTCGATTTCGGAGAAGTCGGTGCCGACTGCTTGATGCTCAACCGCATCGTGGCCGATGGCATGGCCGTGGAAGCCAACCAGCACTTCACCGTGGCTCTGGACCTCAAGATCACGGACGAACTCCGCCGCGCCTGCGTGGCCCGCGAACTCGTGAACCGCATCCAGAACCGCCGTAAGGACCAGAACTACGCCATCACCGACAAGATCGAAGTGACGCTGTTCTCTGCAAGCGACGTGTTCAAGCAGGCCGTCGCCGAGAACGAAGCCTATATCGCTGGCGAGACTCAAGCAGTCGCCATCAAGTGGGCTGCTGCCGCCGATGGCCTCGAAGCCAACGACGCCGACGGCGAGGCTTTCGCATTCACGACTGTTAAGGCGTAATTATCGACGCAAGGCTCCGCAAGGATCCGCGACGATTTCAAATCACCCGTCCCTTCTAAGGGGCGGGGTTTTTCTTTATAACTTAACCGCGGTCGTTTTTCTATCTATCTTTACACTATGAGCGAAAATCTTGTACATACCGTCTGCACCGACGGATTTGAAATGGAGTACGCCCAGTTTGGAAACGGCCCCAGGCCCCTGGTTGTCATTCCCGGACTTGCTATCAAAAGCGTCATGAAATCCGCTGATGCCCTGCAGGTTCCCTACAAGGCATTCACCACGAACTACACGCTCTATTTTTTTGACAGGCGCAAAAATGTTGCTCCAGGCTATTCCGTGGAAGACATGGCCCGGGACCAGGCCCTGGTGCTACAGGCACTGGGCATAAGCGACGCGGCACTCTACGGAGTTTCCCAGGGGGGCATGGTGGCCCAGCATATTGCTGCAAACTATCCAGAACTGGTATGGAAGCTGGTTCTGGGTTGTTCCACCTCCAAGGCGGAACCCCAGCAGTTGAAGGTCATTGGCGAATGGACCAGGAAGGCACGTGAACACGACGGTACGGGGCTTGTCAGTGCGTTTATCCGGGACTGTTTCTCGGCATCTTTCGCTGCCCGTTACGGCAAGGCGTTGCAAGCCATGTACAAGGATGTTTCTGCCGAAGAAATGGACCGTTTCGCTATTTTCTCCGAAGCCTGTGACTTTGTGGACACCCGCGATGTCATCGAAAAAATCAAGTGCCCCACGCTGGTCCTTGCCGCCAGCGACGATAGGGTCGTGACGCCCGAGGCCTCCCAAAAGATTGTGGACCGGCTAAAAGCTGCCGGCACCCCCCATGAATTCCAGATGTACGAAGGCTATGGCCATGCCGCCTTTGACGAACTGAAGGATTTCAAGACCCGGATTCTGGAATTCTTGAGCGTAACGTAAGCGGCAAGCCATGCCAAACCCAAACCAGACACCTGAAAAACCCCGTTACGCCTTTGTAGACCTGGCCAAGGGCCTGTGCATCATGCTGGTAGTCTGGCATCACGTGGCCTCTACCTGGGGACTTGACACCTACCCGCTGAAATTGCCCCTTTCTACCTTCCGCATGCCCTTGTACTTCTTTCTGTCAGGGCTGTTCTTCAAGAGCTACGCCGGCTTTTTCGATTTTTGCTTGCGGAAAATAAACAAACTGCTGATTCCATTCACATTCTTCTACATATCCACTTCCTGCATTTTGGCCTTTGTCCTCGCCCACTTCCACCTGCGGCCAAGCCCCGGCTGTAGCGTGTGGTATTCCTTCATTTGGCAGGAATATTTTCCAAACTTTCCTATCTGGTTCTTGCTGGGGCTTTTCTGGACCAACCTGATTTTCTACGGAATTTACCTTGCGGCAAAGCAGCTCCCACCGAAATTTTCCAACGCAGGGCTTGTAGTCCTGTCATTGGCCGTTGGCGGCCTGGGATTTTTCCTCGGGCGGAAAGGCATCAACCTGCCCATGTTCATGGACACCGCCATGACAGCCATCCCCTATTTCTGTGCCGGGCATTTTGCCTTCCGCTATACTGCACTACTGAAACCGAACAAGTTGGACAAGCTGAACATTCCCTTGGCCCTCCTGGGCTTTGGCCTGGTGTACCTACTGTCGGACTCAACGGTAAGCTATGTGCAAAACCATTTCCAGTTGCCCTTCTGGAGCACTTACCTTTGCGGACTATCCGGAGCACTGGGCATACTCCTTTTGTCCAAGGCCATCAAGAAGATTCCCCTAGTGTCTTACTTCGGGCGATACTCCATCATGATTCTCGTGACCCACGGCTGGGTGCAGTGGGCCATCATCAAAATTTTATGGGAATGTCACATTCACTGGTCAAAGAACGCAAGCCTTGCCTTCGTGTTTGTCGTGACCATGCTTTTATACCTGGGACTCATTCCTTTAATGAAGAAGTTCATGCCCCATGTAACCGCCCAAAAGGACGTGTTCAAAGTTAAATCCAACTAGCGAAAGATTAGTTGCTCTTCACAAAAATCGACGCGCAAACATCTTCAAAACTCAGAGAATAGCGGTCGCGATATTCATAGTAAGCCATGTCCCACAAGAAAGGCAGCTTGGTTTCCAACAACTTTTCCTTGGTAATCGCCATCCATTCATCGGCATCGGTAAAACAGTAATAACTGTTCTTGGAAAAGTCAAGGTCATCGACAGCGAACACAGTCCCCTTGCTTTCGACAAAACCAGGGGGATTGCGGTTGTCGTCCAGCTCTTCTTTCAAGTCATCCAGCTCCAGTTTCACCGATCTTTCTACAGATTCAAGATATGTCTTCGTGATAATGGCAATACCGCTGCCATCCACCTTGATTTTAGAATCCCCAAAATCGACCACTACTTCTGAAGAACTGCTTTCCACTACAGAGGAATCTGCCATAGAAGAGGAACTCGCAGTAGCGGTTTGAGAAGTGTCCGTATTTTCGGTGTAATACCTAGTAACTTTATCTGTACTATTCAGCTGGCTTGAATCCGAGGAAGATACGGTATTTGTGCAGGCAGCCAAAAATGCCAAAAGGAAAGCCCCCGCAAACAGACTATAAAATTTTCCAAGTCGCATAACCGCTCCTTTTTCAAAAAAATATATATAAAAACGAGCGCGAACGGTCTCTCGTGAGCCGGAATAGCCAAGTGCAAACTGGCTATGAAGGCGAAAGTGAGCGCCAGCCCTGCTCCTGTTTGCCGAATTCTAGTGCGAACGGTCTTTAATGCGCCTCTAGCCAGTTTTTCCCGTAGCCAACGCTTGCAACCAGGGGCACTTTCAGTTCCATAGCCCCCTCCATCTCAGCCTTGACCATGGCAGACAGCTCTTCCAGGCGGTCCTTGGGACACTCGAAGACCAGTTCATCGTGAACCTGGAGCATCATCTTCAGGGGCAATTTTTCCCTGTTGATGCGGTCTTGGATACGTATCATGGCAATCTTGATGAGGTCAGCGGCGCTCCCCTGCACCGGGGTGTTTACCGCCATACGTTCCGCCATCTGGCTTTCCATGCGGTCGGAACTATCTATACCCGCAATATAGCGGCGGCGGCCCGAAATGGTCTCCACGTAACCGTCCCTATGGGCGGCAGCCTTGGTGTCGTCAATAAATTTTTGGACACCGCGGTACATCCCAAAGTAGCCGTCAATAAAGTCCTTGGCCTGAGACATGGGGATTTTCAAATCCCGTGAAAGGCGGAAGGCCGTCATGCCGTAAAGCACACCAAAGTTCACCACCTTGGCGTCCCGGCGCATGTCCGCGGTAACGCCATCCAGATTGATGCCGTATATGGCCGCCGCCGTGCGGGCATGAATGTCAATTCCCTCTTTGTAAGACTCTATGAGGGCCTCGTCCCCGCTCAAATGTGCCAACATGCGGAGTTCTATCTGGGAGTAGTCTACCGCAAGAATCACGTTGTTCTCGTCCTGGGGTACGAATGCGGCACGAATCTTTTTGCCCAAGTCACTCCTCACAGGAATGTTCTGCAAGTTGGGATCCCGGCTGGAGAGTCGGCCCGTTGCCGTGCCCCACTGGATAAAGCTGGTATGGATCCGCTTGGTCTCCCGATTCACCAGCGTAGGCAGCACCGTGATATAGGTGCTCTGCATCTTTTTCAGTTCCCGGTACTCGATGATGGCGAACACGATGGGGTGGGGAGCCTTTTCGCTCAATTCTTCCAGCACGGCGGCATCGGTACTGCGTTTCTTGATTTGCGGAAGCCCAAGGGTATCGAACAGCACCTCCCCCAACTGCTTGGGGCTACCAATGTTGAACTCCAGTCCCGCCATGTCGCAGATTTCTTTTTCCAGGTTCTGGATGCGCCGTTCCAGTTCCACTTCCAGGCTCTTGAGGGCAGCCGTATCCACAAAGGCCCCAACCCCTTCCATCTGGTACAGCACCTTGAGCAGAGGCATTTCCTGATTGAAGAAGAACTTCTCGTAGTCCATCTTCTGCAGTTCTTTTTGCAACGGTGTCCAGAGACGCAGCGTATAGACCGCATCTTCGGCACCGTATTCTGCAGCGGCCTTCACGGGAACGCGATTGAAGGTAATCTGGTTCTTGCCGCGACCAATCAGATTCCCGATGGGAATCATCTCGTGCTGCAAACGTTGCATCACCTGGTTGTCCAAGCCAAGGCCCGTCTGTCCCGGAGAAAGCATCCAGGCGGCAATGAGGGTATCCACGATTTGTGCTGCACCAATTTGTTCCAGAGTTAGCCCTAGGTTGCGGGCCAGTACATGCAAGTCGAATTTGGCATTGTGGAATACGAGGGAGCGGCGGGGCTTGCTTTCCACCACTTCGCAGGATTCGTCCCAGAAAGCGAGGAACCACTTCCGCACGGCCGCCTCGTCAAAATTCCCCAGCGGGAACCCAATGTCGTCAGTATGGCCGAGAGGAATGTAATAGCCCTTGGTGACGGAGCCTTCCTGGTTTGCCGCGGCCAGGCACAGTCCCACCAGTTTGCAGGTCATGGAATCCAGCCCATCGGTTTCCGTATCCACCCCAATTTCAGAGGCCGCCGCAAATTCCGCCTTCATCTGTTCGAATTTCTTCTCGTTATCCACGCAGATGTATTCGGGAAGGATGTCCTTAGGAGCAGTCGCCGGAAAATCCGCCATTTCCACGCCCGAAGCGGCATCGGAAACAGCTGTATCGCCAAGGCCATCCTCGTTCCGCACAAAGCCCGCCTTGCCGGGAACGTTTTCCAGCAAGCGGAGCAGGCTGTTGATTTCGTGATCCTTGAAAATACCCGCCAGCGTATCCACGTGGATTCCGTTGTACTCCAGGGCGTCAAGGTTCCCGCTAAAGGCACGCTTGGTTTGGAGCGTCACCAGTTCCCGACTGAGGAAAGCCTTTTCGCGGTTCTGCTCCAGATTGTCATGAAGCCCTTTCTTGGTAATCTTGTCCAAGTTGGCGTAAAGGTTGTCCATGTCGCCATAGTCTGTCAAAAGCTGGATGGCCGTTTTGGGGCCAACCTTCGGGACGCCAGGAACGTTATCGCTGGCATCGCCCATGAGCGCCAGGTAATCCCGAATTTTTTCTGGCGGAAGCCCGTACTTTTCTACCACCTGGGCCGGGCCAAAGTCAATACCGTCGGCTCCCTTAGTCAAATGGAACAAGTGGATTTTGTCGCTTACTATCTGCGACATGTCCTTGTCCTTGGAAAGGATCACCACATGGTCAAAGCCAGCCTCTACTGCGGCGGTAGCCACGCTGGCCATCACGTCGTCGGCCTCGTAACCCGGCTCCGAAAGCAGGGGAATCCCGCTGGCGTCTAGGCTTTCGCCCAAAAGGGGCATCTGGGCGGCCATTTCTTCGGGCATGGGGCCACGATTGGCCTTGTAGTCCGGATAAAGTTCGTGCCTGAAAGTCTTGGTGTGGGCCACATCCCGGGCAATAGCAAAATGGGTAGGCTTGTGCTTTGCCAAAATACGAAGTACCGCACCCCAATAGCCATGCATCATGGAAACGTCTTCGCCCTTGCTGTTCACCAGAGGGTTCTGGCTATAGGCGTAAAACATGCGGAACGCAAGGGCGTAAGAATCAAGGAGCAGTAAAGTTTTTTCAGGCATGCCCTGAATGTAGAAATCTTTTAGAACAGTTCGTCCACTTTTGTCTGGGCCAGCACACGGTTGTAAATAATCCGCTTGCCCTTCACGCCGTCAGTAGCGCAAACGTGGTCCTTGGGTGGCCTTAAAAGGGATGCCACCAGGTGGGCGGCCACCGTTTCTGCATGGACAGGCCGCATATAAGCCGGAATCCATTCCGGATGCCTGCCAAAAATCTTTTGCATTAATTCCTCGCCAAAGCGCCTATCCTTGTGCTTTCCCAACAACAGCGAGGGCCGCACTAGCGTAAGGGACTCAAATCCCATCATGGTAAGGCCATCTTCTAGCATTCCCTTGAGCCGGTTGTAGAAGTAGGGAGAATGGGTATCTGCCCCCATGGCACTTACGCACAAAAAGTTCTTAACACCAGCCTTCTTGGCAATGGCTGCTATAGAAAGAGGCAACCGCACATCCACCTTTTCTTGGGCGGCCTTGCTCCCCGCCTGCTTCTTGGTGGTTCCTAGGCAGCAGATGACGGCGTCGCAACCCAGGAAGCCGGCCACAATGCCCGAAGAACTAACTTGTTCAAAATCAGTCGGTTCAAATTGGATTTTTGACGAACCTTGAGAAATTCCCATATTTGCAAAGTCAGGAACGGTCCGCACCGGGCAGTAGACATGTACCACCTGCGGGAGCCGTGCAAGCAGCCGCAGCACGTTTTTCCCCACAAGGCCGGTAGAACCGAGAAGTGCGACCTTCACTAAACTCCTTCGTCCACTTCGTCTCTTATCACCATCCAGCCCACTTCGTCTCCACGAACGGGAAGGGCCGTTACAGAGCCAGATTCGTCGACAATCACCGCAATTCCGGACAAGTAGTTAACCCAACGATTCGGGCTCTCGTAAATTTTGAGGTTAATCGTTCTATTCGAAACAAATACCACAAGCGGCTCGACCAGCATATCATGACTCACAAGGATGCTGACCCTTTTCCACGACTGGATATTGTCAACGATCACTTCCTTCACGAACTGGTTTCCACGGGGGAAAAAGTCGTAGAAGTAATCCACAATACGTTCTGCAACGTAGTCACCCGTATAGGGGACTCCATAGGCATACTGGGCAATATACTTGGGATTGCCTCCACGCTTGGATACAAGCGCATCCAAGGTGTCACTGGGAACCGTCAAAAAGTAGCCACCGTTGATGCCATCCCATGTTACGACGCTGGCTCCCGTTTCACCACGGCCAGTGGCAATATTCTTACAGGTTTCCCGCGTGCGTATAAAGTCGGTAGAGGCGTAATAGAACGTTTCATCACTCGCCAGCTTCTTGCCAAGGTCCTGGGCCATCTGGATACCGATCGGCGTCAACTGAGATTCAGTCCCGGTGCTCTTCTGACGTTTAGAATGGCGAATGACAAAGGCAATCTTGCTTGTCTTGGGCACAGCCTTGTAGACATCGCCCATGTCGTAAAAGCCGTCTTCGTCGGCAACAAGGGCAAGGGATCCCGGAGTGGTCGCAAAGGTAAAGTCTGCCTGCGGCGCGGAGGCAGAACTGGAACCAGACAACGAGTCCGCCGAACTCGACAGGGCGTTTCCCTGGCTAGGGGTTCCTGAACTTGACGGAGAAGAATCGTCGCTGCAACCTGCCATATAGGCGGAAAACGCCACTGCACATGCGATACTCAAGAAACTGGATTTCATATTTCCTCACATCTTACTTTCACCTTAATTTAATTTTTTCTCGCTTTTGCGGGAGGGCGTGAAGTGGCTAGGCCATTCGAAAGGGGCATGTGCCCCTTTTGAACGCAAAAAAGGCCGGTGAGCGGAGCGAACAATAGGCCTTTTTATAGCGCAAGGGCCCGACCCGCGAAGCGGGGCCCGCCCAATGTCTGGTAAAGATTTCTAAATTCTTGTGCGTAAATTTTTAACCCTAAAACCATAGGCTTGATTATATGGCAAAATCTTTCAAGAAAGCAGAGGAAGTGGCCGTGCTCGGAAACGACGCCGAGTCCTTCCGCAAGGCCTTTACCGACCACATCCACCACACGCTGGCCCGTAACAGCGCCACCGTGACCGACCACGAGAAGTTCCTGGCCGTGGCATACGCCGTCCGCGACCGCCTGGTGGATCGCTGGATCAAGACTCAGGAGACTTACTACCAGAAAGACGTAAAGCGCGTCTATTACCTGTCCCTTGAATTCTTGATCGGCCGTACCCTCGGTAACTCCGTTTTGAACCTGGACGTGGAGAGCGCCGTCACTGAAGCCCTGGACGAACTGGGCATGACTCTTGAAGAACTCCGCGAACAGGAAGTGGACGCAGGTCTCGGTAACGGCGGTCTCGGCCGCTTGGCTGCCTGCTTCCTGGACTCCATGGCAACCCTGGAACTGCCTGCCACCGGTATGGGCATCCGCTACGAATACGGTATGTTCAGCCAGAAGATCGTGAACGGCGAACAGGAAGAACAGCCGGACAACTGGCTGCGCCTCACCAACCCGTGGGAAATCGCCCGTCCCTCCAACGCCATGAAGGTGCCGTTCTACGGCTACGTGGTCAGCTGGACCGACGAGAAGGGCAAGCTGCACAACCGCTGGGAAACCAAGGACTACGTGCTGGCCCTGCCCTATGACACTCCGATTCCGGGTTACAAGAACAACACCGTGAACAACCTGCGCCTCTGGAGCGCTAAGTCTACCGACGACTTCGGCCTCAGCTACTTCAACAACGGTGACTACATCGCCGCCGTGCAGGACATGGAACTTTCCGAGACCATCTCCAAGGTGCTCTACCCCAACGACTCCTCCATGAACGGTAAGGAACTGCGCCTCAAGCAGCAGTACTTCCTGTGCTCTGCCTCTTTGCAGGACATTATCCGCCGCTTCAAGAAGCTCCACGACAACGATTGGAAGGTGTTCCCCGAGAAGGTGGCTATCCAGCTGAACGATACCCACCCGGCCATCTCCATCGCCGAAATGATGCGCATCTTGTTGGACATCGAAGGCCTGGAATGGGACGAAGCTTGGGAAATCGTGACCAAGACATTTGCCTACACCAACCACACCTTGATGCCGGAAGCCCTTGAAAAGTGGCCCGTCAGCCTGTTCGAAAAGCTGCTGCCCCGCCACCTGCAGATCATTTACGAAATCAACGCCCGGTTCCTCCGCATGGTCTCCATGAAGTGGCCCGGCGACAACGACCGCCTTGCCCGCATGAGCCTTATCGAAGAAGGTGGCTGCAAGATGGTCCGCATGGCCTACCTCTCCATCGTGGGTTCCTTTGCCGTGAACGGCGTGGCCGCCCTCCACAGCGACCTTCTGAAGACCACCCTCTTCAAGGACTTCTACGAACTGTGGCCTGAAAAGTTCAACAACAAGACCAACGGCGTGACTCCCCGTCGCTGGGTCCGCAAGGCCAACCCCGCCATGTCCGAAATCATCACCAAGAAGATTGGTGACAGCTGGGTCAAGGATCTGGACGACCTCCGCAAGCTGGAAAAGTTCGCCAAGGACGCCGCCTTCCAGAAGGAATTCATGGCCGTCAAGAAGCAGAACAAGGAACGTCTGGCCAAGTACCTGAAGGAAACTCAGGGCGTGGATGTTGACGTGAACACCTTCTTCGATGTTCAGGTCAAGCGTATCCACGAATACAAGCGTCAGCTGTTGAACATCCTGCATGCCATTCACCTGTACATCCAGCTGAAGGACGGCAAGGAAATCATGCCGCGCACCATCATGATCGGTGGTAAGTCCGCTCCGGGTTACTGGATGGCCAAGCAGATTATCCGCCTTGCCAACGCCGTGGCCTCCATCATTGATGCCGACCCGGTTTGCAAGGGCAAGCTCAAGATGGTGTTCCTGGAGAACTACCGCGTGTCCTTCGCCGAGAAGATCATCCCGGCCGCCGACCTGTCCGAACAGATTTCTACCGCA
The DNA here is from genome assembly GCA_902767785.1 of Fibrobacter succinogenes. Classification (GTDB taxonomy): domain Bacteria; phylum Fibrobacterota; class Fibrobacteria; order Fibrobacterales; family Fibrobacteraceae; genus Fibrobacter; species Fibrobacter succinogenes_D. Next base: position 29,696 of record CACXIR010000018.1, on the reverse strand, counting down.
GGCACCGAAGCCTCGGGTACCGGCAACATGAAGTTCGCCCTGAACGGCGCACTCACCATCGGTACGCTGGACGGCGCCAACGTGGAAATGAAGGAAGAAGTGGGCGACGAGAACATCTTCATCTTCGGCCTTACCGTTGAAGAAGTCACGCGACTTCTACGAGAAGGACGACGACCTGCGCCGCGTTATCGACCTCATCGGTTCCGGCTTCTTCAGCCCCGACCGTCCGGACCTGTTCAAGCACATTGCCGACAAGCTCCTCACCCACGACCCGTACATGCTCTGCGCCGACTTCCGCAGTTACGTGGACATGCAGGCCAAGGTGGCCAAGGAATACCAGAACAAGAAGGCTTGGGCCGAGAAGGCGATCCTCAACGTGGCTCGCATGGGCAAGTTCAGCTCCGACCGTACTATCAAACAGTACGCCGAAGAAATCTGGCACGCCAAGGCCTGCAGCATCAAGCTGTAACCTTCCTAAGTGTCATCCCCGCGAAGGCGGGGATCTCCTTTACGCAAAAATCCCGCGATTGCTCGCGGGATTTTTTTTACAAATTTCACTTTTTAGCCATTTTTAGGGTTACCTCTTTTCATTTTCTTTGTATATATTTCCAGTGATACATTGAATTTACTCACAAATAACCTTTGGCTGAGGATGAGCGAAATGAGAAACATTTATACAAAAGCGGGATCTATAATCGCATTACTAGCCAGCTCGTTGGTTATTACCGGATGCGGCGGGAATTCTGGCAATAATCCACAAAGTGTTTCAAGCGTAAAAAGCATTTACAATTTGGGCGATTGCACACCTAATCTAGAAGATCAACTGGTATATGTTGAATCTGAAAATTCGGGATATGTCTGCACTAACGGCGATTGGGTTAAAGCCGACAACGCCCCTTCAAGTTCTTCAAAAATGACTTCAACAAAATCTTCCGATGAATCTGAAACCACCTTCTTTGATAACCAACCAGCAAGAGCCGTAACTCTATCAAACGGACTAACCTATACGACTGAAAGTGTAGATAAATGCCCTGATGGTTGGCACAAAATGACCATTGACGAATGTAAAGCACTACATAAACAGAATGCCGATTTAGAATCCTCTGTTTTTGACGGCCCTTTTGAAATCGTCGGCAAAACACACGCAGAGAAATGTAGTGCCGGATTGAGTAATGAATGTCTCGTTGGCATATGGACATTGAGTTCCATTAGCCGTATCGACACGAAGGAAGTCATCACTGATTTTTCTGGTGCACAGGGTGGAGTCATGGAGTTCCGTGAAGACGGAATCTACCACTACACAAGATCCACCTATGGTGATTGTCCGGATCCTGACGAGGGCCACTGGATTATTGAAGACAAGACACTCACATTCAAGGAAGACAAAAGAGGCGACTGCATTGAGTTCGGCATAAAACACATTGCAACACCTAGTATTGAAATTGCTGATAAAACCATCACCTTGTACTTGAACAAGGTGATATTCCAGCGGGATGAAAGTGATGGTATGTTTGCCGGCAACGATACAGAAGTATTTACTTCTGACGCGTCGCTTGTTGAAATTTGCAATGAAAATAGATATGCCGCTTCTATTGACAAGAGTTCAATAAGAGGCATTCAAAAAGTTAGGTGCGTTAAATAAGGCGTTTTACACCCCGCCGCACATCCGAACGCAATCGGCGGCGTTTTGGGCGGCGCGGCGGCCCCAGTCTGTACAGGCCCCGGCCAAAAGTTTCAAGAAGAATCGGTGTTCGTTGTCCAGGGAATCGGGCACGTGTTCCACTTCGCCCTCGAAATTGTAATGGGCAAGGCTCACCGTATACCTTGACTTGGGGAACTCCACGGCGATTTCCCGCATGTCGCAGTTGCTCTTGCGGTTCACGTAAAAGTCGGCGATGACGCCCCGGTATTCTCCCGAGGCTACCCGAAGCCGCATCATGGCGGAATCGAATTCGGCCTCGTCATTGGACGCCTTCTTGCCCGTCTTGAGCCATTCCATTTTCACGTCTTCGGCACGGAACATGGTAAGGAACATGCTCAGGTCGTGAACCAGCAAATCCAGCATCACGTTTACATCGCGGCAGCGGCTAGAATACCGGTGTTCGCGCCTAAAATCCAGTCGCACCCCTGCCCCACCCTCGTTACTTGCAATTCGGGCGTTCAGTTCGGCAGCAAAGTGCTTGCGGAAGTTGAGGAAAATGGGGTTGAAGCATTCCGACTGGGCTACAAACAGTGTGGTTCCCGACGCAGCGGCCATGTCCACCAATTCCTGGGCCTGCTCGGCCGTGGTGGCCAGGGGCTTTTCCACAAAGACAGGGATATGCCTTTCCAAGAAGAATTTCGCGTAATCATAGTGGGTGGTTGCAGGGGATGCCACGACAGCGAAATCCACCCCCGCCTCGCCCGCGGACATTTCGCCCGCACCAAGATTTAGTTTATCTACAATCCCGTCAAATTCAGTTTGAGTGTCAGCCACAGCCACAAATTCTACACCGCACAGTTCGAAACGGCGGCGATGGCGCTCGCCCATTGTCCCGTTGCCTACAAGTACTGCCTTATATTCGCTCTTCAATTTCTTTCTCTTCTAGATTCCGGGTCAAGCCCGGAATGACGACGGACTTATGCTGTTGAACCTATACTATTCCTTCTCTTCCGATTTGCCGGCGCGGGCAGGGTCGTAGGGGTCCACGTGCACCAGGGCGTCCACCACGTTCTCGTCGGCTTGAATCAGCAGCTGCTCCACCTCTTCGGCCACGTCGTGGGCCTCCATCAGACTCATCTGGGCGTCCACCACGATATGCAGGTCCACATGCAGGTCGCTCCCCACGTAACGGGTACGGAATCCATGAACGCTCATCACCTTCTCATGCCCGAGGGCGATTTCCAGAAGTTTCTTGGCCACCTTTTCATCGGCCCCCTGGTCCACCAGCTGCTTTGCCCCCGGAGAAGCAATCTCGTAGGCCGAGCGCAACACAAAGAAGGCCACAATTAGGGCGCCCACCGCATCGGCAAACCAGAGCTGCGGAAACACCAGCGAGATGACCACCGCAATAAGCACCGGGATAGAACTGAAGGCGTCGCTCCGATGGTGCCAGGCGTTGGCCTCCAGAGCCTGGCTCCGGATCTTGCGCCCTTCGGCGCGGGTATAGTGGAAAAGAATCTCCTTCACCACGATGGAGGCCAGTGCCATGATGGCCGCCAGAAGCTCAGGGTGCTTGCCCTCCCCAGACAATAGCGACATGATGGCGCCGTAGCCAAGGCCCACGCCTACCGCCGCCACCGAAATCCCGATGCCCATGGTCACCAGGGTCTCGAAACGTCTGTGGCCGTAGGGGTGTTCCGCGTCAGGCGGCATATTCCAGAAATGGCTGCCCACAATGACTGCAATGTCAGTCACAAAGTCCGATGCGCTGTGGATAGCGTCTGCCACCAGGGCCTGGGAACCCCCAAGCACGCCGCCCACGAACTTGCCGAGTGTCAGGGCTACGTTCCAGGCGAGCCCCACCCAGGTTACGCGGCGGACTTCGCCGCCATCATCTTTCTTTACGACACGAGTCATGGTTAAACGTTAGACGAATATTGATAGCGAGAAGATAGTAATTTGCAACCTTTCGCGGTCGCCATGCACCTAGAAACAGCAAATGATTCTTTTTATTTTTGTGCAGAGTTTATGAAAAAGTTGCTGAAAATACTCATCGTACTCCTTGTGCTTGCAGCTATCGCCGTAGGCATGAAGTTCTTCTTTTTCCGTAACGACCAAGCCACCACGGCAGGGGCTTTGATAAGCGCAGCAGTCACCCAAGAGACTATCTCCACCACCATCTCTGCCACAGGCACCCTAGAGCCAGTAGACCAGGTAGAAGTCGGCACCCAGGTGTCAGGGGACATCGCGAAGATTTTCGTAGATTTCAATTCCAAGGTCAAAAAAGGGCAAGTCATTGCGGAACTGGACAAGTCCAAGCTGCAGTCCACCCTGGACCAGGTGGAAATCACCCTCCATTCCGCAGAAATCGACTACCAGTACAAAACCAACACCTACCAGAGGATTTTAGCACTGTCGCAGTCCAACAGTGCCAGTGCCGTGGAGCTAGAGCAGGCGGAATACAACATGAATACCGCCAAGTACGCCTTGGAACGCAGCCAGAACGACGTGGCCCAGGCAAAGCTGAACCTGAGTTACGCCACCATCAAGAGCCCTATTGACGGCGTGGTGCTGAAGCGGGCCGTAGACGTTGGCCAGACCGTGGCCGCCTCCATGAGCACCCCCACCCTGTTCGTCATCGCCAAGGATTTAAAGCAGATGAAGGTCATGGCGGATGTGGACGAAGCCGACATCGGTTCTGTAAAGAAGGGGCAGAAGGTCACCTTTACCGTGGACGCCTTCCAGAACGAGACCTTTACCGGCAAGGTGCAAGAGGTTCGCCTGAACCCCACCACCACCAGCAACGTGGTCACCTACACCGTGGTCATCAACGCCAAGAACCCCAAGCTCAAGCTGCTCCCCGGCATGACCGCCACCTGCACCATTGTGACCAAGGAAGTCAAGAACGCAGTGGCCGTTCCCGTGAAAGCCCTAAAGTTCAACCCTTCCGCAGGTACTGCCTTCGCAAGGCCCGAAAACCTGCCGCCTCCGCCGGACATGGGCCCAGGTGGGTTCGGCGGACCGCCCCAAAAGGGAGCCAAAAAAGGGAAGAACCGCCCGCCTAAACTGGATGGCGACAAAGTCTGGATTAACCTGAACGGAAAGATCGTCCCTCACCCTGTTACCATCGGAATCAGCGACGGCGTGAACGTCCAGATCCTCAAGGGTCTCGAACTGGGCGACTCCGTGGTAGTGGGCCAAGAAAGCATTGCTACGCAAAAGGCGAAAGGCGAAAAAGCATCCAGCCCCTTTATGCCAGGGCCGCCCGGCAAGAAGAAGAAATAAAGGAAAGGTCGCGAGCAAAACCCGCGGCCTAAATTTTTTCTAGTCTAATTTCGGACTTAGTTGCAAGCCTTGAAGTCGGCCACGTTCTGGGCGAATTCCACCAGGTATTCCTTGGCAGCCTTCACCACGGCCTCGGGCACATAACCGAATTCCTTTTCCAGCACGCCAGCCGGGGCCGAGGCGCCAAAGCGTTCCAGGCCGCAGGCCTTGCCAAAGCCGCCAACCACGCGGTCGAACAGCACCGGAAGGCCGCTAGAAAGGGCAAACACCGGAGTCCAGGGCGTAAGAATCTTGTCGCGGAAGGACTTGGGCTGAGAGAGGAACAGGCCCGGGCTAATCATGGAAACCACGCGGACCTTCTTGCCTTCGGCACGGAGGATTTCGGCGGCGTCATGTTCCAGCAGAACGTCGGAGCCGTTAGCCACCAAAGTCAGGTCCGGCCTTTCTCCAGCGGCGGTGTTGTCGCTAACGATGTAAGCTCCCTGACGGCAAGCCTTGGCGGCCTCGTAGCGGTTCTCGCCGGGGAGGCTCTTCACCACCTGGCGGGTCAGGATAAGGGCCGTGGGGCTGTCGTTATTTTCAAAAGCCATTTCCCAGGCAGCCAGAGTCTCGAAAGCGTCCGCCGGGCGCAGCACCAGCATCTCGGACTTGCCGTTTTCCTTCTTGAGGTCTTCCAGCAGGCGGATCTGGGTTTCATGTTCAATAGGCTGGTGAGTGGGGCCATCTTCGCCCACGCGGAAGCTGTCGTGAGTGAACACGTACTTGACCGGGAGGCCCATCAGGGCCGCCATACGGATGGCAGGCTTCATGAAGTCGCTGAACACGAAGAAGGTGGCACAAATCGGATACAGACCGCCGTGGAGGGCGATTCCGTTACAGATGGCACCCATGGTCAGTTCGGCCACGCCTACCTGCACGAAGGCTCCCTTGAAGTCGTTCGGGCGGAAAATGCCCGTCTTGTTGAGGAAGGCCTGGGTGTTGTCGGAGTTGGAAAGGTCTGCAGAACTGCAGATGATGTTGTGGAAATTCTCGGCCAGATAGCCCAACACCGTACCGCTGGTAACGCGGGTAGCCACGCCTTCCTTGATGGGGAGCTTGGAAAGGTCCAGCTTGGGAGCCTTGCCCGAGAGCCATTCGTTCAGAGTGGCGGACTTCTCGGCGTTAGCCTTATCCCATTCGGCCTTCTGCTTTTTCCATTCGGCAGCGATGCCGCGAAGTTCCTGCTTGCGATCCTCGAAGCCAGCCTTCACGTCGTCGAACACCTGGAACGGGTCTTCGGGATTGCCACCCAGGTTCTTGACGGTGGCCTCGGTAGAAGCACCAGCGGCGTTCAGGGGTTGACCGTGGGTGCTTACCTCGCCTTCGTAGGACTTGCCATCTTCTGCAACGGCGCCCTTGGCCATAGTGGTGTGACCATAGACGAGTACCGGGCGTTCCTTCTCTGCCCAGGCCGCCTTGAAGGCCTTGCGAAGTTCGGCGATGTTGCTGCCATCGCATTCGATAACGCGGAATCCCCAGGATTCATACTGGGCCACAAAGTCGTGGCTCATGACCTCATCGGTCTTGCAGCTGAGCTGCACCTGGTTAGCGTCGTAGAAGAAAATCAGGTTGGAAAGTTTCAGGTGACCGGCAATGCGGCCCACGCCGTAGGCGATTTCCTCTTCAAGGCCGCCATCGGAAACCAGGCACACCGTCTTGTGTTCCAGGATAGAGCCAAAACGTTCCACCATGAAGCGTTCGGCAATGGCGGCACCCAGTGCGATACCGTGACCGATTCCGAGAGGGCCCGAAGAATTCTCGATACCGAGGGCTACATCCACTTCGGGGTGGCCGGGAGTGCGGCTGTGCAGCTGGCGGAAGTTCTTGATGTCTTCCATGTTGAGCTTGCCAATCAGCAGCAACTCTGAATAGAGGAGGGGACTCATGTGTCCCGGGTCCATAAAGAAGCGGTCGCGGGCCATCCAGTTGGGGTCGTCCGGATCAAACTTCAGAAACTCGGAAAAAAGGAGCGTAATGGCATCGGCAGCACCCATGGCTCCACCGGGGTGACCAGACTTTGCCTTCTGGACCATGGCGGCGGAAAGGATACGGACATTGTCTGCGGCTTTGGTAACTAACGAGTCTTGCACGACCAACCTCTTTGGGTATTATTTTTGCGCCCCAAATCTAGCTTTTATTGCACAATTTCTCAAGAGCCTTAATTATATTTAAGCCATGAAAAAATACATCTTGTTGTTGCTCAAGAACTTAGTCCATCCAGCCGGTATCATTGGACTCGTTATTGCCTTAGCCATACCCTTCCTTATCTACCTTGCGCCCAACATAAACCACAAGGACACCATCAGGCTTTTGGACCTGAACCTGCCCCTGCCCCTCTTCATTGTGCAGTTGGCAGCGGGGATTCTGCTGTTCTGCACCTTGAACAAGGATTTCAGGGATTGGATTAAAGGAATCCTCCCGCAAAGGCCCATCGCGCTTGCTACCCTGATTTCTGCTATCGCCATAGCCATTTTCGCAGGGACCCAGATCGAAGCACGCCACAGGGTCCAAAGTGACGAAAGCGTGTTCATGTCGGTAGCGCAAAACATGTTCTACAACCACGAGTCCGGAACCTGCAACCAAGGGGAATTCACCGATGCCGGACTCAACTGCACCGCCAAAAGCAACAGTTTCAAAACCAAAGGTCTAGCCTTCCTCTACACCATGGGAATGCCCCTGTTCGGCACCGACCTGCACTGGATTTTCAAAGGCGAGCTTTTGCTGCTGCCCTTGACCTTCTTGCTGATGTTCCTTGCCATCGTGGCCTGGACCAGGCAGCCCCTGCTAGCCTATTTTGCCGCCCTGCTCTTGGCGCTGCAGCCCACCGTGCTGTTCCAGTTCCGCTCCATGTCGGTGGAACCCCTCTACATTTTCCTCTCCGCCCTTTCCCTATTCGTCTTCAAGTGGGCCTATGACCGCAACACCCTCCGGCACTGGGTCCTCCTCGCCCTGGTCCTCGCCTTCTTCGCCCAGACCCGCCAAGAGACAGTGTTCTGCCTGCTGCCCTTTATCCTGTTTGCCCTGCCAAAGCTGTTGGACAAAAAAGACTTCAAGGCTCCCGCATTCTTTGTAGTATTGTCCCTGTTCTCTGTCCCCGTGCTGCTCACCATCAGCTACTTCCAGGGATTTGGATTCCAAGGCGGGGAATTTTCCGCACACGGGCATTTCATTGAAGACTTGGCAAACAACTGGAAAATCATGACCAAGCCCTTGAACGACAGGGGCGAACTGGTGAATCCCTTCCTCACCTATTTCAACTGGCTATTCCTAGCGGGACTCATCTACCTGGTATACAGGGCCATACGGGATTTTACCAAGGGAGAATATTTTTACCTGAAAGTCCTGGCGTTCCTTGCCCTGTACCACATCCAGACCTACGTAATCCTGGAAAACGTCTCTGGCGACTTTAGCATTGAAATCAACCAGCGCTACAGCCTGGTAATGCTGCCTTCCATGGCATTCCTGGCAGCACTGCCCATAGCCCACATGATCGAATATTTCGGCACCGACGCCAAGACCAAGAAGCAGACTTCGGCAGTCCTGGTGCTTGGACTGCTCTTTACATTGCTCTTTGCCGGCTGGACCCTCCACTACAAAGAAGATTTCAACAAGAACATCATGTACAACCGGAACCACCTGACCACCGAAGAGCAAGAAATCTGGAAATGGCTCTACGAACAACAGCCTGGCGACAAGCTCTTTGTTTACGGCAGGCCTTGGCACTTTATTGGCTATGGGGTTTCTGCATACCATTACGACAAAGTCCGCCAAATGAGCAACAATAAAATCCAGGACCTTTTGGACAAGTACAATGGCGAGGTTTATTACATCCGCGGGCTTGACTGCTGGGACAGCCAAACCTACCACAAGAAAGCTGTGGAACACCGTATTGCCACTACCTGCGACGTATTTGAGCGGGAGATGGAACTGGAAGGGGTCAAGAACGCATTGATCACCAACAACTACTGGGTTCAAATCGCAAAGTTCAAGGGCCGCAAGAACTACAACCCCACGAACATTATCCAGGTTTCCGAACCCGCAAGGGGCATGCTGGAAGACAGCTCCACTGTCGCAGGCCCGCTGCTCCTGGGCTTTAAGCTCATGGAACAGTCCAGCACGCACAAAAACTGGAATATACGGATTGTCCACAATAATGTCATGTTAAAGGACACCGCCTACGTTCCAGGGGATCACAACATCCTGGTCACCGAACAAAAACTGCAGCCGGGCTACAACGTGTTCCGCTACATAGTCCTGGAAGGCAACAAAGTGCTAGCCCAAATAAACAAGACGTTCTTCAACGACGCCAGCGGAGCCAAAAGGCTTGCCGAACTCCAGTACGAAAAACACCACCAAGACTGGGGTAGCCTCAAAATCAACCAGAGCATCGATGGCAAGAAACTCACCATCGACGGCCAGGAATTCGGGGAAGGCATCGCCACCCATGCAAACTCCGAGACCGTCTACGACATCGGGGCAAAATTCAAAACGTTCCAAGCAGGCGTCGGGCTGGATGACGAATCCCTCTGTAGCGAAGGCGTTTCGGTACAGGTTATCGGCGACGGAACCATTCTAACCGAAACTCCCGTATTCAAGGCCGGCACGCTTCACGCAATTAACGCCAATGTCGAGGGCGTCCAAAAGCTCACCCTCAAGACCACCGCCAAGGGCAGCATCGACTGCAGCCATGTGGACTTTGTAAACCCCGTATTGATTCCGTAGGTTCTTATGCTGTTATCCGTCATCATTCCCGTTTACAACGAAGAAGAAATCGTCGCAGAGACATACCGCGTTCTGGAAGAGGAACTCAAGGCCATTGAACACGAATTGATTTTCGTGAACGACGGCTCCAAGGACCGCACCCGGGAAATCCTGGAAGGCCTCCTGCCAGGGAACCCCAACAACAAAATTGTCAATTTTAGCCGCAACTTCGGCCACCAAGCCGCCTTTAGCGCAGGTCTGGACCACGCCCAGGGCGACGCCGTGGTCATTATCGACGGCGACCTGCAAGACCCGCCCAGCCTGATCCACGAGATGCTAGAAAAATGGCGGGAAGGCTACCAAGTGGTTTACGCGCAGCGCAACAAGCGCAAGGGCGAGACCATTTTCAAGCGGTTCACCGCATTCTGCTTCTACAGGCTTATCGGCAAGCTCACCAACATCGAGATTCCGCCTGACACCGGCGACTTTAGGCTCATGGACCGCTGCGTAGTGGACCAGCTGAAGAACCTGCCCGAACGAAGCCGTTTCTTGCGTGGGCTGGTGTGCTGGGTAGGCTTCAAGAAGATTGGCGTCAAATACGACCGTGCCGAACGCACCGCAGGCTCGTCCAAATATCCTTTACGCAAAATGCTCCACCTGGCCGGTGACGGCATTACAGGCTTCAGTTCCGCCCCGCTGAAAATCAGCTTCTACATCGGGATGGTAGCCGCCATCATCAGCTTCGGAGTGTTTATCTGGTCTATTCTGGAAAAGATCCTCTCCCCCGCCACCACGGTGCCGGGGTGGGCATCCCTCATGACGGCTATAGTGTTCTTTGCCGGAGTACAGCTCATTTCCATCGGCATTCTAGGCGAATACATCGGCCGCATCTACGACGAAGTCAAGCAGCGCCCGCTGTACATCGAGGATAAGAAATGAAATCCAAGCTTTTTGTGATGAGCGCCGCCAGTGGCGCAGGCAAGACTACCCTGAAGGACAAAGTCATCGGGGAGTTCCCCGACATCGTGTATTCTATCTCCGCCACCACCCGCTCTCCCCGTGAAGGCGAAGTGAACGGGGTCCACTACTTCTTCAAGACCAAGGAAGAGTTCGAGCAGATGATCAAGGACGATGCCCTGGTGGAATACAACCTAGTCCACGGAAACTACTACGGTACTCCCAAGAGTTTCGTAGAGGACATGCTCAAGCAGGGCAAGCGAGTTCTGTTTGACCTAGACGTGTTCGGCAAGGTGAACTTCGACAAAGTCTACCCCGACGCTACGGGCATCTTGATTCTGCCGCCTAGCGAAGAGGAGCTGGAACGCAGGCTCCGGGGCCGCGGCACCGATTCCGAAGAGGTGATCCAGACGCGCCTGCACAACGCCAAGAAAGAGATGGAATTCGCAAAGACCAAAGGCAAGTACGAATACACCATCGTGAACGACGACCTGGAACGTGCGGCCAACGAACTCCGCGCCATATTGAAAGAATAAATACTTCGGGCCTGGATCCTTCGACTCCATGCCTGCGGCATTTCGCTCAGGATGACATTCTACAGATAAAAAACAAACCCCGGACGCAGTGCCGGGGCGTTTTATTTAGACTATTGTGAGAACTACAGGGAAGCCAGGAACTTCTGGGCCTTGTCGGCGTAGTTCTGGTTGTCGCCGTAGACCTCCAGCAGGCGTTCAGCCGTGTTCTTGGCCTTTTCGGCAAGGCCCTGCTGCTGGTACACCAGGGTCAACTTCCACATGGCGTCGGCCACCATGGGGGCCTCGTCCACGGGTTCTTCTTTCTGGAAGCGGTCTTCCTTGTCGCCGGTACGCTTGCCAAACTCGCTCACGTACTTTTCCAGCAGGTTCGCAGCAGCGGCATAGTCTTCCTTTTCCATTTTCACGGAGGCAAGACCATGGAGGGCAGCGGAACGAACCAGCACCACGGAACCGGCATTGTCCAGAGACTTCTGGAACAAGGCGGCAGCACCGTCAAAATCACCCTTTTCGTACTTGATGTTGCCCGCATAGAGGCAAGCCTTAGCCAGAGCAAGGCCTTCCAGAGAACGGCTGTTGATCTTGGACTCGAATTCCGTAAGGGCGCTATCCTTTTCGTCGGCATAGAGCAGGGTCATTCCCGTGCCCAGCAGTTCGGCCTGTTCGGCAGCGGCAGCCTTGCGGGAATCCCGCACCTGCACAACGCCCGCAACCACCACCAGGATGGCGATCAAGGCCACCAGGAACTTGGTACCGTGATGGACAAAGAACTCCTTGATTTCAGAATTATTCGCATTCGCTTCGTTAGCCATAATATGCATCCATTTTGAAATTTTGAGAGCAATCATAGAAATTTTTGGTAAACTTGCCAACCGAAAAGCCCCCGATATTGACAAAAAAGAGGCCTATTGCTATTTTTGACCCCGCTATGCCACTCTAGCTCAGCTGGTAGAGCAGCTGATTCGTAATCAGCAGGTCGGCAGTTCAAATCTGCTGGGTGGCTCGAAAGACGCATTCCTCCGGGAGTGCGTTTTTTTTCTATATTTGGCGCCCTATGAATCCCAATGGCGCCATTATTGTACAGAGCAACCTCGAAATCATGGTCGAGGTAGACAATCCCAACTACGAATCCGCACGGGACGCAATCGCCCCCTTTACTGAACTGGTCAAGAGTCCCGAACACCTGCACACCTACAAGATTTCGCACTTGAGCCTCTGGAACGCGGCCGCCACCGGACTCCGTGCACCCGAAGTTTTGGAACGGCTGGACAGCCAGAGCCGCTACCCCATACCCCAGACCGTAATAACCGAAGTGGAAGACTACATGGCCCGGTACGGGCTGCTGCGGCTCCGCAAGGACGGCGACAAGCTGCTCCTGGAATCCGACGACACCTACATGTTCGCCGAAATCTGCCACCTGAAGGAAGTGGAACCCTTCGTGCTCAAGTTCCTGGACGACAAGCATGCCGAGGTGGACCCCGAGCGCCGCGGCCACCTGAAGATGGCCCTCACCAACGCAGGGTTCCCGGTAGAGGACCTGGCGGGCTACATCCAGGGGGACCCCCTGCCCATCAAGCTCAGGGAAACCACCCTGGCCGGCAAAAAGTTCGAACTTCGCGACTACCAGAAAGAGGCCGCCCAGGTGTTTTACGCCAGCGGCTCGGAAAAAGGCGGCTCCGGTGTCATCGTACTGCCCTGCGGTTCCGGAAAGACGGTCATTGGCCTTGCCACCATGGCCCTTATCCAAACCAAGACCCTAATCCTGACCCCAAACATTTCCGCCTCCCGCCAGTGGATTCGCGAAATCTGCGACAAGACCGACCTCACCGAAGACATGGTAAAGGAATACTCCGGCGAAGTGAAGGAAATCGGCCCCGTGACCGTGGCCACCTACCAGATCCTTACCCAGCGCAAGCGGGTCAAGGACGAAAACAAGCAGGGTGAACCGGAAGCTCCGGACATGACCGACGAAGAAGTCAAGAAGGAACTCTCGAACTTCCCGCTGTTCAGCCAGCAAAAGTGGGGCCTCATGATTTACGACGAGGTGCATTTGCTGCCTGCCCCGGTGTTCCGCCTGAGTACCGAAATGCAGGCCACCCGCCGCCTGGGCCTCACAGCCACGCTGGTCCGCGAAGACCACAAAGAAACAGAAGTGTTCAGCCTTATCGGACCCAAAAAGTACGACATTCCCTGGCGCGTGCTGGAGGCCCAGGGCTGGATCGCCACCGCCGACTGCAACGAGATCCGCATCCCCATGGAAACGGAACTCAAGATGAAATACGCCCTGGCACCCATCCGGGAAAAGATTACCCTGGCCAGCACCAATCCCGAAAAGACGGACATCGTAGAGAGGCTTTTGGCACACTTCAACAAGCCCGACGACCGGGTGCTTATCATTGGGCAGTACATCGACCAGCTAGAAGCCCTCGCCGAAGACCTGCAGATTCCGCTGATTACTGGCAAGACCCCAAACAAGGAACGTGAAAGGCTCTACGCCGCCTTCCGCAATGGCGAGCAAAAGAACCTGATGGTCTCCAAGGTAGGCAACTTCGCCATCGACCTGCCCGACGCCAACATCCTTATCCAGATTTCTGGCACCTTCGGAAGCCGGCAAGAAGAAGCCCAGCGCCTGGGCCGAATCCTTCGCCCCAAGAGCGATGGCGGCATGGCCCACTTCTACAGCATCGTCACCCAGGATTCCAAGGAACAGGAGTTCTCCATGAACCGCCAGCTGTTCCTCACCGAACAGGGTTACGCCTACAAGATTATCAAGCGCGGGGACTGGGATATTCTCAGCCGCACGCCAGAAGAACTGGCCGCTCGGTAAGTGCCCGCAAGGAGATCCCCGCCGGAGCCTGCCGTGAGCCAGTCGAATGGGCGGGGATGACAATTAAGACGAGGCCGGGATGACAGTTAAAACGTCGCAGTTCTTATCAGTTGTCGGCGAGCTGTATCTTTAGGCGGCTTCGGTACACGTCGCCCTCGGCGGAAGCCGTATATTCATAACGCCCCGCGTACAGAATCTCCAGGCGTTTCTGGAAAGTCGAAAGCCCTAGGCCGCTTGCCTTTTGGGGAGACTTGGACACCTTCGGGAAATTGGAATTTTCCGTTTGCAAAACCAGTTCGTTACCCTGTTGCTTGATGGTAATATGGGCGAAGCTTTTCCCCTTGGGGTTCTTGCTGTGCTTCAAGGCATTTTCCACCAGGGGCATGGCTATCAGGGGCGCCACCGGGGTTTTCGGGTCTTCCATTTCTACATCGAATCGGTAATCGAAACTCTCGTCTAGCCGGAGCTTTTCCAGGTTCCCGTACATCCGGAGGATTTCCACGTCTTCTTCCAGGGGAATGGCGTCATCAGAAGTCTGGTAAAGCGTCACCCGCAAAAGTTTCGAAAGCTCCGTCATGGATTTTTCAGCACGCTTGGAATCTATGGAAATCAGTGCCGTTATGTTGTTCAAGGTATTGAACAGAAAGTGGGGCGAAAGCTGGTTTTTCAAAAATTCCAGTTCATATTGCAAACGGCTGCGTTTCTGTTCCCTGACCACAAATCCACGAAGAATCTGTGCCGATATAAGACGGTAAAACACGCAGATAATGCAAACCAGGCAAACCAGCACCACAAAGGAAAAAACGGTCCAATAGCTGAAATGCCCCTTTACCGAAGAGAACATGTAGGAATTGAAAAAGTAATTTACCCCCTGATCAGGAGCCCTGTCTATCAAAAAAAACACCACTTCTCGCAAGATGCAGGTTACCAAAATAACGACAGCATTATATACAAAGTAAATTCCATAATGCTTGTTGAGAATGTAGTTGGGAACAAGAAAATTGAGGTTAAGACCGAACACCCCTATGCTCATCAGCACGGGGAAATAGAAGTTCATGAGTTCTCGCCAGTCCAAACCGATTGCCGAACGGGTAACCGGATCCCCGATGTAGAGCAAAGGAAAAATAAGAATAAAAAGAAAGATGAGAATCTGGGGTACGTAGGCCGGGACAGGGAAAGATAATTTTTCCTCCTGTTCCAGGATTTCACGGATTTTTTTCTCGTACCGGTCAAAATCCCTTTCTTGGGCACCCTGCCACCTCTGTCGCAGTTTATGGATGGGCTTTTTAGTCTCTTCAGGTTCCATAGTGACAAAAATAGGTCCAAAAGCGCTCCCTGTACAGCCCGTAATGACACTTTTATGACAAAAAAGCGATTTTTCCCGACAAAAAACAAATTAAACTTTTGCAGGGGCTAGGGCAGTTTCTGACACTCCGAAACCTAAACGGAGGTAGATTTAAAGGCGTAAAGGAAAAGGATTTACCATGAACGCCAACTGCTACACCCGCGACGATAGAAGCAATTATTTCACCTACTTGGATGATATTTCTGCCTATGCGCTGCTCACTCCCACACAGGAGAAGGTGCTGCTGAAAAAAATCCAGGCCGGCAGCCGCGAAGCATTGGACCTGCTGGTAAAATCCAACCTGCGCTTTGTGGTGAACATCGCCAACCTTTACAAGGGTCAAGGGCTGGAAGTGGGTGAACTCATTAGCGAAGGCAACATGGGCCTTATGGAAGCGGCCCGCCGTTTTGACCCCAATCAAAAAATCAAGTTTATCAGCTACGCCGTGTGGTGGGTGCGCCAGAACATTACCCGCGCCATTGCCGAAAAAGGCCGCATGGTGCGTATCAGCGCCGAAAAAGAACTTATCCTCCGCCGTTTCAACAAGAAGGGCGGTAAACTTAAACAGGTTGTCGGTGGAAGCTACGTGCTGGACACCGACAGCCTGGAAGGAGTTTCCAAGTACAAGGGCGAAGCCATCGAAAAAGTGTTGATGATGGGCAACCGCACCTCCTCTTTGGACACCCCCGTCGGCGAAGACGGCGACTGCACCCTGGGCGACTGCTTGCCCTCCAAGAGCGGTTCCGTGGAAGAGCTTGCCGAACGCAACGACAAGACCCGCGTTTACGAACAGGTTCTGGAAGAAAACCTGACCTCCCAAGAAAGCGACATCCTTAAGCTCTATTACGGGTTCAAGATGGACAGCGACCTGAACCTGAAGGAAATCTCCCCCATGGTGGGACTTTCCAAGGAGCGGGTCCGCCAGCTCAAGGAAAACGCCCTTGCCAAACTGCGGAACGAACGTATCCAGAAACTCCTGGACGAAGCCGCCTAAAAAGTTTTTCTCCTCTCTCTCCAATTAACAAAAACCGGCCAGAAAGGCCGGTTTTTTCTTGCTTTGCAGGCAGTTTGGCGTTTTTTTGACGGCAGAAATTGTATCTTTTTGGCATGAATTTCAATATCCTGAATTTTCGCAGTTTTTGCGTGACGGCGCTGTCCGCCCTTGCCTTTGCAAATGCGGCCAACGACAAGCAGACACCCCCCGGCGACTTTTACGACGAAGTTTCCCGACTGAACAAGGTCCTTTCGGAAGTGAACCGCAAATACGTGGAAGACGTAAACCCCACGGAACTCACCGACGCGGCACTGAACGGAATCAGGAACATCTTGGACCCCCACACCACGGTGTTTACCCCCAAGGACTACGAAGGCCTGAAGGTTTCCATGGAAGGGAAGTTCGGCGGCGTGGGCATCACTATCAGCCTGCGTGACAACATCCTTACCGTGATTTCCCCCCTGTCCGGCACCCCCGCCTTTAAACTGGGCATTCGCGCCGGCGACCGCATCCGCAAAATCGACGGCAAGGACACCAAGGGACTTTCCCTGGACGACGCCGTAAGCAAGCTCCGCGGCAAAATCGGCACCGACGTTACTGTTTCCATTGAGCGCGAAGGCGTACCCGACCTGACGGACTACACCATTACCCGTGCTGAAATCGTGGTCCACGCCGTGCCCTATTACGGAATGGTTTCCAAGGACATTGGCTACATCAAACTGGCCACCTTTAGCGACAAGACCTTGAGCGACGTGGAAAACGCCCTGAAGAGCCTGCAAAAGCAGGGCATGAAAAAGCTGATTTTGGACATGCGCTACAACCCCGGCGGACTCTTGAACCAGGCCATCGAGATTAGCGAACTGTTCCTGAAGCGCGGCAACGTGATTGTCAGCACCAAGGGCCGCACCCAGAAGACTGAAAGCCACGCCCGCAAGGACGGCATTGTGAACCCCGACATGCCCATGGTGGTGCTTGTGAACCAGGGTTCTGCAAGTGCTGCAGAAATCGTGTCCGGTGCCCTGCAGGACTGGGACCGCGCCCTGATTGTGGGTAAGACCTCTTTTGGCAAGGGCTCCGTGCAGACCATATTCCCGCTGGACAACCAGGGAAACGCCCTGAAACTCACCACCGCCTTCTATTACCTGCCCTTTGGCCGCTGCATCAACAAGCCCGAGAACGGCATCAAGGGCCTGAAGCTCATGGAAGAAGAATACGCCGAAGGCGAAGAGGGCGAAACCAAGGCCGATTCCACCAAGAAGGACACCGCCAAGGTGGACACCTTCTACACCCACAACGGCCGCATGGTGTTTGGCGGTGGCGGAATCACTCCCGATGTGGACGTGGAACTTTCCCCCATGCCCTGGGTGGTACAGGTGCAGGAACGCATGGCCATGTACTTCAAGTTTGCCGTGAAGGTGCGCCCCGGCCTGGAAGCCGCCGGCGTCAAGATGAGCACCGCCTGGGAAGTGCCCGATTCCCTGTTCCACCAGTTCAAGGAATTCTGCATGAAGGACACCAACTTCATGAAGGTGAAGAGCAACGCCTTGGTAGGCGTGGACCAGCTGGAAAAGAGCATTATCCGCGAACAGAATTACATGGGAGACAGTTCCAAGACCATTACGGATTCCACTTTGGCCGCACGCCTCGCCGACATGAAGGGAGCCTTGGAAGCCAATCGTGAAGCCCAGTTCGAAGAGAACAAGGACTACATCAAGGACGGCATCAAGCGTGAACTGCTAACCGCCATGGTAAACGATTCCGTGAGCAACGCCTTTGCCCTGAAGCGCGACGAGCAATTGAACGAGGCCATGAAGTACCTGAACGACATGAACCTGTTCAAGAAGGCCATGGCCGCCCCCGACAAGAAGCAGGCCGGCAAAAACGAGAAGCCCGCCGCCAAGGACGCGAAAAAGAAAAAGTAGGTATAGATCTTGGTTACCCTGATGAACAGCGCTGCGGAAGGTCTCGGACGGTTTGTCCGGCGGTTTATCCGCACGGTGATCAACTACCTAAAGTTCGTGTGGGAACTGTTCAAGAACATTCCCGGTGCCTTCTCCAATTTTCACACCACCGTAGAACAGATGCAGGTGGTGGGCATTACCAGCATCCCCGTGGTGTTTGCCGCCTCCATGGCCACAGGTGCCATTATGTCATGGCAGCTGGCCTACCAGTTTGGCGACATGATCCCCATGATGTTCGTGGGCATGGCGGTAGGCAAGTCCGTGATGGTGGAACTATGCCCCATCCTTACGGCCATGGTGCTTGCAGGCCGCATTGGAGCCTCCATGTGTTCAGAGCTTGGGACCATGGCGGTAACGGAACAACTGGACGCCTACAAGGTGCTGGGACTTAGCCCCTACAAATTTTTGCTGGCGCCCAGGCTCATCGCCACCGTCATTATGCTGCCGGTGCTGACCGTTATCAGTATCTTTATCGGTATCGTAGGCGGTTACGAGGTGGCTCACCTGTACAAGGAAGTATCCTGGTCCGTGTTCTTCTATGGCGTACGCATGTTCTACCACAACTGGGACCTGGTGGTGGGCCTTATCAAGGCCACCCTTTACGGGTTCTTTATTTCCAGTTACGCCTGCTTCTTTGGCTATTACACCCACAGCGGTGCAGAGGGCGTAGGAAAGAGCACCAAGGCAACCGTGGTGGCGGGCATGACCAGCATTTTGATTGGCGGTTTCACCCTTTCGAAATTGCTGCTGGTGTAACTCCATGGCCTTTACCAAACGCCGTTCCAAGAACAGCCTTACCGGCAAAAAGGTGGTGGACATCCAGGTCCTGATGGACATGGTTTTGGACAAGGCAAAATTGTCAGAATCCATGCATTTCGAGACCCTGAAAAACGGGTTTAAACAGGTGGTGGGAGAACAGGTTTTTCCCCACGTAAAACCACTCTCTTTGGACAAGGGAATCCTCACCCTGAAGGCGGGTAGTTCCACCTGGAAAAGCGAACTTTTCTTGCAAAAAAATGCTATTATTGAGAGGTGTAATAACCTACTTGGGAAGCCCCTAGTTCGGGGCCTCCGCTTTGTATAGTCCAGGCGTTTTTGCCTAGAGGAATTATGGCTGAAGAAACAGAAGAAATGAAGAAGGCCGAAGAAGCCTATAGCGGTTCTAGTATTACCGTTCTTGAAGGGCTAGAGGCGGTGCGTGTGCGCCCCGCCATGTACATCGGCTCCACCGACATCCGCGGCTTGCACCACTTGGTGTGGGAAGTGGTGGACAACTCCGTGGACGAGGCTCTGGCTGGATTCTGTACCCATATCGAGATTTCCATTTTGCCCGGCAACGGCATCCGCGTTACCGACAACGGCCGCGGCATCCCTACCGACATCCACCCCAAGGAACACATTGGCACCATCGAAGTGGTGATGACCAAGCTCCATGCGGGCGGTAAGTTCGATAGCAATTCCTACAAGGTTTCTGCGGGCCTCCACGGAGTGGGCGTGAGCTGCGTGAACGCCCTTTCCAACAAGCTTGTCGTGACGGTGCGCCGCGACGGCAAGATGGTGCAGCAGGAATTCTCCAGGGGCGTTCCTCGCGGACCGCAGGTAGAGTTGGGACCCTCCGACGGTACCACCGGAACCTCCGTGGAATTCTACCCCGACGATTCCATCTTTACCGAAACCGTTTACGTGTACGAAACTCTAGCCACCCGCTTCCGTGAACTGGCGTTCTTGATGAGCGGGCTACGCCTGACCCTTACCGACGAGCGTGATCCGGAAAATATCGTTAGCGATACCTTCTGCTTCCCCGGCGGCGTCTCTGAATTCGTACGCTACGTGGATGAACACCGTACCCCGCTGTTCAACGAACCCATCCACCTGGTACTCCCCAACGGCGAATACCCGCTGGAAGTGGCCATGTGGTACAACGACGGCTACCAGGAAAACTTCTTCAGCTTTGTGAACAACGTGAACACCTACGACGGCGGCACCCACGTGACGGGCTTCAAGACAGCACTGACCCGCGTCATTGGCAAGTTCGCACAAGATATGCCCAAGGGCAAGAAAGAGGCCCAGATTACCGCCGACGACATTCGCGAAGGCCTTACCGCCGTTATCGCCATCAAGGTTTCGCAGCCCCAGTTCGAAGGCCAGACCAAGCGCAAGCTGGGCAACTCCGAAATCGCAAGTTACGTGAACAGCGCCTTTGGCGCCAAGCTGGAAGAATACTTCCAAGAGAACCCAGCCGCCATCAAGGTGATTCTGGACAAGGTTTACAACGCCGCCGTGGCCCGCGAAGCGGCTCACCGCGCCCGTACCCTCGCTCGCCGCAAGAACATTCTGGAAAGTGGCGGACTTCCTGGCAAGTTGGCCGACTGCAGTAGCCGCGACCCCAAGGAATGCGAAATGTTCATCGTGGAAGGTGACTCCGCTGGCGGTTCTGCCAAGATGGGCCGTAACCGCGAATTCCAGGCAATCCTCCCCCTTCGCGGAAAGATTCTGAACGTAGAAAAAGCCTCCTTGCATCGCGTGCTGGACACCGAAGAAATCCAGAACCTGGTGAACGCCATCGGCACAGGGATTGGCACCGAATTCAAGATTGAGAAGCTCCGCTACCACAAGATTATCATCATGACCGATGCCGATGTGGACGGTTCCCATATCCAGACTCTGCTCTTGACCTTCTTCTTCCGCTACATGCGGCCCCTCATCGACGAAGGACACATCTTCCTTGCCATGCCGCCCCTGTACAAGCTAAAGGTGGGCCAGAAGGAACGTTACCTCTTTGACGAGACGGACAAGGACAAGGCCATGGCCGAAATCGAGGACAAGAAGAACGTCAGCATCAACCGATTCAAAGGTCTAGGCGAAATGTCCCCGGAACAGCTGAACGAAACCACCATGGACCCCTCCAAGCGTTTCTTGAAGCAGTGCACCATCGAAGACAGCGTCCTTGCGGACCAGATTTTCAGCATGCTCATGGGCGAAGACGTGGAACCCCGACGCAAGTTTATCGAATCCAACGCCTACAAGGTGCTGAAGGATTTGGACATTTAAGCCATGAACCCTACGCAGGCCGATTTTCAGGCTGTTTTGAGCCACGCCAGGGAACTGGTCAAAGACCAGCTCCAGATGACCGAGATGGTCATTCTGGACGTGGCGAAAAACGCACCCGCGGGAATTTCGGACAGGCTTTTCACCCTTTTCCAGAAGAAAGGAAAGCGCATTCGCTCTACCCTGCTTTGCCTTATCGCCAACTGCGGCAACAACTCTGCGGACATTTCCCGGGTGGCACACGCCTGCGCAGGCATTGAACTTTTGCATTCTGCAAGCCTGGTCCACGACGATATCATTGACGACACGGACCTGCGACGCGGGCAAAAAACCGCCCACAGGGAATGGGGGACCCAGGTGGCCGTGCTTATCGGCGACTACGTGCTTTCCCAGTCCATGCAGACGGTTATCGAAGAACCCGAAAGGAACATCCCCGTAATCCTTTCCAAGGCAGCAGACCAATTGATCGCCGGGGAAATCCTGGAACTGGACCACTGCGGCGACATGGGGCTTTCTTTTGAACTCTACAACCGCATTATCGACGGAAAGACTGCGGCCCTTATAGATGCCGCGTCGCGAATCGGCGCCATTCTGGCCGGGTTCGACAAGCCCCTGGTAGACAGTTGCGCTGAAATGGGCAGCCACTTTGGAATCGCCTTCCAGATTATCGACGACCTGCTGGATTACGGCTACGGCTCCAAAAACTTGGACAAGGCCAAGTTCACAGATCTTGCCAATGGGCTGATTACGCTCCCCCTGCTCTATTATTTCCAGGACTGCAATCCCGCAGAACGGCAAGAAATGGAAAAACTCATCAAGAGTGCCGCCGAAGAGGGAATACCCCAGACCATCATAGACAAACTACAAGGGAAGGGTGCCTTTGACAAGGCCAAGGCCACAGCACAGGATCATCTGGAAAAGGCCCTCGAAATCGCACAGACTCTACCCAACGGCAATTTTACCGATGAGATTGTCGCCATGTTCGCAAGCATGAGCGACCGGGGAAATTGATTTATTTCCTCCGCATCCAGAAGCCGAGGAAAAGCACCACCGACAAGATACACACCGCAATGATGGCCCAGAAGGCCAGCGGCGAGCCTACAGTGGCGTCCCCATTCATGCCAAAGGGGAGCTTCACGTTCATTCCAAACAAACTTGCGAAGAACGTCGGGAGCGAAATAGAAATCGTCACGATGGTCAAGTTCTTCATCAAGCTGTTCACGTTGTTGTTGATAACGCTTGCACGGGCATCCATCATGGATGTCAAAATGTTGGCGTAGATGTTGGCCTGCTGCAGGCTCTGGCCGTTCTCAATCTGGATGTCTTCCAGCAGTTCCCGTTCGGCCTCGGTCCAGTTCAAGCTGCGGCCCATCTGGAGCTTTTTCAAAAGCGTATCGTTGCTGTTTAGGGCGCTCACGTAGTAAATCAAGCCCTTGTTCAAGCTGAACATGGAAAGCAGGTACTTGTTTTCCATGGAGGTGTTGAGCCGCTGTTCCAAGTCATCGTTGATGCGGTTGATGATCTTCAAATGCTCATTGAAGTGGTAGATGGCGTAGCTCAGGACTCTCAGCACGAAGGTGTTCAAACTGTCAATCTTGGAGAAGCGCTTCTCGTCCATCACCGGAATGTCGCTGTCAGTCAAAAGCAGCACCCAATCCTTGAAGATGAAAATACCGAAGGATTCCACCCGGAACTGGAAGTTGTCGGCGGCGGAATAATTCTTGGGCTTCTTAAACACGATGGTGGTAAAGTCGTCATCGTATTCGATACGGGAAAGCTCATCAGAGTCGAATGCAGAGGCGATGGTATGTTCGGTAATCTCGTATTCTTTTACCAGGACGCTACGCTGCTCCTGGCTGAGGGAACCCATTATCACGATGTCTGCTGCATCTTCACTCGGTGCCACCGCCAGACGACCCGATTCGATCTTGTAATACTTGAGCATAGGCGCCCCCTTTATCGAACGGGGTAAATATAGAAATTAGTAGGCAAGAGGCAGTAGGCCACAAAGGGAAAAAAGAATAAAGATATAAGAAAAAAGCCCCGGCATTGCCGAGGCTTTTCTAGATCCTCGCCTTCGCGAGGATGACGTTTATGAATTACACACCCTTCTTGAACTTTTTGCTCCACCAGAGAACGATGGGAGAGCAGAAGCACACAGAAGAGTAGGTACCGATGAGGATACCGAAGCACTGCACCAGACCGAAGTCGCGGATGGAAGAACCGCCCTTCACGGCGAGGATCACGCACACGAACAAGGTGGTGAGAGAGGTCACCATGGTACGGCTGAAGCACTGGTTCAGAGACTTGTTGATGGTCTCGCCGAAATTGCCAGAGCCGAACACGGCGGTGTTTTCACGGATACGGTCGAAGTTCACGATGGTGTCGTTCACAGAGTAACCGATCATGGTCAGCAAGGACGCAATCAAGGCACCGTCGAAGGACAGGCTGAATGCGGAGATGAAGCCGAGAGTAATGATGGTATCGTGCACAAGGCCTGCGACAGCGGCCACGCCGAAGCCGAGACCGAACTTGCCGAATCGGAACCACACGTAGAGCAGAATGCCGAGCCAGGCGAGAATCACAGACAAGATAGCGTTGAAGCGGAGTTCCTTACCGATGGTGGGACCCACGTTGTCTACAGCAACGATTTCACACTTCTGACCGGCCTTCTCGAAAGCCTGCCTCATCTTGAGTTCAAACTGAGAGTCTTCGGAGGCACGCATGCTGACCTGGTAGGAGTTGGCGGAGGTACCGCCCAGAGTGCGGACCTTGGCACCAGAAATGCCAGCGGCAGAGAGAGCACCGCTCAGGTCCTTCTCGTGCTTGGCGTCATCCTGGTACTGGATCGTATAGACCTGGCCACCGGTGAAGTCGATGCTGAAATCGAATCCCTTCACAGCGATGCAGGCGATGGAAGCGATAATCAAGATGGTAGAAATCAGACCGAAACGACGGCGGTTCGGAATAATCTGGAGGTTGGCCTCGTTGATGGCCTTGAAACCGTTACCAATGGAGAGCGTAGTCCTGTCGGCCTTGGCAAGACGCCAGTCGAGGATAGCGCGGGTCACGGTGATAGCGCAGAAGAGGGAGGTCAAGATACCGATGGTAAGCGTAAGACCGAAACCCTTCACGGAACCGGTACCAATCTTGTAAAGGATAAGGCCGGTAAGCACGGTGGTCAAGTTGGAGTCCAAGATGGCGCTGAAGGCGCGTTCGTAACCCTTGGCCACAGCGGCACGGGCAGTAAGGCCGTTCTTCAATTCTTCACGAATACGTTCGTAAATAATCACGTTGGCGTCCAGAGACATACCCACCACCAAGATGAAACCGGCGATACCCGGGAGAGTCAGGGTGGCGTTGAAAACGGACATCACGGCGGCAGTCACCAGGGTGTTGATTACCATACCGAAGCTAGCGATAAGGCCGCCCAGGCGGTAGTAGGCAACCATGAACACCAAGCAGAGGATAAGGCCGATAGCGCCGGAGCCGAAGCCCTGGACGATGTTTTCTTCACCCAGGGTAGCACCCACGCTGCGGCTTTCGATAATCTTCATAGGAGCCTTGAGGGCGCCTGCACGGAGAACAACCGCCAGACGGTTGGCCTCGGCCATGTCGTCAAGACCGGTAATCTGGGCTTCGCCGTTGGGGATACGGTCACGAATCACGGGGGCAGAAATCACTTGGTTATCAAGAACAATAGCCATCTGCTTGCCGATGTTGGCGGCAGTGACGGCAGAGAACTTCTTGGGGCCAATGCCAGAGAACTTGAGGCTCACAGCCACTTCACCAGCGTTGGTACCATCACCCACACGGTAGGGGCGGGCGTCGGCAATGTCGTCACCGCCCATTTCGGCACGACGGCGGAGCAGGTAAAGGCGCTTGGCCTTGATCTTGGAATCACGCTGGACCGCTTCCAGGCCACTGCCAAAGGCAAAAGCCACATCGCGGGGAATCAGCTTCTGGACCCCTTCGGATTCCAGGAGCCTCTTGACCTTTTCCACGTTCTCTTCGGCGATAAAGCCGCCGTTGCCAAAATTCATGTAATAGGCGCTAAGGGCAGTTCCGACCTCGCTAGCAGGTTCACCCTCGGCAGGGGCGGCATCCTTGGCGGAATCGGTGGCGGCGGCAGTTTCCGTTGCTGCGGGAGCCTTGCCACCCAGAAGTTCTTCGTCGGAGAGCTGAACGGAATCCTTAGCAGGCTTGGCGGTGTCGGCAGCGGCAACCGTAGAGTCCTTAGCCGTAGAATCAGCAGCGGCGGAATCAGCCACGATGTCGGTAGTCTGACGGGTCAGGTACTGGTCAATCAGAGTGATGACCTGGGTAAACTTCTCAGATTCGGCCAAAATCTTGAATTCCAGCTTGGCAGTAGAACCCACCAGGGCCTTGGCGGTAGAGTCATCCACGCCGGCCAGTTCCACCAAAATGCGGTCGTCGCCGCTGGGGGAAATCTGGGGTTCGGAAAGGCCGTATTGGTCCACGCGGTTACGGATGATTTCCAGAGACTGGGCCTGGACGTCCTTGATGTCCTCGTTAGGCTTCAGGCCAGACTTGTCGATTTCCAGCGTAATGCTGGTACCACCGGCCAGGTCCAGACCGAAATTGATGGACTTGGCGCCCAGTTTCGGGTTTTCCTTGAGGAAGGTCTTCTTTTCTTCACCCTTCCTGGAGTGAACCTGGATAGAGGGCCACACGGTATAGGCCGAAAGTGCAATAACGAGAAGAATGATGAATTCTCGCATTCCAAATTTATGTTTGTTCATTTGTAATCCCTTAGTAAGGCATTAATACGCTAAGTTGCGGGTCAAAGATAGTAATTTGAAGGCTAGAATCCAGGGACTGGGGGCTGGAAATATAGTCGAGAAATGCCGAAAAACGCGGTTTATTTAATATCGAAGGCAGGTTGGGTGCCAGAGATTGTGGCGGAGAGGGTCAAGGCCTTTTTGCCCAGGGTGCGGGTAATGGTAAAGCCGTCGCCATCGTTGGCAATAGAGAGGCAGCCGTCGCGGAGGACAGGGCTGCTATTGCGGAGATTCACCATCTCGCGAATAAAGGCGTAGAGGGGTTTTGCCTGCATTTCGGGCAGGGCTTCCCAGGGGACGCTTCTGCGGCAATCGGGATCCTTGCCGCCCTTCATAGAAAGTTCCTCGCCGTAGTATACGCAGGGTGCCCCCGGCATAAAGAACAAGAGAGCGTAGGCCAGCTTGATGCGTTCCAGGCTAGCACGGGCCTCGGGGAAAGCGGCCCGTGCCCGGTCGCAGAATTCCCTGACTGAAATGGGGTTCTCGTCGAAGAGGAGCTTCATGACCGACTTGCGGAAGGTATAGTTCATGACGCCATCGAACTGGTCGCCTTGCAGCCAGCGGGAGGGTTCGTCCCAGATTTCGCCCACGATGTAGGCCTCGGGATTGATAGCCTTTACGCGGTTGCGGAATTCCTGCCAGAAGGAATCGTCGTCGATTTCGTTGGGCACGTCCAAACGCCAACCGTCAATGCCGCGTTTTGTCCAATATTCCGCCACCGAGAAGAGGTATTCCCGAACGTCGGGGCAGTCGGTATTGAACTTGGGAAGCGCCGGGTAGTTCCACCAGCATTCGTAATTGGGTTTGCCCGAGTAGGCGTTCAAGGGCCAGCCCTTCACGTGGAACCAGTCCACATAGGGCGAGGATGGCCCCAGTTCCATAAGACTGTTGAACTGGAAGAATCCGCGGGAGCAATGGTTGAACACTCCATCCAAAATGATGCGGAGTCCCAGCTTGTGTGCCTTTTTTACGAGACGGTCGAAATCGGCGAGCGTGCCAAGCACCGGGTCAATTTCAAAATAGTCCACCGTATGGTAGCGGTGGTTGGAATTGCTCTTGAAGATAGGGCACAGGTAAATGGCGTTTACGCCCAAGCCTGCGATGTAGTCCAGCTTGTCTTCGATGCCGGCAAGGTTCCCGCCGAACATGTTCTCGCGGGTGGGCTTGGAATCCCAGGGTACGAACCTGCCTACCGCCTGGTAACGAGGACTGCGGCAAAACCTATCAGGGAAAATCTGATAGAAGATAGCGTCTTTTGTCCAAGCAGGAGCGAACATAGGCAATGTGTAGTGTGAAGTGTGTGATGCGAGCGGCTGCGCCGCAATGTGAAACGTCTAATTACACATTCCACATCCCACATTTCACATTGAATTAGATTTTCCACATGGGGCGGCGCTTGCGGACATCCACCAGCTTGCGGATTTCGGAACACAAGAAGTTGTTCTTGGTCAGCTCCTCCACCGAACAGGGCAGGCGGTAAGTCCAGTTCTTGCCACCCACGGTACCGGGGATGTTCACCCGCTCTTCGTCGGGTTCACATTCGGACAAAGCAGGCGACAGGGCAAAGTAATCCTGCACGGGCAAAATGCAGAACAGGCTGTTGGCGCTAAACACGTGGGCAAGGATGTTGCGTACCGCAGAAGGAGTCAACTCCTCGGGCGCATTGCCGGGCAGCCCCGCATGAGACCAATAAAGGGCCTTGTCAAAGTCGCTTTCCTTCCAGAGTCCCCGCAGGGTAGAAGTGTCGTGGCAACTAGTGGTGCAAACCGAAAGCCTGGGGTATTCCGCCATGTCGTAGTAAGGCGAATAGGGAGCGTCCCAA
Source organism: Fibrobacter succinogenes (assembly GCA_902767785.1). Lineage (GTDB taxonomy): Bacteria > Fibrobacterota > Fibrobacteria > Fibrobacterales > Fibrobacteraceae > Fibrobacter > Fibrobacter succinogenes_D. Next base: position 1,740 of record CACXIR010000018.1, on the reverse strand, counting down.
TTGCGGGCCCAGCGTTCGATACGCAAAGACAGGATGTTCAGCTTGTTCAGCACCGTAGGCACGCACCTAGGTACAGCTCCCAGGTCTTCGGCGCAGACCAGCATGTCCGTCTCCTTGGCAAGCACTGACAGCAGCTTGGTGGCGTTCTGTTCCCAGAGTCCATTCTGGGCGGCCTCGTTTTCGCCAATAACTTCGTGCAGAATCTTTTGCTCGTTTTCGGGCAAGGTGAAGAGTACCGGTTGGTTGTACCAGTACCAATAGGGGTAGAAGGTGTTCTCGTCGCCGGTGGGTATAAACACGCGGTTCCAGTAAACCTTCAGCAGGTTGTCCTTGACCTCTTGGGGTTCCTTTAGGCCAAGAATCGCCTTTTCGGAAAGGAACTCGTCCTTCAGGATGAAACGATCGTTGGTGCCGTAAAGCGTCTTGAAGCAAACAGGCAAGAGCCTTTCCGTTTCGGCACCCAAGAACTGCCGCAACTGATCCACTGAGTAGTTGGGCTTGCGCAGGTATTCCAGGGATTCCTGCTTGAACCCGGCAGCCTGCAGGCGTTCCAAAGTCAGCGGAATAGAGGGTTGGAAGCGGCCCAAAATTCCCGTGGTTTCCGTTTCAGGAATAGACCAGATGCGGAAAAATCCCAGCACGTGGTCTATGCGGTAAGCATGATAGAACTTGCTCGCCTGAGCGAGGCGGTTTTTCCACCAGGCAAAACCGTCCTGCTCGATAACGTCCCAACGGTAAGTGGGGAAACCCCAGTTCTGCCCGCCATAACTGAACATGTCGGGAGGTGCGCCCGCACGGTCTTCCAGGGAGAAGAACTTGCGGTTTGCCCACACGTCGGCACTGTCTTCGTTGATGAGGATGGGAATGTCGCCCTTGATGTGGAGTCCCATCTTGGAAACTTCTGCCACCGCGGCACAGAACTGCGTCTCGGCCACAAACTGCATCCAGGCCTGGAACATGACGTCTTTCTTGTTCTTGGTCCAGATTTTATCGATGTCGGCATCGCTCGGGTCGCGGTAATTCTTCCAATCCTTCCAACTGCTTTCGCCGTTTTCGGCCTTGAGGGTGCAGTAGGCGCAATACGCCTTGGCCCAGCGGTTCTGATCTATCCAGCGGTGCAACACCTTGTCCTTGCGGAGCTGGTCATAGCGGTTGTCGAAAATCTTGCGGAGGATGGTACGCTTCCAAGTGGAAATCTTGTAGTAGTCGATGCGGTCCTGCTCGTCAAACTTGTCCTTAGCGGCGGCAATTTCCTCTTCAAATTCCGAAGACCCCTGCACCGACTGTATGTTGATGAATACCGGGTTCAAGGCAAAGGCACTACGGGCACTGTAGGGGCTGGCCTCGGCACCAGTGTCGTTCACCGGCAACAACTGGATAATGTTGAAATCGCACAACTGCGCCCAATGGGCAAAGGGGATCAGGTCCAGGTACTCGCCAATGCCAATGCTGTTCTTGCCATGGAGGCTGAACAGGGGGACGGCGACACCGCTCTGGAAAAAAGAAATATCACTATAACGCATGGTGGGAAAGATAGTATAGTGGCTAGTGATTAGTGGCCAATGATAAGCTATATTTGTTTCCATGAGCGACAAGCACCCCCTTTATTTTACGATCCACGGACATTTTTACCAGCCCCCCAGGGAAAACCCCTGGACCGGCGTCATCGAAAACCAGCCCAGCGCACGCCCCCACCACGACTGGAACGACCGCATTGCCAGCCAGTGCTACTCCCCCAAC
>CACXIR010000017.1 GCA_902767785.1 Fibrobacter succinogenes | reverse complement strand
TCCTGAAGGAGCTGTTTCCACGTTCATCACGTTGAAAATCCAGTAGTAGTTGATGCCGTTGTAGACCATGCCCGACCAGAAGGTGGCGAAAATGGCGGTGCCGCGGTTGTAACGGTTCATGGTGATGAACCAAGGTACAAGCAGCAATAGTGCCGCAGGCCCCAGGGGCAGCGGTGGGAATGCCAGCGCCATGGCACCCCAGGCGATGGTAGAAAGCATGAGTGCAGTTCGGGAATCCTTTTCACGAATTCTGGCGATATTCCAACGGCCGAAGCGGAATAGCAGGTAGACCCCCAGGGGTAGGAACGTGATTGAAATATGGAAGAGTCCTGCATGCCCTCGGATTAGGTAGTCTAGTGCGAGAAATCCAAAGCAGATATTCCGGCGTAGGTATAGACAAAGCGGTTAAAGGGTTTACGGGTCCCTCTTATGAACAGGAACGGCAATGCCAACACCAGGGGAAACATTTGTGGCTTCCAGGAGTAAAGCCCCGGTTGGTCTGGCGTTAGGGCAAACAGGAGCAGTTGCGAAAAAAACAATACCGCAAAAAACAGGCGGTAGGCCTTGGACAACGAACAGAATTGCTGTTTGAGCTTATTTAGCATCCCGCATCCCGGTTATAGTCCGCTTTTGTCCTTGGGGTTGAACAGCAGCACGAATTCACCTTTAGGCGGGTGGCTCTTGAAATGTTCCAGGATCTCTGCGGGCGTACCAATCAGGTGTTCTTCGAACTTCTTGGTCAGTTCCCGCATCAGGGCAATCTTGATTTCGCCAAATACCGTGCCGATTTCTGCTACGAACTTGTCCACGTTGTGGGGGCTGGCATAAAAAATCTGGGTAGCCTCTTCATCTTTCAATTTCTCTAGCAGGTGCAGGCGTTGGGCACTTTTTTTGGGTGAAAAGTACTGGAAGGTAAAGTGGTCTGTGGGCATGCCGCTGCTTACAAGGGCGGTAATCATGGCGCAGGGGCCGGGTACGGCACGCACTTCAATGCCTTCCCGTACGCACTGCCGCACCAGGTTGAATGCGGGGTCCGCAATTCCTGGGGTGCCGGCGTCGCTTATCAGGGCAATGTCCCCTTGCTCCTTCAAAAACTCCACGTATTTTGGGGTGACCTTTTCCTTGTTGAAGTCGTGGTAGGCTTCCATGGGGGTGCTAATGCCATAGTTGTCAAAAAGTATTCGGGAATGGCGGGTGTCTTCTGCCAGAACTAGCGGAACTTCCTTTAAAATACGGACCGCACGGTAGGAGATGTCTTCCATGTTCCCGATGGGGGTCGCCACGATGTACAAGGTATGGGCCATGCTGTAAATTTAGTAATCGCTTCTGCTGTTCAAATCTGCGTTGTAAGGGTAGTCCAACTCGAAGGCCAGCCTGTGGCTGAGCTTGCGGTGCATTTCTACGGATGCTGCGTTTAAAAGGTCGCTACGCATTTTTCCGTACCAAGTGGCTCGTATGGTCTCTTCTTCCGTGAATTCTGCTTGCTTTACTACGGCCCCATTGCATAAAATTTGGGCGTTGAGTTTGTAGGTCCAGGTTTCGTCTATGGGTTGGATGGGCCAAAAGGGGAAAATAATTAGCGGAATACTTTCTGCCCCGGTTTGCCTGTTTTGCCGGACATTTGCCAAAATTTGTGCCGAACCCTGGCATTGTGGTTGGGGGTAGGATTTTTGGGTGGCCGCACTATTGTAGGCTGCAATCAGGTCTTGTTCAAGCCAAAGGGTATCCGTTCCCAAAATAAGGGGAATCTTTTGGAATAAGTGGGTTCTTTCGGTGGTTGGTGCCCCTGCTTTTTCCTTTAGCCCGCCATTTGTCAAGTGGACCGAACAGCCCCAGAGGGAAATTGCCGAAATGACAATGATACTGCACAACAGGTGTCTGAATCCACAGGACATATGCCACAATTTAGCATTAAAAAAGATCCCCCAGCCTCTTTTCTATATTATCCCATATGGACAAACCTGCGTACTTTCTTGGAGATTCTCACTTGGGGGTGAACCCGCCAGGTGCCGTCCTGGACAGGGAGGCTTCTCTGATTCATCTCCTAAATTCCTGGAAAGGGCAGGCTAGTCATGTGTTCATTTTAGGCGATTTGTTCGAGTTTTGGTACGAATACCGGTATTACGTGAGCAAGGAGCATTTCGCCTTGTTCCGTGCCTTTGCAGATTTGGTGGAATCTGGAGTAGAAGTTCACCTTCTGCGTGGAAATCACGATTTTGCGTATGACTCGTTCTTTCCGAAAAACCTAGGTGTTCAGGTTCATAATAGTTTGGAACTTGAAATTCAGGGAAAGAAAGTCATTGTGGCTCATGGAGACGGCGTGGCCAAGTCTGACCACATGTATCGTCTGTATCGTAAAATTTTGAATTTCCCGTTGAACCGTTGGCTTTTTAGGCAGATTCACCCGGATTGGGGAATGGCCTTGGCCCATTTTGTAGGACGCAGCAGTCGAGAGGCGGGGAAGTCCAGGGCTATCCATCTGGACGAATACTTGCAGTGGGGCGAGAAGATCCTGTTAAAAAAGCAGGGTCAGATATGCATCCATGGACACCACCATATTCCTGGCATCTGGGAGGTGAAGTCCGGCCTTGTTGCCTCGCCTGGTGGGTGGATAAAAAAACTCACCTACCTCAAGTTGGAGGCAGGTGAGCTTTCCGTAAAAGAATTCGGGGTTCCGGGCTAGTTTTGATTGCCGGCTTCTGTGGCTCGGGATTCGGTGGAATTCATCATCTTCTTGCTGGCGTTTTCTCCCCAAATCCAGGCGACTACGTCTGTGCTTGCGAATTTGTCCCAGTAATCGTCTACCCAGCACCAATGGTGCTTCTCGCCCTTGTCATCCACAATGACCCAGTCCTTGTGGACTGAGAAGGTCATGGTCTTAGGCTGCGGCTTGAAGTAAGGGTCGCTAGACTCTGGTGGGGGGATAATGATGGTCCATGACTTGCCGTCAGTTCGCTTGTACAGAAAGACGTTGAGCGCAACCAAAATCGCAGTGAATATGATTGTCCACTTGAAATTCTTCTTGGTTAGAAGGAAGATGACAAGCAACAGCAGCAATATGCTTAGCGCTGCGAAATTGTAGTGGATGGAGTAGAACGCCTTGAGTACGTCGATCATTTTTTAGCCTTTTGTGCTGCGATTAGTGCGGCAACGCTGAAGGTGATGGTCTTTCCGTTAATCTTGCAATCCGTACGGAAGCTCTTGGTGGGGAGTGCGATTCCGTAAGAGGAAAGGGTCCCCATGAAAGAAGCGTTGGCGTGGCTTGCAATGGTACGGACGTTAATGAAGCCCTTTTTGCTGAAGGAAAGCTTGAAGGTTTTTTTCGATGCGTCGAATTCGGCTACCATGGAATTATTCTTTACGGTTTCCATGGCGGTGCAGGTACGCTTGTCAAAAATGATGGTTCCGCGGGAGTCAATGGACAGCATGGGAAGTCCGGCGGAATTGCGACAGGCGATGGTTTCCCACGTTCCCTTCTTCTTTGCGGGAGCCTTGCCGGTGAACACCAGGCGTGAGCCTTCCTTGGTCATGGTGTAGGCTCCTGTGGCAATCTGGAATCCGACAGCGTTCAAGGCACCCTTGAAGTACAGCAAGTAGCCGCTGCCGTTGGGCATAAAGCGGAAAGACGAAGTCTTCAAGACCTTGGAGGGCGTGACGGCAATACGGCTGCCGGCCTTATCCACTTCCAAGTCTGCATAAGGCGTCTTGTCCAGCTTCAATTCCTTGACGATTTCTCCGCTGAAACGGATGAAACCGCGGATGTCCATTTTGACTACGAATTTATCCATTTTATCTAAGTCTCCTTTTTTCAAAACTCCCTTCAACCCCATAAACTAACAATATTAGCGGATTTCGGCAAGTGATGCGGTACAAAAGCGTGTCCGGGATTACACGGGATGGGGACGCACTAAAGGCCGTTGACGATTTCTTGGAATGCGTCCCGGAACGAGGCCCCGCCTCGTTTCTGGACGGTTGCGCCAGGTAAATTCCCCAGAACTTTTTGGCTTCGACTTTCGAATTGCATTCTATCCAGCATTATTCTAACTTGGTCTATTGTTTTTGCCATTTTGTCATAATCCATGGACTCTTTGGCCCTTATGATAAGCTTGGGGTAAAGTTTGCGGTACTTGAAGGTCAGGGCGTCGGCAATGCTCCAGACTGGGTCTATGAGGATTATTTTGCCGCCTTTGTCGGCGTTGTTCGCCGCAAGGATAGCTCCTGTTCCCCGCCCAGAAAAAAATTCAGGGCGGCTCCCGTTTGCTTGTGCGGCACATTCCGCAATCCCGCGGGCATCGGCGGAGAATGTCTCGGCAGAAGGCGTTCCCTTGTTGTTTCCCGAGCCGCGGTAGTTGAAGGTGACCAGGGTGATTCCCTCAATGGTGTTTGCCTCTGCCAAGAACTGGGCGGCGTCTTCGTCGGCGTCGGGGTAATAGAGCAGGGTCGGTGTGTCGCTGGCGCCGAGTTTCCAGCCTTCTAGCGTGGTTCCGTCCTCCAGGGAGCAGGTCAGTGGTTCCGCCTTGCCTGCAATGAATTCCCGTGCTTCTTTATGGGCAATGGCCCTGGGGTAGGCGTTACGGCGTTCCGTAAGGGCTAGGTAGAATACCATGCTTACGTACAGGACGGCGACAATTCCCAGCAGCCGTACCAGGCGGCCGGCGAGACTTTTGAGGCTGTTCTTGAAATTCATGGGTGGGAATGTAGAAAAAAAGAACCCTCGGTGACGGGATTGTCGCCGGGGGTCTAGGGATGGGATTGGGTGTTCCCTAAATATAAACAAAAAAATGGAGAAAGTGGTATAGTTTTCTTGAAATTTTTATGCGAAAGTGTTCTCAAAGTGTTCTTTTTTGATAAATTTCACGATTTTTGCATAATTTTTAAAAAATTTGAGTGTTCCCAAAAAATATATGCTAAATTTGTGGTAATGAATATCTTCGCCTACTATAACTACCGCAAGTACTTGCAGGACTACTATGAATACCGCAAGTCCCTCCAGCGGTATTTCTCTTACAGGTCCTTTGCCAAGAAGGCGGGCTATTCTTCGTCGGGGCTTTACCTGGACTTGGTTCGGGGTCGCAAGTCCCTTACGCCCCAGATGGTGCCGAAGTTTATCGCCGCCCTGGGCCTAAACGAGCGGGAAGGCCGCTACTTCCGCCTGATGGTGGACTTTACCCATGCGGACTCCGTAGAATCCAAGCAGCAGATATTCGACCAGATGTCGTCCTTGCTGCCCAGGGCGGTGAAGACCCTGACCCGCAATCAGCAGGAATATTACGCCAAATGGTACCACGTGGCAGTCCGCGAGGCCCTGTCGGTCTTGAATATCAATGAATCCAACGTCCAGGAACTAGCCTGGTTCCTGAACCCCAAGATTTCGCTCCCCCAGGCAAAGCAGTCCTTGCAGTTGTTGCTGGACCTTGGCCTTGTCGAAAAGGTGGGGGATTTTTACCGGTCCGTGAACAAGACGGTGACCAGCGGTCGCGAAGTGTCGCCCCTGTTTGTCCACCAGTTCCAAAAGCAGATGATCGACTTGGGCAAGGACGCCCTGGACCGGTATACTACCGCCCGTAGGAACGTTTCGACCACTACTATGAGCGTATCCGCCGAAGGGCTGGAACGCATTATCCGAAAAATTGATATGTTTCAGAAGGAGATCCTGGATATTGTGCAGTCGGACAGTGGCGAGACCATGCTGTGCGAACTGAACGTCCAGTTTTTCCCCATAAGCAAGGAACGCACAGACTTAACCAAGGAGGACAAATGAGGTTATCGACGATTGCCTTGACGTTGTCCATTGTCCTTGGCTTGTGTGCTTGCGGCAGCAAGGATGTGGCGGGAACGGCCACCCAGACCGAAAACACGGTGGCTTTTGCTGGGACGGTGTACCATGCCGATGGAAATCCTGCTGCAGGCGTTACCGTCCGTTTGGCCATGCTCAACCAGACCGGTGCAGAACTTGCTTTGCCTGAACTTGTAGAAACCAAGACAAGCACCAAGGGAGAGTTCCGGTTCGAGGAAGTTCCTGCGGATACCTTCCAGCTTGCGGTCATAGATGAAGCCTCGGGAGAGGTGTCCTACCTGCCAGAGGCCACGACCTCTGAGGACTCCTTGGTGGTGCGGCTGGAAAAAGCGGTTGTGGTAAAGGGCATGCTCAACTACAGTGATTCGACCCTTGGTTCCATTGCGGTGGGTTCCCACTTCATGGTCTATGCTCACGGCCTGCCCTTCTTTGAATCCGTTTTTGCTCCGGGCGAGTTTACCTTGTTGATTCCTCAGGGCTATAGGACATTGGGCTTCTGCCCTTGGGATCCGGCAGTTTTGGAAAAACTGAAGCAGTCGGGCATGGCCGACTCCTCGATTTTCAGGGAGTGGGACATTCCTTCCACGGCGGTGAAGGGAGACACTCTGGTGACGGACACCTTGATGTGGGGGCTGTTTGGGGACGACGGGGCGGCTGGATTGAGTTCCAACTCCACACCTTCTTCCTCTTCCGAATCAGGGGCCAACAGCGTTAAGGGTTGGATTTCTGGCCAGGTGGTGTGTTCCGGCTCCATATCCTGCGATAGTGTTGAGGTTATGGTCATTACGGACTTGTTCGGTTTCGGCTTTGTATCAGGTTCAACCCTGGAGTTCAATGTCCAAGCTCAGACCGACAGTGATGGTCGGTGGTTCTTGCCCGCCCCTGCGGAGGTCCCCTACGATTCGTTCCGCGTGGAATACCGCAAGGTTTCGGGAGGGAATGTGGTGCTTGCCGGACTCTCCCGCTATGTGAAAAAAACTGAATTGAAGGACTTGAAGGACACCTTGTCCCTAGGCAAGACTGGCCTGTCCAGCCCGTCCTGGGTCAAGGCGGGGGTGCGCCTGGTGATAAACCAGGAGGACCAGAGCCAGACGGGCCTCTGCTTTATGAATAGCGTTGTACGACTATACCCTTATCAACCTTCCCAGCGGGAATCAGAAGCTGTTGTTGTATTCCGGGGATCCCTTGGTGATTTCCTCCCTCCAGGAGGCGGAAACGCCGATGGCTTCCTATGTGACCTTTAACGACCAGACGCTGACTGCCGGCACGGGAGTGGACCAGTTGCTGCTCACCTATACCCCTCCCACCGTAAAATAGTGCAAGTACCCCTTGCCGAAGTTGCATTTTTTACTAACTTTGGTGGCGCACTGAGCTATGGTGTAATGGTAGCACAACAGATTCTGACTCTGTTTGTCTAGGTTCGAATCCTGGTAGCTCAACGAAATTCCCTGCTTTCTGGCGGGGATTTTTATTTTTACCCTAACTCCTCCTTGCCCCCTACTATGCAATTCTTCGATTACTACGAAAAGCTTTTTGGAGATCGTTGGCCCGCCTTGTTGGAATCCCTCAAGGGGGAGGGCCGTGCCGTGGAGCTTAAGTTTGGCGATGGCTTAGAGCCGTATTTTTTGGACGAAGCCTCTGTCTTTGCGGCGAAGTCCCTTGGGGTTGAACCCGGCATGGAGGTGCTGGACATGTGTGCTGCGCCCGGGGGCAAATCCCTGGTGATTGCATCCATGTTAAAGGGGGCGGGTTCCTTAATGTGCAACGACCGTTCTCCCGACCGCAGGCTTAGGCTGCAGCATGTGTTGGATAATTCCTTGCCTCCGGAATGGCGTGCCGTAGTCAACGTGTCCGGGTACGACGGCATGAAGTTCGGCCTTCACAGGAGGGAAAGCTTCGACCGCATTTTGCTGGATGCTCCCTGTTCCTCGGACCGCCATGTTTTGGCGTCTCCCGTTCACCTGGAGGCTTGGTCGGCTAAGCGGGTCAAACGGCTGTCCGTGGAACAGGGAGGACTCTTGGCTTCGGCTATAGATGCCTTGCGCCCCGGAGGGGTCTTGGTTTATGGGACCTGTGCCCTTTCGCCCTTGGAAAACGATGGCGTGGTAGGCAGGATCTTAAAGAAGAGGCCTCAGGCCCAAATTGCAGAAATAGAGGATGCTCCTGAAGGTGCGGACCATACGGAATTTGGTGTACACATTCTACCCGACAGGACGGGCGGGGCGGGACCCATATATTGTGCCAAAATCCGCAAATTAGGTACGCCATAGGGGAGATATTAATATATCTTTTAGCATATGCTGAATCGTGTATTTGTGTTCTTGTTGGCTTTATTTGTGGCATTGCCCGCTCTGGCTGCCGAAGACGACTGGGATGCGGAGCCTGCTGCAGGTGAAACTGCGGCTCCTGCGCCTGCACAGGAACCCGTAGCGGAGGCTGCATCCGTTCCGGCGCAGGAGCCTGTACAGCAACCTGCGTCGTCTGCCCCTGCCCAGCCTGCTCCTGGAGTGGACCCCTTTGAAGCAAAACTTGCTGCAGCATCTGCAAGTTCGGCCGCTGATTCTGCCGCCGCTCCCGCTGTTGGTCGTGAAGTGCCGGTCCGCTATTGGGTCATGGGTGATTCCGTAGAACAGGAAGCGATCTTTGTGAAAATTGAGAGGGACACGGTCTACCTGAAGCGTCCCAATGCCGATGAACAGAAGAATTTGGAGAAAATTCAAGAGGAGAATATGGCCGCCTTGGAAGAAAGCAACGGCCAGGCTCAAGAAGATGACGAGGACGACGAGGATTCTACCAAGGTGGCTCCTGCCCCTGTAGTTCCGGTTGCCCCGGTAGATACCGTGGCCCAGCCGGAGCAGGAAGGAGCCCAGCCTCAGGAAGAAGTTGACGATGGCGCCGACGACGATTTTGAAACGGCCCTACAGAAAGAAGATACTCGCGTGAAAATGGAGCAAATCGCAAAGATTGAAGAGGAAATCCGCCAGCAGGAAATTCAAGATAGCATTGCTGCCGATTCCGCCAATCCCTACATTAAGATTTTCCGCCTAGACTTGCGCCGTCTTTACAACATGGAAGACGACGAGATGATAGACCTTGGTCTTTCCAATTACCTTGTGCCGGAGTATGTGGATGACGAAGAGGAAATGGAACTGTATCCGCCAGGAAGCGCAAATCTCTTTGTGACGTCTGTGCCGGCAGCTTGTTCCCTCTTTGTGAACGGCATTCCCTTGGGCAAGGTGGCTCCGGACACCATCAAGCATATAGCTCCGGGCAAGTACACCATTTCGGTGATGCAGGTGCTGAAAGGCGTGGAATGGTGGGGTACCGCGGTGGTCCGCATCAATGCCGACAGCTTGAACAAGGTTGAAATTCCGGTGGAACGCCCTTCTACCAGGCTGACTTTGAATACGGACCCGGAAGCGGTGGAAGTGTTCATCAACGAGGCCCCCACGGTAAACATTATGCCCCACTACATGACCGATGTTATTGTGGATGGCATACGCCCCCAGGCAAAGGCGAGCATTTACCTGCGTAAGGTGGGGTACCGCGATACTACCATTGTTACCGAAATCAAGGCGTTCATGCCTAATTTCGTCAATGTGGAAATGGAACCGATTATGGACGACCTTGTCCTTATCGAAGAACAGAATGCCTTTAATGCGGAACGCAGCAAGCGTCGCATAGGCAGGGGACTTCTGTGGGGTTCCATTGCTCCCATTATTGCCGGCGGTGTGTTGTGGTACTTGGCCGAGAAGGATTGGGATGAGGCTGCCAGCAAGAAAAAGGCTTATGGCCTGTCGGCGTTCGAAAGCCCTGATACCAAGAGGATGGTCAAGAAGAACCACGACCTGAACCGGAGCGGAGACCGCAAGGCCGGGGTGGCTATTGGCCTTGGCGTCGTGGGAATCGGACTTTTGGTGACGGGTTTTGTCTTTGCTTTCTAAAGTAACTTTGGTCATCTTTGGACTGCTTGCGTCCATGGCTTTTGCGCATCCCCACGTGTTCGTGGATGCCAAGGTCCAGGTCCTTTTTGACGAAAAGGGGTTCTCGGGCATAAAAAACCATTGGGTTTACGACGAAATATACAGTGCCGCCATGGTAGCCTCTGTGGATTCTGATGGTGATGGCAAGCTTTCTGCTCAAGAAAGTGAAAAACTGAAATCAACGATTCTTGGCGACCTTGAAAAGATGAATTATTTCAACTACGTGCAGTGGGGGTCGGATTTCTTGAAGGTGGAAGAGCTTCGGAATTTTAGGGCTTCTGTAGCGAATCGTAGGTTGGTGCTGGATTTTGTAGTGTATTTTTCCGTGCCTGCAGGAAACGACTACTCCATGCTGGTGGCGGTGGTGGCAGACCCTACCAACTATGTGCAGGTGACCTGCGATATGGAATCGGCTGAAGTTTCTGCCCCGCAATCCATAGACGTGGAGTATTTTGCTGACAGCCTTGAAGGGCTTTCCCTTTTCCGTGCCTTCCTTTCGTATGTGGAAGGACTATATTTGAGGTTCAAGAAAAAATGAAATTTCGTGCATTGACTCTGTGCTTGTCTATCCTGCTGATGGTGGGTTTTGGGTATTCCGCGGAAAGTGTTACGGATAGCGCGGAAGGTTCTGTTGTGCCGGTTGCCATTGAGCAGCCTGCTGTGGAGGGGAGCAAGCCGGCCCCCGCACAAGATCAGGCTTTGGCAGATAAATTTGCTAAAAGAAAGTTCAAAAAGGCGGGGACCTCTGAATCGCCTGCGGTCATAGCTGATTCGGCGAATGCACAAGATTTGAAATCGCCCAAAAAAGAGCAGACCCTATGGGAATCCTTTGCCGCAGTGCAAAAGAGGTTGCGTGAAATCTTGACAGAAAAGATTTCTGCATTGAAGTCTGGGGACTGGGGGACCATATGGGGGTTCTTGGCCATTTGCTTTTTATATGGCATCTTGCACGCCTTGGGGCCGGGACATGGCAAATCCATTGTAGTGGGTTATTTCCTTGCCCGCCGCGGCAGCTGGAAGCAGGGGGTTGCCCTGGGTGCAGGAATCACCTTCATCCACACGTTAAGTGCCGTCGCCCTGCTTTTTATTTTGTATGCAATATTGAAGGCCACCGTGTTTCCCGCTTTTGAAGTGGGCCGCGGCGGTATTGAAAAAGCTAGCTATGCATTGGTGATGTTAACCGGCGTTTTGCTGATGGGTATTGCTGTTAGGGATTTTGTTCGTCGCAAACGGGACGATGACGAAAAAATTAACGCAAATGCATCTTGGAAAGAAGTGCTGGGTGTTGCTGCAGTGACGGGAATTGTACCCTGCCCGGCGGTGGCCTTGGTAGTCCTTTTCTGCTTGCTGAATTCCATGATTTTTTTATCGCTGGTGTCATCTGCGGTTATTTGCGTAGGCATGATGGTGACCAACATCTTCTTTGGTTTGATTGCCATCACCATGCGGAAGGGAATAGATAAAAGCGCCCTTAAATTTGGAAATTCTGCCAAATATGTGTATTCCGCTGCCACATTTGTCGGTGGAATAATTGTTTTGACCTCTGGATGGCTTTTATTCTGCAACGCATTTGCCTTGCAAGTATAGGTTTTCCTCAAAAAAAGCTACATTTCTCTCTAGGATTGTTTCTTGGAGAATGGTATGATGCGTCTATGTAGACACATGTTTTGTTTTTTTGCAATCTTTGCTTTGGGGTTGTCCGCTTGTGGAGATGGTGACAGTTCCAACAATGCTAGCGAAAATGAGAAGCAAAATGCCTCTGGTGGCAGTTTTGGGTCGTCAGACATTCTTCATTGTTCAGTTACGTCGGAAAGCCCGCTAGTTACGGAATCCACTTTTGGCGGTGTTGTTACAAAGACTACGATTGAATACAAAGATGGAACGCTTTTTCAAATTGTTGAAAGCGATGAACCTTCAGTATTAGAGGAACAATGTCAAGATCTTAAAAGCGATTCTGATTATGGTGAAGTTCGGTGCTATGAAGAGTCTGTTTTGGGAATCGGCAGGGAAAAAATGTCCATGGATAAGTTCGATTCCGTCAAGGCTTTGTTTGTCATGGGCTGCGAAATGTCAGATGGAAAAAGGATTACAAGCCTAGATGAATTGAATGCCTTGAACGCCATGCTTGATTCGCTGGAGAAATCTTTGACAAGTTCTTCTAGTGGGGGGAATACGTCGCTATTCAATGGGTCCGGCTTGGATGCTGAAAGTTTTTCTTGTGTGGTGACTCCTGCTGCTAATGCGGTGACCATGGAAATGACTGCTGGTGGCGTAACGTATAAGCACGTGGGCGTTGACGATGGAAGCGGAATTCAAATCGCTAGCGAAGTTTCTTCTCCGAACCAGATGTCAATGACGATGATATGCGCAAGTGTTGAAGGTTCGTACCAGGATGTTGTTTGTTCGGATGAAAAGGTTTCCTACAGCCGTCGTCTTGATGGGACCACTCTTGCCACTGTCGAGGCCGGGTTCCGGAAGACTTGTGCCGAGTGGGAAGAGAATTATGGCATAGGCGGCTCTAGTTCCTCTGTGGATAACTGGAATGGAAATGGTTCCTCTTCTAGCAGTGCTATTGCTTATTCCTTTAAGGAAGGCCTAGAAACCTTTACCGATACCCGCGATGGGCAAGTCTATACTATGGTCCAGATTGGGGACCAGTTGTGGATGGGACAGAACTTGCGGTATGCGGACAGTTCCGAAACAGGGACAGCTAACTTGAAAAGGGCTGCCTGGTGCTTGGACAATGTTCCTGAGAATTGTAACTCATTAGGTGTATTGTACCTGTGGACTGCAGCCATGGATAAATCTGCAGAGGAATGCGGCCATGGAAAGACCTGTGGGATAACGAAATTTCCTCATCAGGGAATTTGCCCCGATAATTGGCATGTGCCAACCCAACAGGAATGGGAAGCTTTGCGAGACTATATTGGCGGTGAAAGCGGAAATGGGGCGTACAAGGGGAATGAGTTGATGGCAAAAAGTGAATCTGGGTCTGGAACGGACAAGTATGGTTTTGGAGCCGTGATTACAGGGGAATACGATTTCCGTCAGGGATATACGCATCAATTCCAGAGCTATTCTGCTGCCCATTTCTGGACAGCCACGGAACCTGACCCCAATGGTGCATGGAATTGGTATATCTCGGGTTCAGACTTTACATACCACGGATTTGACAAGAACATGGGCTATGCCGTCCGCTGTATTCATGATTAGCGAGGATTTTTGAGAATGCGTCTAGCTTTTTTGGGCATGGTACTTTTGGTTGTGGGGTCGACTGCTTTCGGGCAGACGGCAGGTGTAGCGGATTCTGTCAAGGTTTCTGTTCCCGCCGAAGAAAAACCATCCGGGGGCCTTTTGGATGAACTTTACCCCGTGCATCCTGACGAGGCTATCGCTGCAGGGCATATTCAAGGTGGTGCTACCTTGTCCTTGATTCAGGCCAATACAGAGGACGATGCCCTGAATGTCATTATCGGTGATGTGTACGAGGCTGAAGGATATATGTTTACGGTTCAGGCTTTTGGGGGCTATTTCATTAAAGATGCCTTGGCCGTAGGTGCCCATTTGGGTTATTCCCGTACCTGGCTGGATATAGATTTTTCCCTATTGGAAGATCTTGCCGATGTAAAGCAGCATCGTAAGTACGTGAGCAACGGTTTTTTTGTACAACCCTTCTTGAAGAACTACCTGAAGGTGATGGACTCCAAGAGCCTCTACTTTTTTAACGAAACCTCCATATTGGTCCAGTATTCCTACGGAATGTCCCAGACTGACGACGGCGAAGAGATGGACAAAACTCGTAACAAGACCTGGACTATCAAAGCGGGCCTAAATCCTGGTATCTGCATTATGGTGTTGAGTCGCTTTGCCTTTGAAACCTCTGTGGGACTTCTGGGTCTCAGCACTAGCGTTGTAGATGTGGAAGAAAATGGCGAAAGCCATAGCAGACTGGTATACAATATTGTGAATTTCACCATTAACCTCTTGGCCTTGGATTTCTCCTTGGTCTACTTCTTCTAGGAGGCAGGCGTGAAGTTTGTGAAAAATTTGAAAAACTTGTGGGTGGTGGCGGTGTTTGCCGCTAGCGGCATCTGCCTGTGGACCGGTTGCTCGGAGTCCACGGAAAAGCCCCTGTTCCCCCAAGATGAAATTGCGGAAGCCATGGAGGTGAAACTTTCTGGCTGGACTGTGGAATCCGTAGACGAATCGGCACGGGTCATACGGGTGAAACCCGGAAAGTCCTGGCAAGATTCCCTGGTAATAGATTCTATTCAGTTGCCCGGTTGTTCGGCGCTTTACCTTACCGCCGATAGCGACATGGTGGATCCGGAATTAGGTGAAAAGCTGGTACCTGGTATGGTGATTTCTACGGCCGACACAAATGCTTTTTCCGTCGTGGCGCTGGATTCCTACAACCGCATTGTAGGGGTGTGGCTGGTGACCTGGGACTTGCCCAAAACGCCCAAGTCTTCGGAGTCTACAGCAGGTTCGTCTAGCACCGCAAAGTCGGCGTCTTCGGAAGGAGCCTCGTCGTCGGATTCTTCGGCAGGGTCGTCATCAGATTCTTCCTCTGGGGAATCGGGTTCTAGTGGTGGGTCGTCAGAGTCAACGGATGACAGTTCCTCCTCTGAAGGGGCTACGTCCAGCAGTAGTGAGGCTGCTCAGCCTCAGGTGGTAAAACTTGCGGATTTGAGCGTGGAAGGTGGAACCGTTACGGTGGAGGGTTCCAAGGTGTATGTGGAAATGCCCTACGATACGGACCTCTCTAATATCCAGCTGGTTCCCTTGGATACGGCGAATAACCTGATTCGCCCTGTAGAAATGAGCTTTGAAGATGCCGATGGCAATGTGGGTACCTACAGTGTAGTGGCCGGAGTGCAGTTGCCGGGTTCGGACTTTAGCACTCGAAACGATTTCTGGGCCACCACTAGCGATGCCATGGCGACGGAGGGAAGGGCCACGGTTGCCTATGTTACAAATTATCGTTTTAAGGCAGAAGAAAACCTATCTGAAAATGGGGAGAGTTTGTCCCTTTCTTCAAAAATTGTAACCTGTGGATGGGGGGTATCCAATGCGATAATTGATGGTAGTTGGAAGCTTGCCGGAGGCTTTTATTTTGTTGGTGCATATAGTGGCTCTGATGCTAAAAATATTTACGATGTTGATTACTCTTCGGGAACGCCCTCTACTGACGAATCTAACATTGCCAAAGACATGGTCTTTGGCAAGCCCTTTACGGCACGTCCGACAGCATTCACGGTAAAGTATTCCTATACCCATGAAGCCAATTCTTCTTCTGATTATCCGCAGAAGAGCCTCGTTTATGTGATGCTGGTAGGTGAGGGTGGTAAAGTTGTTGCTACGGGAGCCTTCTCGGACGATGCAAGTACGGATATGATAGAACGGAATGTTCAACTTTCCTATGGGGAGGATCCTTTCGGGTTACTTTCGGACGGTTACGCTGTTGTGGAAGGCTTGGCTCTTGGCACTGGGACTGAGGATGTGGTTGCTATTCATGTAATGTTTGCCTCTTCGGCTTATGCGCATGTGGTAGCCGGTGGAACGGCTGGCAATTCGGGTAAGTATCGCGGTGGTGAAAATTCTAGCCTCACCTTGGATGACTTCAAGTTGATTTACTAGGAGGAATGACATGAGATTTTTTTTGATTGCCGTTGTCATTGTCCTGTTCTTTGGCTGTTCTGCCGATTACGATGAGTTTGGCGAGTCTCCCTATCGCAAATTGGATGAAGTCCATTTTGCAGAAGAAAGAGAAGGCATTCAGGTCTTTGCCGACGAACACAAGGTCATTATCACTCTAGAAGAACGTTCCGATTCCCTTGCTACTTGGGATTCTGTGACTATCGAGAGCATTGACATCAGCCACATGGCGACTTTGCATCTGGTAGAAAGCAAGATTCTGGAATTTCCCACTGATTCAGCTGCCTTGGATTCCCTGGCAAAGACTTTGGCTTATTCGGAAAAGAAATTGAAAAAGGGTTCCAAAATCCGAATACCTGCCAGCCAGATTGTTTATGTGATGGTGGTTGCCGAAGATGGAACTCCTGCACTTTGGCAAATCCAGTTTGTTATATCGGAGGTAGAACCATCATCGAACGAGGGCTCGGAATCCGGTGAGAATTCCGAGTCGAAGGATGGCTCTGAGGGCAAGGAATCTTCTGACAAAGGCGATTCAAAAGATACGGACCAGAACGGAAATGAAAGCTCAAAGTCTTCTGAAAAAGGCTTGTGGCTGAGTTTTAGCGGACAGGCTCGTCTGGATACCTTGGGGGATACGCTGGCGGTCAAGTTCCCTTTAGGAACGGACCTTACTAAGATCGCCCTTGCTGATTGGAATGTTTCAGGTAAGGCCTCTGTAACTCCTGAACCTGATAAGGTGACAGAATGGAAAACGGGTGTTGCTTTTACGGTGACTGCAGAAGACGGCAGTACGGCCAAATGGGTAGTTCGTCTTACAGTGGCTACTGCGACGGAGGTGCTTTCTATTTCGGCAAAGAACCAGGCTAGGAGCGCCTTGATTGACGATGGGACAAGTACGGTACTTCTTTACTTGGCTGATGAGAATGCTAAGAAGTCTGTTACGATTGATAATGTTGTTCTTTCGGATGGAGCCTCCCATGATCTGAAACTTTCCGGGCTGGATTTGAGTTCTCCGGTGAAATTTACGGTGACTGCTTCAGACGGGGAGTCTAAGGCGGATTGGACCATTTCTGCCAAAGTGTATGTTCCTCCGAAATTGGAATCCATAACGGTGGGTACAGGGTCGGTTAAAGGTGTTATTGACCAGGAATCAGGAAAGGTCTTTTTCGAAATGAGCTACAAGAATGACCTGGATTTGCGTTCGTTAAAGGTTCAGTCCATGACCCTTTCCGAGGGGGCTTCTGTCCAGGAAATCAAGGCGGGTTCCAGCTACAATTTTTCCAAGGCTCAAACGATAACGGTTGCTAATGAACAGGGCGAAACGAAGACCTATACTTTGCAGGCAGGGTATCAATATCCGGGTAGTGACTTTAACCATTGGGTGGCGGATGATTTTGGAAATACGAATGATGTAGATGGTTGGGACAATGGTAACAATAGTGCCCTTGACAAGACTAAAACATTGACGGTGAATGAGGATAAACAAATAGTTAAAATGGAGTCCAAGGATGCTAAAATTTTTGGCATAGGCAGATTTGCGAGCGGAAATATGTTGGTGGCGTATTTTAATCCCAAGAATGTGGGTACAATGGAAATGACAAAGTATGACGATGGCAACGAACTGATTGATTTTGGCCGTCCGTTTTACGGCAGGCCAAAGTTTGTGGAGTTTGATGTAAAGTACGAGGGTAAGGGAGATTCCTGCGATTTGTATGTAATCTTGGAACACCGTAGTCGTACAAGTAATCAGGGGAAAAATCAGTACCGCGGTTCAGGTGACGTGAATACCATGGTGGCAAGTGCCTGGTACCGAGCCACTACGGTGACTAGCACTGACGATCCGGATGTTGTTTCCATTACGGATGCTGGCCGTTCCGGATACAAGACTATTCGCCTGGCTTTTAAGTATGGGAAGCCTAAGGCCGGTTCCCCGATTTTCAAATCTAGTTTGTTTTCAACCAGCCTCAAAAATTCAAAAGGCATTGACAATCATGTGGTCCAGACGGATTCCCCTGGTAGTTTTGATGTGACCCATATCCGGGTGGTCATGGCTTCCAGTGCCTTAGGCAACGAGTATAAGGGGACGGTGGGAGCGACCCTCTGGGCAGACGAAATGCGCTTGATATACTAGGATTCTCGGTTTGGAGCCTCTTGCCCAGACGATAATTTGTTATTTTATGGGTGAATTGAGTCAGGAGGATTTTATATGGCAGTTTTGAACCTTTCTGCAGCAAAGTTTGACGAGGTGATCCGCTCGGGTCAGCTGGTATTTGTGGATTTCTGGGCCACCTGGTGCCGCCCGTGCATGATGATGGGTCCCATCATCGAGGAAATTGCCGCCGATTACGAAGGCAAGGCCATCATCGCCAAGATGAACGTGGATGACGACGGCGTCAAGGATATTTGTGCTCGCTACGGCATCACCAACATTCCCAACATGAAGCTGTTCAAAAACGGCGTGGAAGTGGGCAACGTGGTGGGGGCCGTTCCCAAGGCCACGGTCAAGGGCGTCATCGACAAGAACCTTTAGTCCGAAATGCTGACCAAACGCTTAATTGTATGTCTTGATGTCCGCGACCGCAAGGTCACCAAGGGTGTCAAGTTCAAGGGCAATATTGATATTGGCGACCCCGTGGAGATGGGGGCGCAGTACAGTGCCGATGGCGTCGACGAGTTGGTCTTTTACGACATTACTGCCAGTGCCGAAAACAGACCCTGCGACATGGAAATGATCCGCCAGATTGCAAAGCGGGTGTTTATCCCCTTTGCTGTAGGTGGTGGAATCCGTAACCTGGACGACATGCATCAGGCACTTTTGGCGGGTGCTGAAAAGGTTAGCGTGAACAGCCTCGCCGTACTCCACCCTGAAATTATTGCCGAAGGGGCCAAGGCTTTTGGAAGCCAGTGCGTGGTGCTAGGCATGGACGCGAAGTTCGTTGGCGTCTCTGAAAAGTTCCCCAGCGGTTACGAAGTCTATATCCGCGGTGGCCGCACTCCCATGGGCATTGATGCTGTGCAGTGGGCCAAGAAGGCCGAAGATTTGGGCATTGGCGAAATCTGCCTGAATGCCATCGATACCGACGGCGTGCGTAACGGCTACGAACTCAACATTACCGACCAGGTGGCAAAAGCAGTACAAGTGCCGGTAATTGCCAGCGGCGGTGCTGGAACTCCGGCACATATCGTGGACCTGTTCGCGAAGACCGCTGCAGACGCGGCTCTGGTGGCCTCCATGGTGCACTTTGGCGATTACACCGTCCCGCAAATCAAGAGAGAAATGCTTGCCGCAGGAATTCCCGTCCGCAAGAAGATGAACGGCGAGGTGTAGCGTGAATCCTTCCGTCGCGGTGAAAATTTTTGAGGCCGGTCGCAGTGCCGGTGCGGACTTCGTGGAAATTTTCGAAGAGGAAACGCGTTCTTCTTCGCTGGGCCTCAAGGATTCCAAGATAGAGACCGCTACGGCGGGTACCGAATATGGCATTGGAATTCGCCTGTTGTATGGCACCGAGGTGCTTTACGGTTTTACTAGCGACGATAGCGAAGAGGCTCTTCTAAAGTTGGTTCGTACGTTGGCCTTTGGGCGTATTGCGGCTGCCGCAAAGTCTTTTGAATTTGCTCCGCAAAAGCGGGTGGCGGATTACAATGCCTCTGCATTTGAGGACCCGAGGGTATTGGGCCAGGCGGTAAAGCAGGATTTCCTTTTTGCTGCGGACAAGGCTGCCCGTCAGGTTTCGGAAAAAGTGGTGCAGGTCAGCGCGAATGTGACAGATTGCTGTACGACCATAAACTTGATGAACAGCGAAGGCTTGAACCTGGCGATGGATCGGGCCAGGCTTCGGGTAAACGTGACGGTTACCGCAAGCGATGGCACCGAAAGGCTGACAACTCATGAGTCGCCTGGCGCGCTGGGCGGCTACGAACTTTTAGAAAGCTATTCTCCTGAAGCTTTGGCGAGGTCGTCGGCGGAACGCGTGGTGCGAATGCTGGATGCTGGTTACATCAAGGGCGGGCAAATGCCTGTGGTCATGGGCAACGGCTTCGGTGGCGTGATTTTCCATGAGGCCTGTGGGCATCCGCTGGAAACGGAAGCTGTCCGTCGGAACGCAAGCCCATTCTGCGGCAAATTGGGTGAAGCCATTGGCCAGCCTTGCCTTACCGCCATAGATGACGGCACGCTAGATGGTGTGTGGGGAAGCCTCAAGTGCGATGACGAGGGTACGCCCACGCAACGTACGGTGTTGATAGAAAATGGAATCTTGAAGAACTACATGAGCGACCGCGTGGGGGCCACCGAAGTGGGGGTCCCCCTTACGGGTTCTGCTCGCCGCGAAAGCTACAAGTACGCTCCTGTTAGCCGTATGCGCAACACCTTCATCGCCCCCGGCAAGGATAGCTTCGATTCCATGATTGCCAGCATGGACTACGGCCTTTATGCGGCTCGTATGGCTGGCGGTTCGGTGAACCCGGCTACTGGCGAATTCAATTTCGCAGTGGACGAAGGCTATGTCGTCCGTAACGGAAAGATTTGCGAACCGGTGCGGGGAGCAACCCTCATCGGGAAGGGCCACGAGATCATGCCCCGTATCAGCATGGTGGGAAGCGACCTAGAATTGGCTGCCGGCATTTGCGGCGCTTCTTCGGGACACGTGCCTGTGACGGTTGGTCAGCCCACCATCAAGGTGGACCAGATCCTCGTTGGCGGAAGATAAGATGAAAAAAGCGCCCGTTGTGGGCGCCTGATCCTAACAAGGACCTCTCATTGAATTTTTTACAACACGAGACGGGGATTTACCCTGCTGTCATCGTCCCTGTGGTTCCACTGGTTAGCGCCTTGGTCCAGAGCGACAGTCGTGTGAATGGCGGCATCACCTCGTGCGGCCTCGGCGAATGGGTTCACCGGGAGGGGGAGGGCGTATGCAGAACCTGCGAATGCTGCGATGCTACCGGCGATAAAAACGAATGTTGCGAATGCGTGTTTCATGATAAACTCCTTTGTGCTTTAAGTTTCTTGTTCCTTACACCCATAATATACCTTCTGGAATTCATAAAGTCAAATACATAATTTCTTTATTTTTGATAGAAAAAATTGATGTATTGTTGAAAATTCCACATTTGGATGCACTTTTTAAACACTAAAGGGTCTTGTTTTGAAAAAATGTCGGAAGATAAAACTCAATCATCCTCTCGTTCGGCCTCTTCGGAAATTTCGAGGACTTCGTCAAGATCACCGAATTCCATCTCGGTATCTAGCCGTTGGAGCTGGTCGATTGTGGCTGTATTGAACCGCACTTCAATGACTGTTTGGATACCGTCGCCATCGAGTCGCTCTAGGAAGCGGAGGATTTTCCCCCTGTCGGAATTTTTCCAGGAATTCACCGGAATGTACACGGGAGCGTCCGGCTTATCGCCAAATTTCCAATCGATGTCGCTCATCTGCATGTAGTGCACGAACTTCTCACGGACCGCCGTACGCATCTTCAGGATTTCCTTCGGGTCCTCGTTCCGGGTTTGCGGCCATACCTTTCGGTCCTTGCATCGGCTGGCGAAATGAGCATCGATATCGCAGCTAGTGAGAAAGTACGTGATGTTGAAAGGACTACAGACGTAATAGATAAACGGCTCCGGGTCAAGCTTGTTGGTGCCATCCCTGTAGGCGAACACGATCTTTTCCACATTGGTTTCCTTGCCCGTGCAATCTTTGAGGTACATGTCGGACTTGTCGGAGAATGTCACATAGACCTCGAAGTCAGATTCTGGATATTTTTTAAGCACCATCTCTATGTCGCTCCGGTCAATCCATTTGGCTCCGAATATGGAGAATATGTTTCTGTAGCTCATGGTTTTCCTCCTGCTTTAATTATCGATTTAAAACATTAGAATGTCAAATTGCAGGGAGGGAATGCTTGCCAGTATCCCTCTTATATCTAAACGCCGAACTGTCTTATTTTGAAAAAATGTCGCTGAAAAATGTGACATTTTTGCGTTTTTAAGCAAAAAACGGCGTTTTTGCCCCCTTGGCACGGGTTTTGCATATCGGATGGCGGTTAAAGTGAGCAACAAGCGCCTCGTATTAACGAGGCGTGGTTGCGAGAGTGAGGCGAAGTCGTAGGTTCTGTTCCTGCGATAGAGCCGAACGGAGGTTATATGTCTGATTTCAACAACGATGCAGAAAAGGTGTTGGCGAAGGCGCAGAGCCTGCGCGACCGTTGTTCGCATTCCTACCTGGGTGCGGCACACTTGGCGGTGGGTCTGGTAGAAGGCCCCGATGCCACCTTGAAGAAACTCTACAAGTCGAAGGGCACGAAGACGAATGAGCTCCGCGGCAAGCTGGAGCCGTTTGTGCAGAAGATTCCGCGCATGGAAGGCGTGAACCCCGACGTGGAACCCGATAACGACTTGAACCGCATTTTGCGTGCCTCTGTGCAGGCGGCGCGTCAGGTGAACCGCATGGTGACCCCGGGCGATATGCTCGTGGCCTTGATGAAGTTCTCGGGCGACCGTGGCCTTGCGAAGGTTTTCGAAGATGCGCTGGGCAGCGTTGAGGTCGTGGAAACGTGGCTGTCGGACCCGTTTGCAGGAGCCGCCAATGCCGAGGAGCAGTCTCCGCTGAAACTCTACGGCCGAGAGCTTGTGGAAATGGCCGCCGACGGAAAGCTTTCGCCGGTGATTGGCCGTGAAGAGGAAATCCGCCGTGTCATCTTGATTCTTAGCCGAAAGACGAAAAACAACCCGTGCCTGGTCGGTGAACCGGGCGTGGGTAAGACCGCCATTGTGGAAGGGCTCGCCGAGCGTATTTACCGCGGCGACGTGCCTGACGCTTTGAAGGGCAAGAAGTTGTTTGCGCTGGATTTGTCTGCCTTGATGGCGGGTGCAAAATACCGCGGCGATTTCGAAGAACGTTTGAAAGCTGTGCTCGACGCACTCGAAGAAGACGGCAACACGCTTTTGTTCATTGACGAAATCCACACCATCGTGGGTGCGGGTAAGACCGAGGGCTCCATGGACTTGGGCAATATGCTGAAGCCGAAACTTGCCCGTGGTGAACTGCACTGCATTGGTGCGACTACCACGCAGGAATACCGCAAGTACATCGAGAAGGATTCCGCCTTGGAACGCCGTTTCCAGCCTGTGCAGGTTGACGAACCTAGCGAAGAGGAATCGATCTCCATTCTCCGTGGCATCAAGGACGGCTTTGACGCGCACCACGGCGTGCGTCTGCACGACAACGCGCTCGTGGCGGCGGTGAAACTTTCGAACCGCTACATCAGCGACCGTTTCTTGCCGGACAAGGCCATCGACCTGATTGACGAGGCCGCAAGCCTTGTGAAGACGCAGATGGATACCGTGCCCGAAGCCTTGGACACATTGCAGCGTAAGGAACTCCAGATGAAGATCGAGGAGCAGGCCTTGGCGAAGGAAACCGACGACACCAGCGTAAAGCGCCTGAAAGAGTTGCGCGAAGAACTCGCGTTGACCGATGCCGCTGTCAAGCAGATGCAGGATCGTTGGCAGGAAAGGCGTGCGAAGAATGCTGAACTACAGGGCCTTAAGAAATCCTTGCAGCAGGCGAGGGAAGAGATGGAGCAGGCGGAAGCACGCTACGACTTGAACCGTGCCGCCGAACTCAAGTACAATAAGATTGTGAACCTTGAAAAGGAAATCGCTGCGAAGACGGAAGAAATCAAGAAGTCCGCAGGTGACGGCGACTTGAGCGAAGAGGTGACCGAAGAGACGATCGCCCTCGTGGTGAGCCGCTGGACCGGAATTCCGGTGACCAAGCTTTGCGAAGGCGAAAAGGCCAAGTTGTTGCACCTGGACGAACGTCTGCATGCCCGCGTGATTGGCCAGGATGAAGCGGTGGAAGCGGTTTCCGAAGCCATCTTGCGTAACCGTAGCGGTCTTAGCCGTGAGAATGCGCCGATTGGTAGCTTCTTGTTCCTGGGCCCCACAGGTGTCGGCAAGACGGAACTTGCCCGTGCACTTTCGACCGAACTGTTCGACAGCGAAGCTGCTCTGGTGCGTATCGACATGAGCGAATACATGGAAAAGCACAGCGTGAGCCGTTTGATTGGTGCACCTCCGGGATACGTGGGCTACGAAGAAGGCGGCCAGCTGACCGAAGCCGTGCGTACGCATCCGTACTGCGTGATTCTGCTGGACGAAATCGAGAAGGCTCACCCCGACGTGTTCAACACGCTGCTGCAGGTACTTGACGACGGTCGTCTGACCGATGGCAAGGGCCGTACCGTGAACTTCAAGAACACCTTGATTCTGATGACGTCGAACCTGGGTGCCGCTCATTTCCAGAACCGTGCGGGCGATGCAAAGCCTGTGACCTTGAAGGAAATAGAGCCGGAACTCCGTGGCTTCTTCCGCCCGGAATTTCTGAACCGCTTGGACGAAGTGCTGGTGTTCCAGAGCCTCACGAAGCCGCAAATCAAGGACATCGTGAAGCTGAAATTCAAGGGACTCGCCGAACGTGCCGCCCGTCAGGATTTGCAGCTCACGCTGACCGACAAGGCGCTCGAAGCGATTGCCGACGGTGCCTACCAGCCGGAATTCGGTGCACGCCCGATCCAGCGTTACCTGGAACGGAACGTGGAACGCCCGCTGAGCCATGCAATCCTCGCTGGCGAAGTGAGTGCCGCAAAGCCGGTAACCATCGACTACGACGGAACGAAATTCGTTGTGAAATAAAAAATGCTACAATGCAGTCATCACGTAAAGAGCAATGGTCTTTTGGTCATTGTTCTTTTCTTGCATGACGCCGATGTCAAAGTCTAGGCGAACGCGCGCTGCACCCAAGGCCACTTCCAACTTGGGGATGATATCCACCATGAAGTCATCGGACATGTGGCCGATACTTTCGGAGGTGTTGATTTCGATCATCACACGGACAGTGTGTCCGAAATTCAGTGTGGGAGTCATGCCGAAGGCGAATTTCACGTATCCGTCTTCGCCGGTAACGCCGTCCAGAAAGCCTGCTCGTGCCTCGTAAAAGTTGGAAAAGTTCTTGGCGATGAACTGTTCCGTGCCATAGGTAAGCACAATGGCACTTCCGTTATTGCGGTTCAGTCCAAAGTAGCCGTCCAACTCGATGAATCTTCCCGGCTGCAGGTGGTACTTTCCGCCGATGTCCAGGGAAAGCTGTGAGTTGTCCATCTTGTTGTAGGTGTTGATGTCGATTTTGGCACCAATTTCGAAGTCCTTGGAAATGCATCCCAGGATATTCGCCGGGAAAAGCACCTGGTCTCCGAAATCGGAACGCAGTCCCACGCCAGCGCCAAATTTGGGCGACTTGCGGCTTTCGGGGCCGAATGTGTAATGCATGTCCCAGATGGGGTCCAGAGCGAAGGCGCTTGTGGCGAACAGGGCTAATACGAGTGCGGCGAGGCGTTTCATGATGTCCAAATTTAAAATAATTCCTGCGTAATTACTAGATTTGGTTTCGCGAAAAGAGGTGAATATGATTGAACCGCGTCCAGAACTTTCCAAACTTTCCGATTACGTTCCTGGAAAATCCATCGAGGAAATTCGTGAACGTTACGGCCTCACCAAGGTGGTGAAGTTGGCATCCAACGAGAACCCGCTGGGGGCATCCCCCAAGGCGGTGGAGGCGTTCCATAAGATCGCGGACAGTCTGCACCTTTATCCTCGTGGCGATGCTCCGTCCATGATTCGTATGCTTGCCGAAAAATTCGGCGTCAAGACGGAACAGATTGTAGTGGGCAACGGCTCCGACGAAATCATCGACATGGTAGGCAAGGCCTTTATCCGTCAGGGCGACAATTGTGTGGCTATTACGCCCACCTTCTCGGTCTACAAGTTTACCACCCTTTCCAACGGGGCGGAATTTATCGGCGTGGGTGCGGGCGAGTCCAAGACGAGTCTTGACGAACTTGCGAAGGCCGTGAACGAAAAGACCCGTGTGGCCTTCATTTGCAACCCCAACAATCCTACGGGACTTTATTATAACGAAACCGAAATCCGGGACTTCTTGAAGAAGGTCCCGAAGAATGTGCTGGTATTCTTGGACGAGGCCTACTCTGAATTTGCCACGGCTCCCGACTATCCCAAGCTGGTGGGTGCCCTGGACGAATTCCCCAACCTGTTTATCAACCGCACCTTCAGCAAGATTTACGGCCTGGCGGGGCTTCGCGTAGGTTACGCCATGGCCAGTGCTGAAGTGGTCCGTCATTTGTGGAAGGTGAAGCCACCCTTTGACGTGAACCAGGCTGCCCAGGTGGCTGCCATCGCCGCCCTTGGCGACACCGACCACGTGGAGGCCACTCGCAAGATGAACGCCGATGGAATCGCCTTTTTGAACAAGGCCTTTGAAGGTCTCGGTTTTAAGGTGCTGCCTACCCAGGCGAATTTTATTTGCGTGCACATTGGAGCCAAGGCCAAGGAACTTGTGGCCTTTCTGGAACAGAACGGTATGATTATCCGCGGGCTTACCAGCTTTGGCATGCCCGAATACGTGCGTGTTACGGTGGGCAAGCCCGAAGAGAATGAACTTCTGGTGGCCCTAGTCAAAAAGTGGAAAGAGGGGGTCTAGATGCCTGCGACTGCTACAAACCTGGACCTTTTGAAAATTGCCCTTAAGGCCGCCGAAATGGCTGAAGAGAACGTCCTAAAATATTTCCAGAGGGACTTGAGCATCGAGTGGAAAGCAGACAGGACGCCCGTGACCCTTGCCGACAAGAGTACCGAGGAACTTCTTCGTGAATTCTGGCTCAAGGAAACCCCTGACTTTGGCGTCTTGGGCGAGGAATTCGGCGACGGCATTTCGGACAAGGAATACCGCTGGATCGTGGACCCCATTGACGGCACCAAGTCTTTTATTCGGGGTGTTCCCCTGTTTGGCACGCTAATCGCCCTTTACCGCAAGAACGTGCCTGTGGCAAGCGTCATCCGCATGCCGGCCCTGCATAGCGCCGTGTGGGCTGTTCAGGGCGGCGGTGCGTTTCTAGATGGCAATCCGGTCCGCTGTTCCAGAGTCCATTCTCTGGCTGATGCCCTGGTGCTTTCGGGGACGGTGAACACCATGGAAAAGGAAGGCTATGGCGAGGGCTTTGCAAAACTTCGCCGGAGTGCAAACCTCTATCGCGGTTGGGGCGATTGCTACGGCTATTACCTGGTGGCATCGGGCCGCGCCGAGGTGATGGTGGACCCCGTGGTCTCTTTGTGGGATATCGCTGCCTACCCGCTGTTGTTCCAGGAAGCGGGTGGAAAGTTCACCACTATCGACGGGGAGTCGAACCTTTTTGACGAGGCGGGTCAGCCTGTGGCTTGTGTCCACGAGGGCTATACTTCCATCGCCTCCAACGGGATCCTCCACGAACCCGCCCGAACCCTGCTGAACGGCCGGTAGCTTTTTATTGAAAGGGGGACGCCTCCCCCTGATTGCAGCCTTGGCGATTAGACAGAAGTCGGCAGTGTCATTGCGAACCCCGAATAGGGGTGAAGCAATCACAATCCAACGATCTCGCCAAGTCTTCCATCACCCCCTCTCCTAGGGGCTCCGCCCCTAAAACCCCGCACCCTCTTGTCATGCCCCGCTTGACGGGGCATCTCCTTTAACAGATCTTTCCCTCAATGTGAGCCTTCCCTCGTTCACAGATTCACTTTGTTCGACTGTTCGCTCGGGAAGCCCACATCTCGGTCAAAAAACAAACAAAATGGCTCTGGTTTACAAGCGTTTCACAATTAGGAACGGTTTTTACAGGTAAGAGCCGTTCTCGCTGGAGGAAACTCTTGTGACTGTTAGTCCCTGCGAGTTTCCGCCGAGAGCCCTGATCACTTGCGTATTATCGGTAATTTCCAGGAATTATAATGGTTTTTGCTGTCCTGGTTTTATCCTGCTCATAAAGAGCCCCTATAAGACTTATGTAAATTTAGCTTGATTTGCTGATATTGAACCAAATTGAGTTTTTTTTGTCGCATAAAATTCTTCATAGAGAATGGTCATAACAAAATTCTGATTCGGTTATTGGCAAGGCTGCAAAACAGTAGCTGTCACGGCAACCTAAACGAATTGATAACAAAGGAGACTTATAATCGGAAAAATAAGGTACTACAAAATTTTCGTCCTGTGAAAACCAATTTACGGTATCTTTTTCTGTGATTATGTTGGTGATCTGACCACCACTGATGAATTCCGATATGTCGATTTTCTGTTCGATTTCCGAGCCATAAATAATCAAATTCAGTTTCGTTGATTCTAATTCTATCTTGTTAAAAGGAGTGCTAAAAAAATGATATGCGTACCATAGTGGATAGTCCCTAGAACAAGTATATTTTCCCAACTGTGAAATAGTGTCGGTAATGAAATGTGTTGATATGGTTGTATCCATACAAATAAAAGATTCGTTAAAAAATCTAAAATCCTTATTATTGCAACTAAGTTTAGTACTATCAATTTTAGTCGTTGTCAATAAATTAATACTAGCAAAAAGATTTGCTTCATAACAATTTACGTTTTCTTCATTGAGCGTACAACTTCCTAGAAGGAAACATAATGCTGCGGATATCATTATAGTTTTATCCCCGGTCATAAAGAGTCCCTATAAGACCTGCTTTCTGAATATACCTTATTTTATGCAGGTTCGCAAGCATTTTGACGCTGAAAAAATCAGAAAAAAAGGATGGATTTCTGGGATTTTGTCGATTTCCTTTAAGGAAAATGTCAACGGCATAACGATTCCTTCCGAAGAAGAATAGTTGAAAAATGCAAACTGACGATACGGGGGAAATAACAAAGCGGGACTTTTATGTCGCTTGTTTTATGCCACCTGTTTTTTTCGAGGTGGTTTTGCGATAAATTTTGGTTCCATTTTTTCGGCTTTGGCCTGTGTGAGGAACATATTTATTAGAGACTGGTAAGGAATTCCTGTTTTTGCGGAAAGTTCCTTGAAATAGGCGAGGACGGATTCGCTGATGTTGATGCAAATCGTTTTCTTCAATTTTTTTGCATACGGATTCTTTACCGCATTGCTGAAGTCATAGTTGCTTTTCATACGGACCTACTTTCCCAATATTGTTTGTTTTCTTCTTTATTTGCCTTTCGGGACGAGATGATACGAATAATTTCGTCATCGCCAGAACCCCGTTCGCAATAGCAGACCAGAAGTGTGTTCATCATAGAGGACAACCCCATCAGTATAAACCGTTCTTCGTCATCGGAATGTTTCTCATCGGCAATCAAAAGAGCATTTTCGTCATAGAATACAGATTGGGCTTCTTCAAACGTAACCTTGTGCTTTGTGTAGTTTGCTTTGGCCTTTTTGTCATCCCTTTCAAAAGTTATATACATAATATATATATCCACTGTTTTTTTGTCAATAGGTTTATTTTCCTCTCTCAACCATATCCGGTGGTAGCATCGTCTCCACCAGCATGGTGTCAGAGGTGAACTGCACGGTGATGGTCCCGCGCTTTGCCGTGTTCAGGTAGGGGATGCCCAGGGAATCCAGCCGGTCTGTGACCTGCTTGTGGGGGTGATGGAACCGGTTCTTTCTCCCGCTAGAAACCAGAGCCAGCTTTGGCTCCACTGCTGTCAGAAAGTTCCTGCTGCTAGACGTCTTGCTCCCGTGATGGCCCAGCTTCAGCACGTCGCTTTTCAAGAAGGCGTGAGACCGGAGTATCTTTTTTTCGCCTGCCACCGTCAGGTCTCCGGTCAAGATGGCAGAATGCCCGAGGCCCTTCACCCGGAGGGTAATGCTTTCTTCGTTGGTCTCGGCACACTTGCCGCTAGAAACAGGGTGCAGGGCCCGAATCTCGAAAAAGTTCTCGGACCAGGTGAAGCCCCGGCCGATATCCCGCAGGGGGATTCCCCGCTCCAGTGCCACGGCCATCGTTTTAATCCAGGCGGGTTTCGGCTCAAGCCTTGCACATTCGCTGACCCAGAGTTCTTTTACCGGAAAACTTTCCACAATTCCGAGGGTCCCTCCGAAATGGTCCGCATCGGCGTGTGTCACCACAAGAGCGTCTAGCGTTAGAATCCCCGAGTGCCGCAGGTACGGCACGATAATGTCCTTGCCGGAATCCCTGCGGTCATTGGGTCCGCTGTCAATCAAAATGTTCCTGCCCGAAGGCGTGGTAATCAGGATGGCGTCTCCCTGCCCGATGTCGATGGCGGTAAGGCTCCAGGTGGGCCAGACAACATCGCGGTAGTTGCATGCAAAATAAAAGCCCGAAAAGAAAAGGAGGCCCATGGAGAAAAGGATGGCGCCAAGCCTGTTTTTGCGGATGCTGGTAAGCAGGGCAAATGCAAAACCCATCAGCAAAAGCACAAAGGGCGGGTAGGGACCCACTGTTACCGAGGCCGCCGAGGAGGCGGAAAGCAGGCGGGTCAAGAGGCTGGCACTTCTAAGTAGGACTGAGGCGGCACTGCAGAAAGTTCCTGTCAAAAAGTCAAAGGGCGACATCAGTGCAAAAAGCCCCGCTTCCATGCCCCAGGAGATTAGTGGCACAATGACGATATTCCCGAGCCAGGCGAGGGGAGCGAGAGTCTTGAAATGGTAAATCAGGAAGGGAGCCGTTGCCAGGGTGGCACAAAGGGTCACGTAGGTGGGTTCCAGTATAAAATTCTGGAACTTGCTCCACAGTTTGTTTTTCGAAAGACCTTCGGGCAGTGCTTTCAGGGGATTGTGGCTAGAACCCAAAATAATGCCCAGGGTGGCCGCTGCGGAAAGCTGGAATCCTGGATTCCAGATGATGTCCGGGTTTGGAAGTGCAAGGATTAGCAGGGCCACCCCCAG
>CACXIR010000016.1 GCA_902767785.1 Fibrobacter succinogenes | reverse complement strand
GCCTTCTGGAAGGCGGCAGCCATTTCGAGTTCGCCATTCACGCCCTGTTCACGGAGTATTGCCATCTTCGGGCGGCTTGCGTAGTCCTTCACGACCTTCGCACCCGCCGCCACGTCGAAGGTGACCTTCGGCGTGATACCCGGATTGTCCTGTTCCAGCTTGAGTGTATATTCACTTTCGGCACAATCCGGGTTATCGCGGAGGGCCGCGATGCGGCGGGTCGTGTCGCTCCAGATGGCGCGGAGATCCGAGAGGCCTTCGGCGTAGTCGCCGATGACCAGGTTGTAAGAATCATTGAGCGTACCGATTTCAGAAACGGTATCAACCAGGCCGACAGCTTCGAAAGCAGCCTTGACTGCAGCGAGGTCGGCGTTCTTGACCTGCAGCACGGCACCGAGTTCTTCGTTGAAGAGGGCGTCGATCAGGTTACCCTTGAGAGCAGCAGCGTTGAGCGTCACGCCCACGTGGCCGGCAAACGCCATTTCGGCAACCGTCGTGTAGAGGCCGCCATCGCTCTTGTCGTGGTAAGCCATAATCTTGCCGTCGGCATTGAGCTTCTGGACAGTCTCAAAGAAGGCGCGGAGTTCCTTGGCGCTGTCCACATCCGGAGCCTTGTCGCCGAGGTTGTTGTAGACCTGGGCTGCAATGGAAGCGCCCATGCGGTTCTTGCCGCGGGCCAGGTCAACGAGCACCAGCGTAGAATCCTTATCTTGCAAGAGCTGCGGGGTAAGCGTCTTGCACACGTCGGCACAAGGAGCAAAGGCGCTGATGACCAGCGAAATCGGGGCCGTCACGCGGTGGCTGCCCTTGTCATCCTGCCACACAGTGCTCATGCTCATGGAGTCCTTGCCCACCGGAATCGTAATGCCGAGATCCGGGCAGAGTTCCATGCCGATAGACTTCACGGCTTCGTAGAGGTCGGCGCCGTCACCTTCGTAGTTCGGCGTTGCCATCCAGTTTGCGGACAAGTTCACGCGGCCCATGTCAGGCACGCAGGCGGCAGCCATGTTCGTGAGAGATTCAGCCACCGTCATGCGAGCTGCTGCGGCCGGAGAAATCAAGGCAATCGGAGCGCGTTCGCCCATGCTCATGACTTCACCTTCGTAAGTATCAAGCGTTGCAGAGGTCACTGCGCAGTCTGCAACAGGAACCTGCCACGGACCAACCATCTGGTCACGACAAATCATACCCGTCACGGAACGGTCACCGATAGAAATAAGGAACGTCTTATCGGCAACGGTCGGGTTCGCGAGCACGCGGTGTGCCACATCCTTGATAGAGGCATCGGACGGAACCACCGTAGAGTTCAGCGGACGCTTCTGGCTCTTTTCGTTACGAATCATGCGGGGCGGCTTGCCAAGGAGCACGCCCAGCGGCATGTCAATCGGAGTCGTGCCGAAGTGTTTGTCAGTGAGCGTCAGGTGCTTTTCAGGGATAGCCTCGCCCACCACGGCGTACGGGCAGCGTTCACGCTTACAGATAGCGTCGAACACATCGAGCTTGTCGCCTGCAATAGCGATAACGTAACGTTCCTGGGATTCGTTACTCCAGATTTCAAACGGGCTCATACCCGGTTCGTCGTTGGGAACGTTGCGGAGTTCAAACTTACCGCCGAGACCGCCATCGTTCACAAGTTCCGGGAAGGCGTTGGAAAGTCCACCTGCACCCACGTCGTGAATAAAGGTAATCGGGTTTTCTTCGTCCATCGCCCAGCAGCGGTCGATAACTTCCTGGCAGCGACGTTCCATTTCGGGGTTTTCACGCTGCACGGAGGCAAAGTCGAGAGATTCGTTACCGGCACCGTTCTGCACGGAGCTGGCAGCACCGCCACCGAGGCCGATAAGCATTGCCGGACCGCCGAGCACAATCAGGTGGTCACCCGGGTCGATGTGGCCCTTCTCGATATGCTGGTGCTTGATGTTGCCCAAGCCACCGGCCAACATAATCGGCTTGTGGTAACCGCGGACTTCCTTGCCGTTCTGGGCATCGACTTCCTGTTCGAAAGTGCGGAAGTAACCGAGGATGTTCGGACGGCCGTATTCGTTGTTGAACGCGGCACCACCGAGTGGGCCTTCAATCATAATGTCGAGAGCAGACGCAATGCGGGACGGGCTGCCAAAGTCCTTTTCCCACGGCTGGACTGCACCCGGAAGCTTGAGGTTCGAGACGCTGAAGCCCGTGAGCCCGGCCTTCGGCTTGGAACCCTTGCCCGTGGCACCTTCGTCACGGATTTCGCCACCACTACCAGTAGCGGCACCCGGGAACGGAGAAATGGCCGTCGGGTGGTTGTGGGTCTCGACCTTCATCAAGATGTCGACTTCTTCGTTGTGGAAGTCGTACTTGTTGTTGCGCGGGTCGGCGTAGTAGCGGCCAGCGACAGCGCCCTTCATCACGGCGGCGTTGTCCTTGTAGGCGCTAAAGATGTTGGAATTGTGAAGCTGGTAGGTGTTCTTGATCATCTGGAACAGGGACTTGTCCTGCTTCACGCCGTCGATGGTCCATTCGGCACCAAACACCTTGTGGCGGCAGTGTTCCGAGTTGGCCTGCGCGAACATGTAGAGCTCCACGTCGGTGGGGTTGCGCTTAAGTTCGGTGAAGTTCTTGACCAAGTAATCGATTTCATCGGAACTCAGAGCGAGGCCCATTTCCTTGTCGGCCTTCACGAGGGCATCGCGGCCCTGGTCGAGCACCGGAATCACGTTCAGCGGACGCGGTTCTTCTTTGCTGAAGAGCACTTCCAGGGAGGCGGTGTCGGCGAAAACGGCCTGCGTCATGCGGTCGTGAATCTTGGCAGAAATCTTCTCGCGAGCACCGGCCGGAACAGCGGTAGCGGTGCCTTCAAACTTCACGTAGTAGGCAATGGCGCGTTCGATGCGCTTGATGGCCGGGAGGCCGCAAATGTGGGCAATATCGGTCGCCTTGGAGCTCCACGGGCTGATGGTACCCGGACGCGGACACACCACAAAGAGTTCGCCTTCCAGAGCCTTGACTTCGCGCATAGGGCCGTAATGGAGTACCTTTTCCAACGTCGTCTTTTCATCGGCAGTCAAGTCGGCAGACAGGTCCACCACATGAAGAAATTCAGCATAAACGGAAACAACGGGAAGACCCGCACCCTTGAAATCGGAAGAAAGTTTCTGGAGACGGAAATCCGACAGGGCCGGCGTACCACGTAAAATGAGCATTGTAAACCTCGGTTGATTTTTACGCCGTAAAATTTAGAAAAAGGAGTGCCAGCCTCTATGAATGGAGATCCCCGGTCAAGCCAGGGATGACAACGAAAAAAAACGGCCCGCAGGGCGGGTCGTTTTAGAAAAATAGTAACCTAATGATAGTCAAAGAGTTAGGATTATTCTTCCCCTTCTTCCTCGACTTCCTCTTCCTCGGCAGCGGCGGCAATGACAGCGTTGCCCAGCAAAGTGCTCACGTCAATAGACTTGAGTCCCGAAAGGGTCTTGAGGTCGGTCTTCTTGTCCACGTCCACCTTGTCGAAAGTGGTCACAATGGAGTAGGCAGCCGTCGGCTCAAAACGGCGGGTCTTCTGGGAAATGCTGTTGGAGCCCTTGGTGGCAGGGAAATACTTGCCTTCCAGTTTAGCCATGTCCTGAGAAGTCTTGGCACCCTGAACGGCGTCGCAGGTCAGCGCCCACAACATCTTGGTGGTACCCGCAGTAGAGTTCACGTACTCAATGATCTTGGAAGAACCCTTGAAGCTGTTTCCCGTGGTCTTCACATAATGCTCCGTGGCCTGGGTCACGTAGTTCCCTTTTTGCATAAAGAGCATGGCCGCAATGGCAACCACAAGGACGCTCAAAACGATAGCGATATTCTTGATATTCATCCTAATTCTCCTTATTCAAAATGGAACTCTGCGGGAGCTTCCAGTTTAAAGGCTTCGTCCATGTTGTATTCTACCAGGGCCTTGTAATCGCTATTGGCAAGCTTGCCCTTGGCAAAGGTAAAGCTGAGGGTGCAGTTCTTGCCACAAGCCACTTCCTTCACGCCACCTTCGTTCTTAAGCAGGAACTTGTCGGCAAGACCGCCCTTCTCGTTAATGTCATTTTGGACCTTGTCCGGGATACCAGCGGCGGTGTACATGTAAGAGAGCTGCTTGAAACGGGCATCCTTGTCTCCCTCAATTGCCTTGACCGCCTCATCAAAGGCAGCCTCGGTCTTGGGACCCGTCAAAGTTGCATAGACCAGCCTCCAGGCCATGCCATACTGATCCATGGACTTCCACTGTTCCTGAAGCATGCTATTGGCCTTTTCCTGATAGGCCCCCACCTGCTCCTTTACAGAAGCCTGAGCCTGGTCATTGTAATTACCCTTGAGCACCATCATCACCACAATCAGCACCACAATGAGCACTGCGTCGACAATGGCCAAAATCTTGAATTTTTTATTGTCCATAACAATCCTTTTATAAGAACGGTTTTATTAGAATTTAATTCTTAATTTGAAAAAAGCAAGAAAAAAATAGGGAAAAAAGGGAAATTTTTGGTTAAATACAGGCAAAAACGGGTAAAAAAACTTTTTATATTGGTCAAAGAATGGAAAACGGAACCGAAAAGACAAAAATTCCCTCCCAGATTATCTTCGAGAACCTGAAGGAACTCCTGCGGGCCAAGAATACCGCCCACGAGTCCATGTTCAAATTCCACTGGAAAAAAATGTGGCCCTTCTGCCTGATCTGGCCCCAGGTAGACCATGAACGCATCGTACGCCTCATGAGCGAAATCCGCAAAAACGCCATTATCCAGAAAAACCTGATGTTGCAGGCAGTACCCATAGCGAAGGATTTCGAAAAAGACTTCTTAAACGCCCTGCCCGCCTACCTGGACGCCCTGGACAAGTCCTGCGAATGCCTGTCCAATGCAGCCCAGTGGAAGCAGGACATGCTGGAAAAGAAATTGCACCACGACGTAAAAATGATACGGGACGTATCGGAATGGAGCAAGATCCTCAAGGACTACGAAACCGCCCAAGGAAACCTAGTACGAGCAGGCGCCTTTGTGCAAGTTGGCTGGGGAAAAGTGGTCCAGGGGATAACAAAAGATAGTGTGTGATGTGAAGTGTGTAATGTGTAATTTTCATCTCACACTACACATTCCACATTACACATTTGAGGAAAAGATAAGGGCTTTCAATAAATTTAGCCGCCACTTGATTTTTTGAAGGATTCCCGCCGGAGAATTCCCTATATGGGTAGCAGTGCCGGAGTGCTGCCGGTATTCGATGAGCGGTTCCGAAATATACCCCACCTTAAAAAAGCACTCCCCCACAATGCCAATCCATTGGTCATGCATCGGAATATTCTTGGGGAAAGGAAGCCCCTTCTCTAAAACAGTCCGGCGAAAAGCCATGCAACAGCCGGTAAAACCATTCATGAACCAATTACGGAACACTCCAGGCTTGTAGGGTCGAATTTCGCACATGCGCTTTCCGCGATTCCACACGGAAGGGGCCTCCCCCTGGTACAACATATAGGCGTCATGCAGAATCAGGTCGCAGGACTTCAATTCTTCTACAACCCTTTCCACTTTCCCAGGGAGCCATATGTCGTCTTGATCGGCGAGGAACAAGACATCTCCTTTTGCTGCACGCAAAGCCCGCTCAAAATTGTGGACGGGACCCAAATGCCCTTCGGCAGGCAAAATACGGATTCGGACATCCTTGAAAGAACCGACAACCTGTAAAGTGTCATCCGTGGAACCATCGTCGGCAACAACAACTTCTGCCTCGTCGGCGGGCAACTGCGAAAGGATGCTTTCCAGCTGCTCGCGGATAAACTTACCACCGTTGTATGTCGCCATGCAAACAGAAATCATGTTCACGCCGCCCTAATGCTTTAAGAATACGCTGGGGATTAACAACTTGGGCAATCTCTTGACAAAGCCTGCCGAAAAAGAAGCCAACCGAGGGAGACGTTTTAGGGCCTCGCCCTTATTCCTGTACGCCAAGGCCGAGAACCAGGCTGTCTTAAAAGTGCGGACAGCCTTAGGGTAAAGGGGATGTTCCCTGTAGTCCTCGATGGCCTTCAGCATGCCGGCGTAGATTTTATTGATGGTCTCCCGACTGTTTAAAGACGAAAGGTTGTTCCCATGAATGCGGTAGTGGCAGCAAGAGCAGCTGATTACGGGAAGGCTCCCATATTCGTGCAAAAGCTTTAAAATCATGGGAAAGTCTTCTTGAAAGCAAGACGCATTGTACCCGCCCAGACGACGAAATTCCGCAACGTCAATCATCTCGGAACAGCCATGAATTTCCTTTTTCCCCAAAAAGAATTCTTCAAATTTCACTTTGGGAATAGAGCGGACATAGCGGGGATCGGGTGCAGGATTGACATTTCCCTGCTCATCCATCAAATGTATTTGCCCAAAACAAGCCTTGCAGCGAGAATGGTTCTTGAGGTAATCGCTTTGTACCTTTAAGCGGTCCGCGGGCATAATGTCGTCGGAGGCAAAGCTGCAAAAGAACTTTCCCCGGGCCAACGAAAGGAGTTCGTTCATGGTAGCCACCACGCCCCGGTTTTCCCGGCGGATGTAGGTAAAGCCAAATTCCCTCTGCAGCCTTTCAAGAATGTCGGGAGAACTGTCCGTGCTTCCGTCGTCAATGACGACCAACTCAAAAGAGACCCCTTGCTGGGACATTACAGAGCGGACCGCAGCCTCCACAAACCTTTCATGGTTGTAGCTGGCCATAAGGACAGACACGACCGGAGGGAGTTCTCGCTGTTCGGTTTCAACCCCCTGTGCAAAAGCCTTCACATAAATGTTTTCCGTCATCTTTTCGGCAAACATGTTGGTTATGGAGTATTCCACTTGAGCCTCCTCACCAGCACGTACAGCACCACCAAGTACACAAAATTTTCAAAGGCATAGGCCAGCATGGGGCCATTGAAATCGAACAGGCGGATTCCTACAAAAGTCCCTGCCGCAAGCAACAATTCCGACCCTATCTCCACCACAATGAACTTGGTGGTTTCGGCACGGGCTATCAGCACCAAGGCAAGGGCGTAACCACCCGCCCTCAAAAAGTCTCCCACCAGCTGGACAGGCAGATAATCAACCGCCCCCATGTATGCCTGCGAAAAAAGAATTTGGACCAAAATGCTCCGGGCAAAGTAGAGTACCACCACCATGGCAAGGGAAATGCCCATGACACGAAGGAACAGAGGGTGGAACATCTTGAAAAATTCCCCACGTTGCATTTTAGGCGAGACCTGAGGCAAAAGAACAACAGTCAGAATGGCGGACATGGCCATAAACAAAAAGTCCGAAACCTTCCAGACGCTTTGCCAAATTCCGGCGGCGTCATTTCCAAAATGGGAAGTGACCATTGTACGGATAAAGGTAAGCACCACCGGCGTGGCCACCATAGGGACAAGCCCCATTAAGGCATAGGAAAACCAGGGACGCCGAGTGTCCAAGGCGGTTTTCCACACCTGCCTTACGCTAAAACCTGCGCGGCTTGCCACCCGAACGGCAAAAAAGGCCGCCACAATAGACTGGGTGGCGATAATGGAGAGTACCGACAGCCTTGCCGTATAAAGGAAGAACGCCACCCACAGCACCTGCCATAGGGACGAGACGATATTTATTGCCGCCCACTTGCGGTTTTCGCCCATGCCGTTCATGACGGCGGCCGTAATGGTAATGATGTTGGTGGCAAAGATTCCAGGCAGGGCAAACAGGATGGCCGCCTGGGCAAGCCGCACAGGCACACCCGGCAAAAGAATGTCTAGCGGGGCCACAAAGCAGAATACCACCGCAACCATAAAGGTAAACAGGCTTGCAAAAGTGGTAAGCCTAATTCCACCGTGCCATACTCCCAAAAGGGTTTCGCCAGAATTCTTGTTCTGGGCCGTAAGGGCAGTCCAGCCATTCTGCAAAGCAAGAGAAGAAGTGGCCTGGCCGATGCTCATCAGGTTCAGGAACTGTCCTACGCAGGCAAATGCCGCCGGGGGCAAAAAGATGGCCAGCAGCTTGTTGATGGCAAAAGCACGGAAGGCATTCACCAAGGTCACCGCCCCGGAGCCTGCAAAAAGCTTTGCGAATTTCAAGTCAGAGGGTTTCATCAGACAAAGGCATTAATAGATTCAATAACCTGAGCGACCTGACCATCGCTCATTCCTGGACCCATGGGAATGCTGAGTTCAGTGCGGGCCAGTTCCTCGGTAACGGGGAGAGCGTCGTGGCGGAGTTCCCCGCGAGATACCGCACCCGCAAAAGCCTGCTGCAGGTGGGGCGGTACAGGGTAATGAACCAGGGTCTCGATTCCCCGTTCCTTCAAGAACGCCTGCAGCTCATCCCGCCGCCGGCAAAAAACGGGAAATACGTGCCACACGTGAGACTTGGGGTTTGCAGGCACGGGCGTTAAACGCACCAGCGGGTTCCTGATCTCGGTGCAATACCGCGATGCAATTTCGCGGCGGCGGGCATTCCAACTGTCTAGATGCGGGAGCTTTGCGAGCAGAACCGCCGCCTGGATTTCATCAAGGCGGGAATTCACCCCTGCGAGCGGGCTAACATATTTTTGTTCGGAGCCATAATTGCCCAACATACGTACCATGCGGGCAAGTTCAGCGTCGTCAGTAACCACCGCTCCCCCATCGCCCAGCGCCCCCAGGTTTTTCGTGGGGTAAAAGCTGTAGGCTGCGGCAGCGCTAGATCCTTCGGCTTTGCGCTCCGCGTTCCGCTCAGGATGACACTCGTAAGCGGCTCCATGAGCCTGCGCCGAATCTTCAAACACCAGCAGGCCATGCGCATTTGCAAATTCGCAAATGGCAGCCATGTTCGCTAGACGGCCGTACAAGTGGACCACAAGAATCGCCTTGGTACGGGCCGTACAGGCTTCCTCCAAACGGGAAGCATCCAGAACACAGGTGTCTGGGTTCGGCTCCACCAGCACGGGAACAAGCCCTGCCGCCCGTACTGCAAGCACCGTAGCAATAAAAGTATTCGCAGGCACAATGACCTCGTCCCCTTCAGACAAACGTCCAAGAAGGATAGATGCTCGAAGCATCAAGGCGATGGCATCCAAGCCATTACCCACGCCCACGGCCTCTTTTGCACCGCAATAATTGGCAAAAGCCTTTTCGAAGGCTTGGCAACGGGAACCGCGGATATACCAGTTGGAACGGACCGCCTCCATAACGGAGCTTTCCAAAGCCGGACCCAAGTCACGGCCTACGTAATCCAGCGAATAGAAAGGAACCTGTTCCATGCCCACAAAGTAGAAAATATCATCACACAAATCCAGTCCTTTTGCTATTTTACGGACATGTTCGAGATTTTGCCCTACAGCCCCGAAAAAGAATCCCGCTGGGACCGCTTTGTCATGGAAGAATCCGTAAACGGGACTTTTTTGCAAACCCACAAGTTCTTGAACTACCACCCTCAAGGCCGCTTTGCCGACGCCTCTTTCTTTGTGGAAAAAAGCGGAATCATCGTCGCCGTGGTGCCTGGTTGCAATGTCGAAGGCAATTTCGTCTCCCACCAGGGTTCCACCTTTGGCGGCCCCATCATTTCCAAGGACTTCTTCTCGGCAGGCCGCCTGCAAGAAGTCGTAAACGCCATAGACCAGTTCTTGACCGGACAATACAAGGGAATCAAAATCAAGCCCACCTCCCGAATCTTTTGCACGGAACCGTCGGACCTGCTGGAATACGCCCTGGAACACAAGGGCTATGCCAGGCACTCGGAACTCAGCGCCTACACGGACTTGTTTGCGGAAGCAGACCCCCTGGAACAGTGCAAAAGGGAGTGCCGCCACAATTTTAGGCTGGCAGAGGCATTGGGCCTGGACTATGGCGAAATCCAAGACAGCGGCCTAGAAGAATTCTACAGATTCTTGGAGCTTTCCAAGGCCCGCTACAACACCAAGCCGGTACATTCCCTTGCCGAACTCAGGGACCTCAAGAAAAGGTTCCCCGAAGAGGTCCTTTTCCGAGGCGTCTGGAAAGAAGGGACCTACCTTTCGGGCATGATGATTTTTGTGTTCAAGCAGGCTAAGGCGTTTCACTTCCAGTACCTGGCGCCCGACGACAGCAGGCGGGAAACCAACGCCACCACGGCTCTATTTGTGAACGCCATGCGTGAGGCCGCCAAGGCCGGGTTCCAAAAGTTCTCTTGGGGAATTTCTACCGAAGATGGCGGAAATTTTTTGAACGAGACCCTCTACCGATTCAAGGAAGGCTTTGGTTCAAAGCCCTGCGTCAACCTATTCTATACAAAGTAATTAGACTTCTTTCTTGAAATCTTCGTACTCGTAAATGTAGTCGGACTCGTCGTAATGTTCCGACGCAAGCACCATGCATACCGCACCCGAAGAGAAATTCTCTATCTCGCGCCAATGCATGGTAGGAATGTACAATCCGTGATAGGAACGGTTCAGTGAATACTTGACGCGGGTCTTGCCGTCGTCCAAGACCACGTCGAAACTGCCGCTAGCGGCAATAATCAGCTGGCGGAGCTTGCGGTGGGCATGGCCCCCGCGGGTAGTCCCACCGGGAACGTCGTACAAGTAATACACGCGCTTGATGTCAAAGGGAACCAGTTCTCCCCCCTCGACAACGCTCAAATTTCCCCGCTGGTCATGAGCGATGGGAATATCCAACAATTGCGGTTTGTTCCAATCCATGCAGGAAATATACTATATTGACCCATGGGTAAACCATGATTAGGAAAGCTCTGCTTTGCAATTTGGCACTTTTCCCGCTGACGGCTCTGGCCATCGGTGTTCCGAGTGCTGCCCCTGCACACCTGGCATTCCAGGATTCCGCAAGGAACAGCGAAGTGACCATCCGTGCCCAGCTGGTGGACTCCCTAACTGTCAGCAATTTGGAAAACGCCCCCACTCACTATGACAATTCCGCCTCAGTGCGGCTCTACCTGGAAGGATTCTTTACCCAAGCATTCCATTTTTCCGCACGGGTCAAGGTCTTTACGGATTACACCAATAGGGACATCCCTGACCATTTCTACAATCCCGAAGAAGGTCTCCCCTACAACAAGCAAAGCGAAAACAAGCGTACCTGGGATATTTTTGCCGCCAATGCCAGCTACGACCTGAAAGCCGTAAAACTGATGGCAGGGTTCGACTACCTGGAATGGGGACCCGCAAGGCGCAACCATGTAATATTGAGAGGGGAACAAAACCCCTACCGGCCATGGCAGGACAGCACCAGCAGGCTCCAGGGGCCAGCGCCTACGCCCTATTTTGGCTACCAGTTTGTACTTGGACCCATAGAGTACACCCAGTACGCAGCAAAATTGTTTGAAAAGAAGGGCTACAACAAGTACATTCACGCCCACCGTTTGGATTTAAAGCTGCCCGAAAACATCACCCTGGGGCTTTCGGAAACCTCCCTATATGGGGAAACCACAGAACTTGCCGGAACCAATCCCAATCCCGACGCCGACAGTGCCTACCGGGAATTCGAATGGGCATACGTGATTCCCTTTGTACCCTATGTTTTCCAAGAACACCTGCAAGGGGACCGGGACAACATTTCTTTAGCCTTTGACCTGAGCATAAAGACCATCCGCCACTGGGAACTGTACGGGGAACTCCTGTGGGACGACATGAAATCGCCCACCAGCATGTTCGACGACAGCTGGTGGGGCAACAAATGGGCGGCATCCATTGGAATTGCCCGAGACAGCCTACGCCTAGGGCCTGCCCTGTTCGGCTGGTTCACGGAATTCACCCGCATAGAGCCATGGGTCTACACCCACCACAAGGGTGGCGGCTACACCTACGCCCACTACAACCAAACCCTCGGCAGCAACCTAGGCCCC
This sequence comes from Fibrobacter succinogenes, assembly GCA_902767785.1. Taxonomy (GTDB): domain Bacteria; phylum Fibrobacterota; class Fibrobacteria; order Fibrobacterales; family Fibrobacteraceae; genus Fibrobacter; species Fibrobacter succinogenes_D. Next base: position 20,016 of record CACXIR010000016.1, on the reverse strand, counting down.
AACAGCGAAGAACTGTACACGAAACTGGACGCAAAAGTCGCCTTCGTAGACGTCGCATTGTTCGCCAGCATGGTCAAAAAATGCAACACCTTCGGAAGCCACATAAGGGACATTCACACTCCCGACAGCCCCACCAACAAGCACTTCTTGAGAAAGGGCTGGACCGACGAATACCAAGAACTGGGCGGATCCCTGAAAGTGGAACCCTGGGACGTTATTTCCCTGGAACTGGGTTACTCCCGATTCTTCGGGGACTACGAAGGCTACACGGCTAGGGCAGCAGGCTCCCTGCAGTGGTAAGGTCCACCGAGGCTAAAGCTGCCGCCATCTCTTCATCAAAACTAAAATCCGAAAAAACCTGCGGTGCATTCCAGTAAGGCAGCTGCAGCTGCACCTTGTAGGCATAAAGCATCTGGTGGTGCGAACCCAGGGTAGCAAAGTCTTCTTCAGATAGGCTTCCGCCGCCGGACATCTTCTGGTAGAATTTTCCGTTGTGGCTGTAGAGCCTGTCCCCCACAATGGGAAACCCTAGCTCAGAAAGATGTGCACGAATCTGGTGCTTGCGTCCTGTCACCAGTTCGCATTCCACCACGGAACGGCAAGCCCCTTCCGCAGCGGATTCTGCCGCGGTGCCCGGCAACAGGGCTAAACGCCTAAAAACTGTGGTGCAGGGCTTTCCCGCAGGGTCGTGGTACATCTTGATGCGTATGGGCGCCGCCGGATTTTCCGTCAGCGGCAAGTCACAACGGACCTCCCCCTCGGGGAACTCCCCGGGAACCACAGCCAGATAAAATTTCCGCAACAAGATGCGGTCCAGGTGCTTTTGAAAACGCAGGGCCGTATCAGCGTTCTTCGCAAAAAGCATGATGCCGCCGGTGTCCCGGTCCAGGCGGTGCATGGGGGTTGCGGTTTCGCAGTCAAAGCCTCGACGCATTATGGCCGTAAAAGTGTTATAAAAAATACGTCCCGTGTGGTGGACCGGGACACCGGCGGGTTTTGCCACCAGCAAGAATTCCTCGTCCTCAAAAAGGGTGCTGTAGTGCGTGGGAACCTCGGGTTCGCTGTAGTTTTCCACATGGTAAACCACCTTGTCGCCGCGGTATCCCAACGTCTCTAGCGTCGCGAGCTTGCCGTTAATGGTCACCAGCCCACGAGAAATTTTTTCGGACCATTCTTCCCGCCTGTGGTAGGTAAAGCGTTCTGCAAGGCTGTCTAGCAAAAGCCTGCCGTTCTGCTCCGGCCGCACCTCGCTTTCAAAGAACATGTCCCTGGGGGCATTCATCGGAGGGTGTCCCGCACGTAGCCAGACGAATCTCGCGGTTCCTCAAAAACGTCGAAAGCCAAGGACCCTATGACGGCACCGCCCTTGTAGGCGGTCTCCACGCGGTACTTGCCCGCTGGCACACGGCTCTTCTTGGAATAGCTCCGGAATCCCTGTTCCCGACCGCCATTCAAGACCATGCGGCCCGAAGAAATGGTGTCCGTCAGAATGTACTTCCCTGTGGCCGGGTCCTTGTAGTACCAGCGGTATTCCAGTTCCGCCTTTAGTGCGGCCGGAGCATACACAGACGCAAGGAAATACACATCGGCATCAGGAAGCCTGTGAACCGAAGGTGCCTTCAAGCCAAACTTCTGCAAAAAGCCTGGTGCATCTACGTCGCATGTAAAGGTGTTCCTGTCAAAATTCTGGCAAGGCATCTGCTGTTTCAAGACCAGAGGAACCGGCGGGACCCAGTTCATCAGATAGGCCGCCACCAGCAAAGAACTGATAAATGCCGGAGCCACAAGAACAGCCTTGCTCCTATTTGACAATTTCCAAATGCCCACGCAAATCCCAAAGGAAAGAACGGTACTCAACAGGAACCAGATAAAGCCTATACGGTGTACCAGATGGGGAATGGTAAAGTTCAGGAACATGGTTCCCAACAAGCAGAAAAATGCCAGGCTCACGCCAAAGCTTTCATATTTCTTTTGCAAAAATTCATTGCCCACCAGCAAGCATGCCAAGGCTATTACCAACAGGAACGAAGCCAGGGAGCCGCTGCTCTTGAAGTAGCATACCACCAAAGCACTGAAAAGTCCGCCAAAGAAAAACTGCACCGCCCAAGTAAAGCGGGCTTTCCACTTAGGACTCCATTCCCTGTCTAACAAGCGGTGGCGTACTACGATGGCCCCGTCCTTTACCCCTTGTTCCTTGGCCATGGCCGCAATCCGCTCTGGAGTCCACCCTTCAGGGTGATCCAATTTTGCAGAAAGCAGCACCACCAAAATCAGGGCAGCAAAATAATAGGCAAGCAAAATAAGCAGGTCAGAATTATAGACCTTGGAACCTAGGGTTATGGAATCCCACCCAAAGCCCGCCAAAAACGCAATGGCGGGGAAAAACCTTTCAATCCGCTGAACAATGGGATTGGACCGTAATTTTTCAACGCGTTCCTTCATTTGAGTTAGGCCCCGTAAAGATCGTGTTCGATAATGTAGCGGTAGATTTCGGGCAAAAGCCCTTCCGGGCAAACTCCCCTGTTCTTCAGCAGGCTCCTGCGAATTTCGGTACTGGAATAGCGCCCCACAAAGCCTTCCTTGGGCCCCAGCCAGAACATGGAGGCGTAGCCTTTGGCCTTGTGTTCTTCGGGAGAAAGGATGGCGGAACCGGCACGGGCAAACACGATCAATTCGAATTCCTTCATCAGGAGTTCGCCGTTGAATTCTGTTCCATAAAAGTTCAGCGGGTCCCGCCAGTGGGGCATGGTCTCGTAGCTGTCCGCCCCCGTAAGGAGCCTAAAGTTGATGCTTGGATACCTTTCTTGCATCATCTTCAAAAAAACATAGGTGCCGCGGTAATCCCCCTGCCTAATTTCCAAGTCGGAAAGGATAAAGCGGGACTCGTAGCTGGTAGCCATTTCCAGCATGGCAAAACGGTCTTCCGGCGAAGCATTGATGGTCTTGTCCCAACGGTCAGGGCTAGGCATAAACCACACCTCATCGCAAAAGCCCTTTTTCAAACACAGGTCCGCCACATACACATGGTCCCTGTGGACTGGGTCAAAAGCCCCGCCCATGAGGGCGACAGTCTTAGAAGACATAGGCGGCAAACCCCAAATTGAGCTGCAAACGACTGCCCTTTACTTCTTTGCCCATAAAGGGGTCGTAGTGTTCCAAGACCCAGCGGTAGCTCACTTCTGCAAAAAGCATGGTGGTCGCAAAAATATTGATTAGGGAGCCAAAACCGGCACCCCACTCGTTCCATGCAATGTCCCCTAGATCGGAGAGTTCCTTTGCTCGGGAATAAGAGCCTAAAAGGTAAAACACGCTCATGGCGTGGAGGCCTAATTCCACGTCAAACATAGAATGGTCTATTTCGTATTTTTCGTGATCAGCTTCTTCCTGATATTCAAAGAATCCGTAGCCCACCCTTAAAAAACCAATGCCAGGGTACCAGGCGCCAATCATGGGTTCAATCTGCCGCAGTCCAAGGCCCTTGCTAGACCCCACGCCAGTACCAGAACCAAAACCTAAGGCGGCACCCAAGAAAATGGGGGTACGTATGCCCGCCAAAGACGAATTGGCCCCTACAGCCGTTCCCGCCTGGGCAAGGGATTGCGTCGCAAAGGCAGCGACCAAAACTATAGCCAAAAGAATCTTTCGATACATACTTCTACAAAACTAAAAAAAGAGCGATGCAAAGACCCAGTAACGCATTGAAAAAAGAGTCCACCTTGGAGAGGTAATAGAACTTTTTAGGGTAAACCCCGGTCCTCAAGATGCGAACCAGCTCCAAATCGGAACCCAAAAGGGTTAAAATGAACTTCAAAGCCACTGCCACCGTAATCCAGAGGGCCAAGCCCGACACCCATGTCATTGCCGTATAAATGGCCGAAAGCCCCAAAGACATCAAAAAACTGGAACGGCGCAAAGAGGCCTCAGAAGCCTCGTGAACCCGGGCCATTTCCTTGAATTCATCGGCCTTTTCGCAAACGGCCTTGTAATCGCTAAAAAATTCGGACAAGCTGTAGCCGAAAAGCAAAATGGAAAACACTAGCATTATTTTGGAAGATATATCCACCCGACCCAAATCCTCCTAATTCCTGGAATTCAAGATACGCAAGTAACTAGCGTACCTTGCACGGGAAAGTTTTCCCGACTCCACAGCGGCCCGCACGGAACAGCCCGGTTCTTTTAGGTGCAGGCAATTGCTGTATTTACAAGTAAACAAGTCCCCCTCGAAAAAGCCCGGGAAAATTTTTGCCAGGGTTTCCCCGTCCATTTCATCTTCGCCGTCAGCAAGGCCAATGCTCCTGATACCCGGAGTGTCGATCACGTAGCCTCCCCCAGGGAAATCGAACAAACTGGAAGACGTTGTGGTGTGTCGGCCCTTTCCGTCCCTTTCGCGAACAGAACCCGTTTCCAGTTCCGCCCCAGGCACCAGTGCGTTCACCAGGGTAGATTTCCCCACGCCGCTCTGGCCGCTGAACACCGAGGACTTGCCTACAAGTTCTTCACGAAGCCGTTCCAGCCCCTCCCCGGTCTTGACACTTACGGGAATCACCTTGTCTACAATGGTCATAAAGTCCCGGATGTCGTCGGTCAGGTCCGCCTCCCCATGCGGGAGCAAATCCATCTTGGTCAGCACCAGCACAAAAGGCAAATTGTTCAGGTTAGCTGCCAGCAAAAAACGGTCCATAAAGCCATAGTTGAATTCCGGCTGGGTAACGCTTGCAACAATCACCACCTGGTCGATGTTTGCCGCCAGCGTCAACTTGCGGCGGAAGCTGTCTCGAGGGCCAGGGCGTTTGAGTTCGCTCTTCCGTGGGAGTACCCGCACCACGCAGTACTTCTGGGAACCCACCCCCTCGCCGCAGTCTTCGTCTTCGTTCACCTGACCCAAGAGAACGCGGTCGCCTACCGTCGGGAATTCCCCTAGGGCTTTCGAGGTTGTGGCACGGTACATGGCTGTGACTATATTAGACGAAAGATCGCTTCGCTGGCAGACGATAGACGATAGAGAATTTTCTCCGCCACTTTCGTCTTTCGTCTTTCGTCTTTCGTCTAAGCGGACCTCGCAAGTGCGGCGGTGAACTTCCACCACCATGCCCTCGACACAATCCTTTTCGTCAATCTTTTCCAGCGGGTCCTTAATTTTCTTGAGGCGGGGATTTTTGAACTCCCGGCTGAACCGCTCCTTTACGGGGCGCTCATCCACCACACCCGATTCCAATTCCCGCATCACGCCAATACGACGGCTACGGTGGTCCCGGCGGGTGGGCCGGACTCGCCTAGAGGATTCCTGTTCTTCTTCGAATTCCCTATCGAGCATCTTTCGTGCCCTTTAAAAAAGCGGGAAGCGTTTCTTCCAATTCTTCTTCTGAAACAGGCCGGTTCTGACGAATGGATTCCATCAAGAAATGTATGGCCTTCAGGCGGCCATTGCATTTTTCAATGCAGTTGTCGTAAAAGCCCTTGGTCTTGTAATCCCCTTCTACCACCCGCTCCGAAGCGTATAGAAAATGCTCCACGCAAATGGAGAGCTGGTCGGCTTCCGCCCGCAAATCCTCAAGGTTGCTCTTGGTAAAAAACGGCATAAGGTAAATTTAGCAATTAGTCTTATCGCAACCTGTTACTGATAACTATATTTACGCCATGCTCTTCGCCCTTTTCAAGATGATTCGCCCTGTCAACATCGTCATCGCCATGGTGACGCTATCCATCGGCTATTACCTGCTGGGATTCATGCCTTTTGGCAGTGGAGCCTGGGTAGAAATCAAACCCTGTGACGTAGTCCCTGAACCCTATTATGGCACAATCAGTTGGGCGTCCCTTGTATTGCAATCCCTGGGATTCGCCTTCGCCATTGCCTTTGCCAACATCCAGAACGACATCTGGGACCTGGAATCCGACCGTCTGAACCGTCCGGAACGTCCGCTGGTGCAAGGCAAAGTCACCGTAAAGTTTGCCCAATGTTCCTGGATTATTTTACTTATCCTTGCCCTGGCCTGCGGCATTGCCGACAGCATTTATGCCAGAACAAACTGGACCGCCAGCATCTTCTTTGTGCTGTTGAGCATTTTGCTTGTGGTTTACAACAAATTCCTCAAGCACATCCCGCTGCTCAAAAACATGAGCGTAGGACTGCTCTGCGCCACGCCCCTTATCCTTTGCCTATTCTACCCCGCAGGCGTCAGCGAAACCGAGGACTTTTCCCTGGAAATACTTGACAAGATCGGATTCCTGTACCCCGCCATGCTGTTTGCGTTCCTGCTGACCACCGCACGTGAAATTTATAAGGATTTGGAGGATGAAATCGGCGACCTTAAAGCAGGCATCATGACGTTCCCCTTAATCGCAGGCGCTCCAACAGCAAGACGTCTGGCAGGATTCATTTGTCTGTTCTGCTGGGCAATACTTCCCCTGCCTGTAGTGCAGGGGTACTACCCCACCTTGTTCCTGATTGTAGCGGGTGCCGCCCTGACGCCCGTCACGGCAGCAATCCTTGTGCTGGCACACCGCAAGAACTACCGTGCGGCACAAAAACTGGTAAAGGTGGCAATGTTTGCAGGCCTTGTGGCCCTGCTGGTGAGTTGCTAAAGCTTTTTACGCTTGTTCAAAAGTCCACTTCACGTGGTCCAGCAAAAAGTCATGGGCGTCAAAGACCAAACCAAAATGGTCCTTGATCTTTTGCACCTCGAAGCGCATGGGGTTTTCATCCCAGCCCAAGTCCTTTTCCACAATCTTTGTCTTGCAGCCGGGCTTTTGGGCCACCATCATCTCTGCGATTTCTTTCCAGCTAATCCAAACGTCTCCAAGCCCCAAGTAAATTTCCTCGTTCTTGTCGGATTCCAACAGGTTCACATAAAGCTGAGCCTGCTGGCTGGCGTGGATAAACTGAGTGCCGTCATTCTTGACAATGTGGATGTCGCGGTTTTCCTTTACGGCCTTTGCCATTTCAAAGAACCTGCGGTCCGGCTGGGAGCAGCCATCGGGGAACGCCGGGTTGCCAAAAGTGTAGCCCGGGCGGATAATGTTGCGTTTCATCTGGACTTCGGGGAACTGCTCGCCGTACCCCCTGCGGAATCCCAGCACATAGGCCTCACCCGCCGCCTTGGTGGCACCGTACAGGTCCAGGGGCAAATTGCTGGTGGCCTCGCGCATGGAGGGCCGCATCACGCCCATGGCCGCCGTACTGCTGGTATAGATAAACTTCTTGCAACCCGCCTTGGCAGCCTTTTCAAGCAAGAACACCGTAGCGCGGGTGTCGTTCATCAGCATGGCGCTGGGGGTTTCGCCCCATCCAAGGGCTATATGGATACAGGCATCGCAACCCTGCAGGCCCTGCTCCATCTTGTCAAAATCCGTAAGAGAGGCTTCCACAAAGCTCACATCTGGCCTAGCCCTCAAAGAGGGTACCTTGTTGGGGTGTCTGGTGGAAATCACCACCTCGTGCCCTTTCTCTAAAAGGGCGCGTACCACATGATGTCCAATAAAACCTGTACCGCCAGTAACGAAAACTCGCATAAGCACCTCTCTTTTACCCTAAAAATATAGTCTTACAAGGCTTTGTGCAAGCCTTTGCAAAAAAAATTACAGGTAAAAAGCCACCAAACCGGCAGTGCAAAGGCAAATCAGTACCGTAGCCGGGACAATGGGCCTGCGCATGGACTTGGCCCCCAAGAAAAACACAAGGCTTCCCTTGGTCAGGGTGTTGGCGATGCTGGCAAAAAGCAGGGCCAAGATCAATTCCCGTACGGGCAAACTAGCCTTGACGCTCATGTCCAAAAGGGAAAACGCCACTGCATCCATTTCGGCGGCACCGCCCAAAAAACTGCAAGCCATAAGGCCGCTAGACCCCAGGTACTCCCGTGCTGCGTTTGCCACAAACATCACCGCCGTAAAAATCAAGCCGAACTTGATGGCAGGGAGCAGGTTAAAGGGGTTGTTGAAGGTACTCCCCTTTTCCGTATGGTTACGCCCTTCCCTCACCTTTAGGTAAAGGGCATAGAGCAAGGCTGGAGCCGCAGGCAGCAACAATGGCAGAGCCAAGGGCTTGGCAAGGTCCGGCACAATTACGGCGCAAATCAGGTACAGGCGAATATACATCACCGCCCAGCTGAGCACGATTCCCACCGTAAAGTTTCCGGCGTAATCTTCGTTATCCCGACTACGGCCCACCAGGTTCAAGGTCAATGCCGTACTGCTGGCAAGGCCGCCCAAAAGTCCGGTAAGCCAGATTCCCTTTCCCGGGCCAACCAGCTTGATAAGCACATAGCCTACAAAGCCTATGCCGCTAATGAACACTACGAACAGCCAAATGGTGTGAGGGTTCAAGACCTCAAGCCCAGCTGGGCCATATGCCTGGTTGGGCAAAAAGGGCAGAATCATCAGGGAAATGACAGCGAACTTTACCGTGGCGACAATGTCTTCTTTGGAAATCTTGGAAGCAAAATCGTGAAGCTGCTTTTTTAACGCCAGCAGCCACAGCAGCACGATCATCAAGATACAGGATTCCAGCAACCGGTTGTACCAGCACAAGGCACCCAGAAAATAGACCATAATCAAGGAGGCACTGGTGGTAAGGCCGTCCTCTTCCTTGTTCACAAAGCCATGAGCCACGTGGCTTGCCACCAAAAGCAGTCCCACGACAGCAAAACCCGTTATGAAGGGAGCCACAGAGTGCATCAAGTCCGACAAGAAGGCCGCAAGGACACCGCAAAGGCAAACAACCGAGAAGGTCCTTACGCCGGCGGGGTGCCGCGTAGCACTGTCGGCATAGGCATTTTCACGCTGCATCCCTATGATAAGGCCTATGCCGAGGGCAGCGGCCAACCTGTAGAATTCATTGAACTCAATCATAGGAACCCCCTTTTAAAATCACTCCCGCTTCCAAACCTGAAACACCGTGGGGAAATCGTTCTTTTCGTCGGCAGGGAAACTTTCCTCGCTCACCATGCGCCAACCCTCTCCCCACTCCGGGAAAAACACGTCCCCTTCCACCTGGGACAGCACCTTGGTCAGGTAAAGCTTTTTCACCAAGGGCATGGCTTCGCGGTAAACAGCGGCACCGCCAATGATAAAGCACTCCGCCTCTCCCGCCGCCTGGGCTCCTTCCAGTGCCTGCGCCAAGGAACTGCACACCACGCAGCCCGGCGCCTCAAAGGCGGCATTGCGGGTAAGCACGTAGTTGGTGCGGTTCGGTAAGGGGCGACCGATATCGTCGTAATTCTTGCGACCAAGGATAATGGAATGGCCGGTGGTAATAGCCTTAAAACGTTTAAGGTCAGCGGACAGATGCCAAGGCAGGTGCCCGTCACGACCGATGACATTATTCTCGGAAACAGCAACAATAGCAGAAATCAGCATAAATTACCCATTCCACATTCCACACTACACATTAAAAATTACACAGCTATCGGAGCCTTGATGGTGGGCCACGGGTCGTAATCGGTGAGTTCAAAATCTTCGAACTTGAACTCGAACAGGTCCTTCACATCGGGATTCATCTTCATGGTAGGGAGCTTGCGAGGCGTGCGGGAAAGCTGTTCCTTGGCCTGGTCAAAATGGTTGCTGTACAGGTGAAGGTCGCCAAAGGTATGCACGAATTCAGCAGCCTCGTAACCACAGACCTGAGCGAGCATCATAGTCAGCAGGGAATAAGACGCGATGTTGAAGGGCACTCCCAGGAACATGTCGGCGCTACGCTGGTAAAGCTGGCAACTGAGCTTGCGCTTGCCGGACTCCCCTACACCGCCCACGTAAAATTGGAACAAGCAGTGGCAAGGCGGCAGGGCCATCTTGTTCACCTCGGCCACGTTCCAGGCACACACCAGATGACGACGCGAATCGGGATTATTCTTGAGACTTTCAATCAGATTCTGAATCTGGTCGATGTGACCGCCATCAGGAGTGGGCCAGCTACGCCACTGGTGACCATACACCGGCCCCAAATCGCCGTTCTCATCGGCCCATTCGTCCCAAATGGTCACCTTGTTGTCGTGAAGGTACTTGATGTTGGTATCGCCCTTCAAAAACCACAGCAGTTCGTGAATGATACTGCGCAGGTGAAGTTTCTTGGTGGTAAGGCAGGGGAAACCCTTAGATAGGTCGTAGCGGTTCTGGCGGCCAAAAACGGAACGGGTACCCGTACCCGTACGGTCGGAACGATCCACGCCATTGTCCATGATATCTTTCAACAGGTCAAGGTATTGCTGCATATAATTCCTTTCAATTCAAAACACCACATACGCTCCCAGCAATGGCGGGAACTCTATCCTGTACCAAAGTATAAAAAATTAGCGGTCCTGTCCCACTCTTTTGAAATTCGAAGTGAACTTTTGGCATTCCAGGTTCTTGGGAAGGATCCTGTAGAATTTCAGTTCCTTGGAAATGAACCCGCCCGTAGCGGCAGACACGCTCCAGCGGGATCCCGCCGGACAATTGCCCAAATCTACCTTGGATTCCGCCGCAATGTGGCCACGGCCCACCGTAAAGGTGTAATAATCCCCATTCACAAGGGTATCAAGCCCTAGTTGCTTGGCATTTCCGATAGCCTTGTTATTCTTGAAGAATGCCCGCTGGGTAGCCATGTACACGCTCATATGCCGGTCCAATTCTTGCAGGGCCGCCTCTTGCGCATGGGCACTTGACACCAGCATGCATCCACGAATGCCGAAAACCAAAAGCACAATGGCCAGAATAGCACCGACCGCAATACCCATCTTTTTCAGCGTCTCGCGGCTAAAGGCAAACTGCTCTCCAGGCTCTGTTTCGCCGCCCTCGCCGGGAACCCACTTCAAAAGCTTGATCGCAACAAGCACATGGCCCATCTGCCGTGGCAAAGCAAGCCCCACCAAAGCAACCACCATCAATGCCACGCTCAAAATCAAAAGCAAGGTCATGGCGGTGTCCGCCATGGGCAACAAATCCTTCATCTCTTGCAACATGGACAGGAGCTTCTTGTCTTCTGCAAAATTCTTGGCGGCAAACTTTCCCGTGAAATTTCCATAACGGGCAAAGCCCAGGTCCAGCATCTGCCGCGCCATGACCAGCACCACACCCAAGGCCCGTTCCATGAACAAGATGAACATCCCGAACAACGCGACAACCGCAAATAGGGTCCGCACGGTCCTTACTGGAGTAAATCCGTTCATCAAAGCCTCCTACTTAATTCCAGCCAGTTCCTTTGCAAGCTTCTTGGCACCGGTAAAGTCCGCCTTGCCGGTACCCAGCTTCGGCACCTTCTCCACAGGGAATGCCAGGGACGGCAGCATAATGGGCGGGAATCCAGAGGCCCTAAGTTCCGAGAGCACCTGTTTCGGGTCCTTGTCACCCTGGTAAAGCAACACAATCTTTTCACCCTTGGCAGAATCAGGAACGGTAGTCACCACATAGTCGCAACCTTCCAATACGGGCGTATCCTGAATCTTCTTTTCCACGGCGCCCAGGCTCACCATCTCGCCGCCAAGTTTGGCAAAGCGGCTGTAACGGTCGACGATGGTAAGGAACCCGTCTTCGTCCAGGTAGATCCGGATCTTTCAAGTATCCCTGCATCACTTGGCAGCCGCCAATGAGAATCATACCCGCTTCGCCGGTGGGAAGCGGCGCGTTAGTATCGGGATCAACAATCAAGAACTGGGTTCCGGGGAGCGCAGGCCCCACGGTACCGGGCTTGTTGTTCACCTGCATGGTCATGTAATCGTTCAACAAAGTGTTTTCCGTATTTACGGAAGCCACGGGAGCCGTTTCGGTACAGCCGTATCCTTCGAAAATTTCCTTGCCGAACTTGAGGCGGAACGCGGTGGCGAGTTCCGGCCGGAGCATCTCGGCACCGGCAATGATAATACGAACATACTTGAACACCAAGGGGTGCACATAACGGCTCACCGTAAAGGCGCGCAAGAAGGTGGGGGTCGCCACCATACAAGTCACGCGGAAGCGAGAGCACACTCGGGCCATGGTCTTCACGTCAGTGGGGTCTGCCACCGCCACAATGGGGCAGCCTTCGGTCAAGTTCAGAAGCGTGGTCACCGTAAGTCCAAAACTGTGGAACAGCGGGAGCTCCGAAAGCATCACGTCACCACGAGTCACGTTCATGATGCAGGCCAGCTGCTGAATATTGCCCATCAGGTTGCGGTGAGAAAGGAGCACGCCCTTCGGGGTTCCCTCAGAACCGGAACTGAACACGATGACGGCGGTATCGTCAATATGGGTGCGCTTACAGGACACAAAGCGGATAAGCCACGAGGGCATGATAACGCAAAGAACCAGCAGGGCCGCAATTTTTATCTTGGGAATTTCCTTCATCAGGTCTTCGGCGTAGAGGATGCGTACCTTGTCAGAGGCCACCTGGGAATAGTCGTTGCCCCTACCCTTCAACTTTTCTACGAACTGGCGGCTAGAAATCACGGTAGTCACGTCGGCCTTTTCGCAGCAGTACTTTACGTTATCCACAGAAGAGGTATAGTTCAGGTTCACGTTGGTCTTGCCCATGACCCAAAGCACCAGGTTCACAATAACGCCGGCAGGGCTCGGCGGAAGCATAATACCGATATTCTGTTCATGCTTACCCAGCTTCTTTTTCAAGAGCCCGCGGAAGGCCATAACCGCTCCCATGAGCTTGTATCCGGAGAAGTGACCGCCATCGGTGTTGTAGATGGCAGGACCGTTTTTCACGTATTTCTTGCAAGTGTTAATCCAGGAGGCCGCAATGGGACGCACAAACTTAACAGCATACTGCCAAGCTTCAATTGAGATCTTGCGGACAATGGCACGAACCTCGTTAGGCGGTGTCTTTGCAGAAATGGGTTCGCCAAAGGCAACCGTCACGGAACGGTCCGAAGAAGCACCGTACATGTCGGAGCCGCTGTAACTGTAGTTAGAACCCCAAAGGCCCTGGATATAGAACGGAATCAGCACTGCATCGGTACCTTCCACCGCCTTGGTATAATCCAAGTTGAAAGGTTCCACATGGGGAGACTTGGAAACTTCGCCTGTGGGGAACATGACCACCGCCTTGCCCGCAAGCAGGGCCTCGTGGATCTTTTCCATGGCCTCTTCGGGGTGGCGGTTATCAATACGGATCATTCCCAAGCGCTTGAGAATAGCGCGCAAGTACCACTTTTCAAAATGGTCCTTGTTGCTTGCTATGCAAAGCGGACGGGGGCATGCCATCTGAAGCATGGCCCAGTCGATAAAGCTATGATGGTTACCCACCATGAGCACAGGACCTACGTTAGGGATATTTCCCACATTCAGCACACGTATCCTGTGGCGGCTAAACACCAGTCGCAAAAGGGAGCGGATAAGGGCTTGCGGCAGGTTCGTGATAGTCCAGGCAAACACGCACAGTGAAATAACGCCAAGGCCCACAAAGTAAAGCTGCGGACGGATATGGGTGTAATGCACCATTACCGAGAACAGCACCAAGAAAATACCCAAAACAACGGCCTGAATCAAGTTCGCAAGGGCAATCACCCAGCCGGAATTGTTGGGGCGGGTATTGTACTGCAAAAGGGCATTCACAGGCACCAGGAATATGCCGCCAAAGAATCCGACCAAGGCAAGCGTTATGGAAAGGGGTACCGGATGCACCATGAAGGGAATCAGGAACATGCAGAGGGAGGTTCCGATCATTCCCAGGGGAATAAAGCCTGTCTCGATAAAGTCCCTGGAATTGCGGGCCGAAAAGATGGAGCCCACCATGAGGCCGCCAATGGCGAAGGGCAGGTAGTTCTGAATCATGTCCACCGTCTCGGAACCGGACACGTCCTGGAACATAAGGGTAAACACCTGAGCCATAGCCCAGAACATGGAAAGGGCGATAATAGTGGCACGCAGGGAACGCTGGCGCCAGCCCAGGCTGAACCTGCGGCGGGCCGTGGTAAATTTCACATTACGATCGGCATACTTGACCTTCGGGATCAAGAAACTCGCCACGGTACCAAGCACGCTCACCCCCACCAAGATCCACGGGATTACCACGGACTTGGCGATAATCTGGCGCACGGCCTCGTACTTGGCTAGGCTTCCCAGATCAATGAGGTTCACCCCCACGATAGCAAGCCAACTGGCAGCGATGATACCGCTTAAGGAAAAAATCTGCAAGAAGGCGTTGGCATAGCTCAAGTTCCGGACGCCAAACATCTCTTTCAGCACCGCGTACTTGGCTGCACTATGGACCGCAAAGCCTGTAGAAAGGCCTATGCAGAGCCAGAACGCTACACGGGGTACACCGCAGGTCACCAGCACCGCCATAGCTATGACGAATGCCGTCATAAAGAGCGACGACCAGGCCAGCACCCTGTTCTTGGAAAATTTGTTGGAGAAAAGCCCTGCCGCCCACACGAACACCACATAGGGGGCGATAAAGAAGATCTGCAGCATCAGGCTCTGCCAGTTCTGGCCACCCTCCACCCCGGCAAAGGAGCCGGACAGAATCTTCTGGGCGTAAATGAACACACCCATCTGGACAAACGTTACCGCAAGGATAGAAAGAAAGAATCGGATCGCTCCGCTATATTTCCACATTTTGGACCTTCGTAAAAATTTGAAGGTAAAGATAGTAATTAGGGGCTAGGATTTAGGGGCTAGGATCTAGGGGTTAGGGGTTCGAGGCTCGAGGTTCGAGGCACGGGGTCTTTTTCTTTGGGCAAGAAACCTATCCCTGCATCAATCGCTCTATCTCTCCTATTTCCTTGGGAATCTTCTTGGATATGTTCAAAAAGCCCGTTTTCGTAATAAGCAGGTCGTCCTCGATGCGGATACCCACTTTTTCACGGAATCTCTTGCCGCCAATGGTGGCGGAGAACTCCCCATACAATCCTGGCTCGCAAGAAATGAGCATTCCCGGTCTAAGCGTCACATCCAGGGAACGGCTTCCCGGGTCCCCTTCGTGAATCTGTTCCCCGATAAAGTGGCTTACCCCATGGGGACGCTTGTCGTAATTTAATTTGTACGTACCCTTGCACCCCCGGACCAGGCGGGATTCAAGAGCGTCCATGATAAAATTCCAGGGAACCTGCCCTATCTCTTTCAGGGAAACACCCGGCCTTACCACCTTCTGGTATTCAAAACTTGCATCCAGCACAATCTGGTACAGTAACTTCTGGAGGGGGTTGAACTTCCCGTTCACAGGAATGGTGCGGGAAATATCGCTATGGAGGGTGCCGTAACGGATTCCAAAATCCAGCAACACCAGCTCCCCCTTTTTCAGGGATTCGTCATTTTTCACATAGTGCAGGCAGCAAGCGTTCCCGCCCCCCGCGACAATGGTCGGGAACGCCAGGTCTCCATCGCTTTTCCGCTGCATTTCGTAATTCAGGGCTAGGCAAAGGTCCCTTTCCGTTTTGAACTTCCGCATTTCCGGAAGGATTTGGCCAAAAGCCTCCTCGGTAACATTCTGCGCTTTCTTGGCATCGGAAATCCTTTCGGCTTCCAAGGGGAGCCGTTGCTCAAAATGCAGGGAAGCGCAACTTTTCACCTTCATGCCGCTACGACCCAGAAACTTGGCCATGAGAAGCCTGAATCGGTCATTGTGGTCGCCCTTGAACTTTTCAAAGTAATAGGCGTAGGCAAATCCCTTGGACTTGTACCTTCTAGCCAGCTCTTCAATAAAGGACCAGAGTTCCCCGACTGGGCGTACGTCGGCTATTCCCGTCACCCGGGAAACCTCGCTACTGCCCTTCTCGAACCCCAGCCGGCGGCCCACCCAAAATTCCTTGAAAGGGTCCTTTGGAGGGACAAAAAGCACTGACCTATTCCGTTTGGGGTCCAAAACCAAAAAGCACCCTCCCTGGTTCACCCCCGTCAGGTACAAAAACGCCGGATCCTGGACAAAGCGGGTCCAACTGTCCGCAAAGGCCTCTTCGGAGCCTGGATTTTGCGGCATACCGGAAAAAACGCAAAAAGAATCCAGCTTTTTCAGCATTTCCCTGCGGCGGCGGGCGTAAAGGGTACGGGAGTCGTAATCGGGAGAGGAAATAAAGACCTGGGAATAGTTTTTTTTCAAAATTTTCTCATTTTCCATGAGGATTTTCACCTTTTTACAACTTTTTTTTGGTAAATAATATACATTTTATGCAACACAGACTAGAATGGAGCCTGAATAATGTCATTTTTGAAAAATTGGAAACTTATCCTTGCCGCACTTACTGTAGCCCTCTTCACCGCTTGCGCCGGTTCCTCCGGTGGCGGAAGCAGCGATGAACCTGGTGCCGAAGGTGGTTCCGGCGGCGGTAGCGGCGCAGCTGCCGTCCAGAAGGAAAAGATTGACGAAAACAAGCTGAAGAAGAACGAAGACGAAGCCATGGCCCTCACCGAAGAGAACCACAAGCTCCGCAAAGAGATCTTCGACGCCAAGAACAAGTTGGGCATTCCTGTGGAACGTCCCGACGCCGAGTAGGACGATTGGAGCATTATTCCATCTCTGATAACCTGAAACGCCTGGTTTCGGGAGAAAATGAAACGGTTTTCCGCCTGCTGGAAGGCCGTTTTTGTGTTGAGATACAGACTCGGCTTCCCGGCCTTACCCTAAAGCCCCGAAAAAACGCAGACCTGACCGGCCTCCTGTCGGTGCTGGACCAGCTGAAAATGGCTGCAAAGCGGGGCGAGTCCTTTACGGTCAGCCAAGTAGAGCGCCTTTTAGGGTCCCATTCCGCTGGCACGCCTCAGGAATTTTCCCTGGACCAGGCTCCTATCCTAAGGAACCGCTTCGGGATCGCCATCGCTCCCAAGACCCCCTCCCAGGCAGAACTGGTCAAGGCCGTCGAAAAGAACGACGTCATCTTTGCCAAAGGGCCTGCGGGAACAGGCAAGACCTTCCTTGCCGTGGCCCTTGCCGTAGCCAGCCTGGAACGCAAAGAAGCCGAACGGATATGCCTGGTCCGACCTGCAGTGGAAGCCGGCGAATCCCTGGGCTTTTTGCCTGGCGACCTGAAAGAAAAAATCGCACCCTACCTGCGGCCCATCCACGACAGCCTATCGGAACTCCTGCCAACAGAAAAACTCCGCCGCTACGAGGAATCGGGAGCCATCGAGGTGGCCCCGCTCGCCTATATGCGTGGGCGTACCTTGAAACGTGCCTTTATCATCTTGGACGAAGCCCAGAACACCACCGTCCCCCAAATGAAGATGTTCCTCACTAGGCTTGGCCCCCACAGCAAGGCCATCATCACCGGCGACACCTCGCAGGTAGACCTGGCGCAGGGGCAAAAATCCGGACTAGAACACGCCATGTCCATTTTGCGAGGAATCAAGGGCATCGCGCAAATTGAATTTACGGCAACAGACGTGCTGAGGCATCATCTGGTCAAAGATATTTTGTCCGCATACGAACAAAAGGATTCGTGATGAAAAAGAAAAAGAAGAAATTACACCTGACCCTGGGCTGCATCCTGGTAGCCCTGGTAGCTATCGTGTTGTTCCCCGACAAGAACATCGCGCTGCAGGCAGACCACCCCCACCTGGGTCAGCTTAGCACACGCACTATCATCTCCCCCATAAACTTCGACATTCCCAAGTCCAAGCAGGAAATCGAAATAGAACGGCAGCGTGCCGAAGAAAAGGTCAGCGCTATCTTCGAGTTCAATACCGACGAGACCAACCGCATTGGCGAAGACTTGAAGCAGTTCCTGCACAAGCTGGCCTTGTATGGCAGCCTTCAAGCGCAAATCAACGCCCTGGGCGCAAACTCGGAAAATGCGGACACCCTGCAAATGAAGGTGCAGCAGGCTTCCCGCGTATACGAGAGCCTGAAGCAACGCCTCTCCATTACCGCCATCAAGCCCTTGAGCCAAAATTCCAAGGCCAGGGATTCCATAATGTCGGTATTTACCCAAATGCTCAACCGTGGCATTTCCAACACCCTCCTAGCTAAAACGGAAACGGAACTGCGATTGTTCATGGAATCCTACAACATCCAGGAAATCAAGCACCTGGTATACAACAAGACCACCGTGGCCATGATCAGGGACAGTGAAGAAATGACGCTGGAAACCAGCGCCATCCAGCCGCTGCAGCGCAGGATCGACGAAGCCTTCGCCCAACTGCAACGAGCATTCCCCAGCGATCAAGGCCTGCAGAGTGCCTTTTACGAAGTCCTTTACGTGTTCGCCCTTCCCAACGTGTTCTACCTGGAAAAAGAGACCGATGCAAGAAAGGCAGAAGCTCGGGAAAAAGTTACGCTTATCAAGGGCATGGTCCCCCGCGGCATGGAAATCGTGACTCAGGGCACCCCCATCACCAAGGAAATCATCGAAAAGATCGAAGCCCTGCAGCAGGCCCAGCAAAAAGAGGAAAACTCCAGGACTCTTACGGCCCCCTACGGACAGGCAATCATCCTCGCCCTCATCATTATTGCATTTTTCTTCTACTTCTTCTACAACGATACCGTACGCCACTTCAAGTCTCCGCGGCAGCTGTGGAGCCTGGTGCTGCTTTCGGTAATTCAGCTCGTGGCTTTCTGGGCGGTACACTACCTTTCCAACTCGCTGAACAGGCCCGAAGCCATGGTGCTGCCCGAAGGCGTAGACTACATGTGGCTTTATCCCTTCGCCCTTACGCCCGTCATCGCGACCGTGCTGTTTAATTATAGGCTTGGCCTCGCCTTCTCCGTGGTCTCTACCACGGTATTCGGCATCCTCAACGGCTACGACCTGGCCGCCACCATCGCGGTCCTGGCCGTTCTGATCATCACGTTGTTCCCCCTGTCGAAAATCCGTTACCGCGTGCAGTTCATCTACGCCATTATCGTGGGCGTCATTACCATGGCGGCAGCAATCTGCATCATGTTCCTGCTGAGAAACCGCCTGGGCTTTGAAGCTTTCTACCAAACGCTCATTGCGGCCAGTGCCAACCTTGGCGTGTGCGTCGCCATAGCGTCTGCCTTCTTTGTACACCTGATGGAGCGTATTTTCGGAATTACCACGGTCCTCACCCTCATGGAAATGTCCGACTTCAACCGCCCCGCCCTCAAGCGCATTTCGGAACTTGCCCCCGGCACCTTCCACCACAGCATCCAGGTATCGAACCTGGCCGAGAAAGTGGCAGAAAGCATCGAAGCAAACTCCCTGCTGGTTCGCGTCATGGCACTGTACCATGACATTGGCAAGACCATGCGCCCTGAATTCTTCACCGAAAACCAGAAGCAGGGAATCAACCCCCACAACTCCATGGACCCCAACCAGTCTGTAAAGATTATTACCGGACACGTGACCCAAGGCTATGCCCTGGCCAAGGAATACAAGATTCCCGAGCTTGTGGCAGCAGGCATTTTGGAACACCATGGCACCACCATCATCCAGTATTTCTATCACAAGGCTACGGAAGCCGCCAAGGAAGACCCCAGCAAGACCGTCAACCTGGAAGACTTCAAGTATAAAGGTCCCAAGCCTCAAAGCAAAGAGACCGCCATACTCATGCTGGCAGACATCATCGAGGCAACCAGCCGTTCCATGTCCAACATGGATTCCGAAGCCCTGCAAGAGATGATCCACAACACCATCCAAGGGCGTTTCAACGAAGGACAGTTCAGCGAATGCAACCTGTCGGTGCGTGAACTGTTCAAGCTGGAGCAAGCGTTCCTTCACAGCTTGGACGGCACCTACCACACCCGGGTCAAGTATCCGGGACAAAAGTGACGTTCGGACATTAAGGTTTTTAGCGAGAAAAACGCAAAAATCGGTTGACAACGTCCATAATCTTTGTATATTTGGCGTGTAATCTTAAGGACTGAAAAATGTTGAATAAAAAGAATATCATTCTCATTGCGATTGGCATTCTTTTGCTCGTTGTCGGCTTTGCTTGTCTCGCTACGGGACCGGCAGATAATCCGGTCAGTCTCACGGTTGCACCCCTTATCCTGGTCCTCGCCTACCTGGTGGTCATTCCTATCGGAATCCTCTTTGGCGGCAAGAAACAGGACAAGCAACCCTAATTACGGGCGATTAGCTCAGTTGGTTCAGAGCGTCTGCCTTACAAGCAGAATGTCAGCGGTTCGAATCCGTTATCGCCCACTACCGAAAATCGGAAACG
>CACXIR010000015.1 GCA_902767785.1 Fibrobacter succinogenes | reverse complement strand
CGCGGTTTCCAAGTGGACCTTTACGAAATGCGCCCGGTAAGGCAGACACCCGCCCACAAGGACGGGCACCTGGCTCAACTAGTTTGTTCCAATAGTTTCAAAGCACTTGGCATTACCTCCGCACACGGGCTTTTAAAGCAGGAACTCACCATGCTGGGGAGTTTCCTTTTGGACTCCGCCCGGGAAGCGGCCGTACCCGCAGGGGATTCCCTGACCGTAAACCGGGACATCTTCAGCGAATCCGTCGAGAAAAAGATTGCGGAATCTCCGAACATCACGCTCCATCGCGAAGAAGTGACCAGCCTTGCTGGGGACTGCCCCACCCTAGTCGCGGCGGGGCCGCTGGCCAGCGACGCGCTCGCCGACGATATATTCAAGCGGCTGGGTAGCGAGCGCCTCCATTTCTTCGACGCTATCGCCCCTGTGGTGGAAACCGACAGCATCGACTTTAACCACGCCTTCTACCGCAACCGCTGGGAAAAGGGCGAGACGGCAGACTTTATCAACTGTCCCCTGGACAAAGAGACCTACACCGAATTCGTGCACAAGCTATGCGAGGCCGAAGCCGTGGAACCCCGCCCCTTCGAAAAGAACGAACTGTTTGAGGGCTGCCTGCCCGTCGAAGAAATGGCCCGCCGCGGCTACGAAACGCTCCGTCACGGTCCCATGCGTCCCATCGGCCTTGGGCTTGGAAACAACGGACATTTGTGGTACGCAGTAATCCAGCTCCGCGCCGAAAACAAGCAGAAGACGCTTTTCAACATGGTAGGATTCCAGACCCGCCTCAAATGGGGTACCCAGAAGGAAATATTCACCATGGTGCCGGCCTTACGCAATGCAAAGTTCGCCCGCCTGGGCTGCATGCACCGCAACACATTCATCGAATCGCCCAAGTTCTTGGACGCCACCTTAAGATTGCGCCCGGACCTTCCCTGCGCCAAGGACATCCCGCCTACCTGGTTTGCAGGCCAGATTACAGGTTCTGAAGGCTACACCGAAGCGGTGGCCACTGGTTGGTATGCCGCCTGGAACATGGCCCAGACCATTTTGCACGGACACGCGGACCCGCTCCCGGATGAGAGCTGTATCGCCTCCCTCATGAACCGCCTTGTGGAAGAAAACGAAGACTTCCAGCCCATGAATTTCAACTTCGGGCTGCTTCCCCACCACGAGGGTCTCAAGAAGAAGAACAAGAAAGAGATTCTGGGCGCCCGCGCGGTCGAGGCCGTCCGCAAGTGGATTGCGGAACGCCGCTCCTTCGAATACCCGCCCGAGGGCATCCAAGAAGCGTCACGCCCCGAATAAAGCCATCACTGGTATTCCGGCAAATTCTCGATTTTCACGAATCTCTTAGTGACGGCATCCAACTCGAAATACCGCACCCCATCGCCCAACGAAAGCATCACGTACTTGGGCGTGAGTATTTTCAGGTACTTGTTCAGCTGAACCTGCAAACCTTCCCAAGTGTATTCACCTGGAGCCTTGCATTCCACCAAAAGCCAGGGCCTGTCTAGCGTAGCACTCTCGCGGAAATTGCTGACAACAATATCTGCCCGGTCATCAGTCTTCGGGTCCACCATCGAAAGGGCGAACTCCACCGTAATCAGGTGGGCAGGCACCTTGACCTCGTTCAGCAAAAACTGAACCGTCGCCTGACGCACCCGCTCTTCGGGGGTGTCGGGCACGTCCTTCTTGCGGATAGGATCGTATATTGTTCCGTGGGTCATGACATTAAAAATACTTTTTAATCAAACGTTCTCGTAATGTCCTTTACACGAAAGGATATCGATAAACTCGCCGTTAATTCGATAAATCAAACGGTTGGCATTGTCATCAGTCATCCACCTCAATAAGTTCGTGTTCAACGCCCTTGCCGGCGTTCAACTGCTCGATACCCTTCTTGAGGGCTTCGATGTCGTTTGCGTTGTAGCGGACGGAGGGTTCGCGGACTTCGAAGGGGATGCGGCGTTCGTTGATGACGTTTTTCACGAACATGTAGATGGCGGCAGACGTGGACAGCCCTACATTGCTGCAGAACTTGTCGAAACTTTCCTTGTCCTTGCTGTCGATACGTGCGGAAACTGTAGCCTGTGCCATAAAGAGCTCCTTTTTTCTGCAAATATATAATTTTTGCACGCATTTTGCAAAATTTTTCATTATTTTTTTTGCAATTTTATGCAAATTGCAAAAAAAATGCTTAAAAAGTCATTTTCCTGTAAATTTTTTGTTCCGAGATGGAAATTTTAATTTACTTTAGACTGAATATAATAGTTTGTGTTTGTCATTCAGAGACAAAAAAAATCCGTGTAATCGATTAACAAAAGGAAAATTATTATGAGACGAATCGCATTAATTGGATGCAGTGGGAAAAAAATTTCAGCAGCCAAAGAAAACCACAAGGAACAATTCGCAGCCAAGAATCTTTATGATGGACCGACATTCAAATTGGCTAGGGATGTCGGGTGGAAGAAATACGACTGTGAAGACTTTTATATTATTTCTGCCAAGCATCATCTATTAAATAAAAATGAAATTATAACATGGTATAATGTGAAATTAGAATCAAGTGTTATAAACAAAGAAACTGGTAAAAAAACGGAAAACGGAAAGGAGTGGGCTGACAACGTTTTAAAAAAGCTACGCGATATCTACGACCTAAAAAACACTATGTTCTACATATTTGCGGGTAAAAACTATTATAAGCATTTATCCAAACATTTAAATTGCAAAATATTCAATTATAACGGCAAACGTGTTCTGGGAATTGAAGATCTATTGGAGGATGACAAACTTAAAACTTTTCAGAATGGAGGCAAGTAATGAAGGGAACCATAATAGACGCAAAAACATTGCGGAACAAAGAAAACCTAAAGCGAATTGAAAATAAGCCTGGTTACTATAAATGGTGGGCAAAGAAAGACGAATTGGAAACCATCCTTAAAGCGTTAAACGTAAAACTAAAAGCCGTAGAAAGTGTTATTGAGAAAGAAGACAACCTTTACTGTATTTATGTTGGGATAGCAGCGAAAGAATCCATCAGGGATAGACTTAATTGGCATATAAATCAAGGACACGCATGGTCAGCGGTGAAAAGCGGCACATTATCGACTCTTAGGCAAAGTATTTCAAGTATTGTTGCAAAAAATCAACGTGCGGAAGGCGAAACGAATCGTTTTATAGATAAACTCAAAGTAGAATATTATCAAAAAAAAGATGGCGAAATAAAAAACAAGAATACTGAAAAAGAATTGTTAGACAAAGAAAAATCATTGATGGAAAAATACTTGTATGTTCTGAACATTAAGGACAACATGCATCAATTAGCCCCAAAAACAACAGCGCCCTTAGGTAATCTAAGGAAATATAGCTGGTATAATGCAATAAAAGATTTCTATGAAGAAGAAAAAGGGATATTTAAGGAATTTCAATAGCGCTCTTTAATGACATCATTTGTCGTCCGCAGTATCCAGGAACCCAATTAAACCTTCTTTGCGTTTAGGGGTTTTAGGGGCGGAGCACCTAGGCGAAGGGGTGATGGAAGACCCGGCGTGGACCCTATCGGTCGCTAGGCTCTCTCCAGCGAGACATCAACTAGAAGCCGGGGCTGCAATCAGGGGGAGACCTCCCCCTCTTGACAACTTCCGCACCTGGAACTATATTTTTGCACATGAACAAGTTCTTTGAACAGAACACCGCAATAGCGGCAATCGCAGCAAGCCCGGCAGCAGCCCGAGCTATTGTGGGGCTGTCCAAGGAATCAGGCGTCCGGCACGCATAAAGCGAAACCCGGATTGAAGGTTTCAAGGGCAGCCCCGTAAAAGGCTGCTTTTTTCATACCCAAAACCATTAACTTAAAGAAATTTCACTGTTCTATTATTCTATAATTACGCAGTAAAATTTGAGAATTTACGATACCTATATAGGAGCATAAAATGCGCAGAAGACTATTGAGCGAAGGTGCCAAGGAACTCTCTTACGAAATCCGCGAGATCGTGAAGAAGGCAAACCAGCTCAAGGCCCTGGGCCTCCCCATCCACTGGGAAAACATCGGAGACCCCATCGAAAAGAAGTGCCAGTTGCCCGACTGGATCAAGGATATCGTGGTGGACCTGGCCAAGACCAACCGCAGCTACGGTTACTGCCCCTCCAAGGGCATGCTGGAAACCCGCGAATTCTTGGTGAAGGAGAACAACAAGCTGGGCGGCGCTCAGATCAGCGTCGATGACATCTTGTTCTTCAATGGCCTGGGTGACGCCATCGCCACCATCTACGGCCTGCTCTCCATGAACACCCGCATTATCGGACCAGCCCCGGCCTATTCTACCCACAGTTCCGCCGAAGCGGCCCACGCCCACACGGCTCCCATCACCTATAGGCTCCAGCCCGAAAACCACTGGTACCCGGACCTGGAAGAACTGGAAAATAAGGTGAAATATAACCCGAGCATCGCGGGCATCTTGGTGCTGAACCCGGACAACCCAACGGGCATGGTCTACCCGCTGGACATCCTCAAGAAGATCGTGGATATCGCCAAGCGCTACAACCTCTTCATCATCTGCGACGAAATCTACAACAAGATTACCTACAATGGCGCCCACGCCTACGCCCTGGCCGAATACATCGGCGACGTTCCGGGCATCGCGCTCAAGGGCATTTCCAAGGAATACCCGTGGCCGGGCGCTCGTTGCGGCTGGGCCGAATACTACAACCGCGACAAGGACGAACAGTTCGACGCCTTCTGCCGCGCCATCGACAACGCCAAGATGGTGGAAGTCTGCTCCACCACGCTCCCGCAAATGACCATTCCCCGCGTGCTGGGCGACAAGCGCTTTGCCGAACACCGTGCCGCACTAAACGAGAAGATTGGCCGCCGTAGCGCCATCATCAACGAAATCCTTTCGGACATTCCGGAACTGTACTTCAACCCCACCTACGGTGCGTTCTACAACACCATCATCTTCCGCGAAGGAACGCTGAACAGCCACCAGACTTTGAAGATCGACAACCCGATTATCAAGAAGAAAGTGGAGGAATGGTGCAGCAAGACCACAAACCTGGACTACCGCTTCGTGTACTACCTGCTGGGCGCGAAGGGAATCTGCGTGGTGCCCAGCACCAGCTTCTGCACGGACCTGAAGGGTTTCCGCGTAACGCTCCTGGAAGAAGACGAAGAGGAACTGCGGGAAGTGTTCACCACCATCCACGACGCCATCGTGGAATACCTGCACTCGTAATTGTCGAAGACAAGTTAAAAGAAAAGTCGCTCGAAAGGGCGACTTTTTCTATTGAACTTCCGCTTCTGCAGATGCTGGCTTTATGGGCAACGGAGCGAAGGGCGGTTCCAGTTCGATGCTGATGGGGCAATGGTCCGAACCCATAACCGTCGTGTGGATTTCGGAACGGACCACGTTGGGCATCAGGGCCTCGTCTACAAAGGCATAGTCCAGACGCCAACCCACGTTCCTGCCCCGTGCGCCAAAGCGGTTGGACCACCAGGAGTAAACGTCCCGTGTGTCCGGGTGCAGGTTGCGGAAGGAATCCACGAAACCGTGCTCTACGTACTTGTCCATCCAGGCACGTTCAATGGGCAAAAAGCCGCTTACGTTCTCGTTTTCCTTGGGGCGGGCAATGTCTATTTCCTTGTGACAGGTGTTGTAGTCGCCCACGGTGAGTACGTGCTTGCCGTCGGCAATCCAGCGTTCGCTGTTCTCCAAAAAGGCGTCGTAAAAGCGAAGCTTGTAGTCCAGACGATCGTCGCCGGAACCGCCATTGGGGAAGTAAATGCTGTTGAGCACCCAGTCCGGAAAAACCAGTTGGAGCACGCGGCCCTCTACATCGAATTCCTCGATGTCAAAGCCGTAGTTGACTGCATCGGGTTCGATTCTCGACAGGACACCTACCCCACTGTAACCCTTTTTACGCTGGCAGGGGTTCCAGTAGGCAAAGTAGCCCTCGGGCTTGGCCATGGATTCGGGAATTTGGTCCATCTCGGCACGCACTTCCTGGAGGCACAAAATGTCCGGGTTTGTCTCACGGAACCAGTTTTCCAGCCCCTTCTTGAGGGCGGAACGGATTCCATTGACATTCCAACTGTAAATCTTCATTACATACCGCTTTTTATTTTACGGTATAAAGATATAAAAAAAGAAACCCGGCGCAATAACGCCAGGTTCTTCACCCAAGTCCGATACCCCAGACCACCACTCAATGTCGAGGATAAAAACAAACCTGTAATCCCAAAATACTTTCCTTTTTTCCAAAAAGCAAGTTTCTATATTAAAAACATGACTAAAAATTATTCCAACTTGGAAGAATACTCCGATATTTTGGCCCAGAACGCCAAGAATGCAAGCAAGAACCTCCGTACGCTGACCACCGAGAAGCGCAGAGCAGTGCTTAACCTCGTGGCAAAGATGCTCCGCGAGAAGAAGCCGGAAATCCTTGCCGCTAACAAGCTGGACCTGGAAGCCGCCGCCGGAAAGCTGGACGATTCGAAGATGGACCGTCTCACATTGAACGACGCCCGCATCGAAGCAATGGCCAAGGGCGCCGAAGAAATAGCCGCGTTTGCCGACCCGCTGAACCGCGTACTCGAGAGCCGCGAACTCAAGAACGGCATCAAGATTAGCCGCGTAGCCGTGCCTATCGGTTCCGTTTTCTTCATTTTCGAAAGCCGCCCGAACGTGACCATCGATGGTGCTTGCCTCTGCTTCAAGTCGGGCAATGCTGTAATCTTGCGTGGCGGCAAGGAATCCCTTAACTCCGCAAAGTGCCTCGCCGGAATCTTCCACGCAGCGCTTACCGCAAACGGCGTTAGCGAAGATGCCGTGCAGTTGGTGACCGAAACGAGCCACGACCTGGTGGGGATGCTCCTGCAGCGCAACGACTGCCTTGACCTGGTGATCCCCCGTGGTGGCGAACGCCTGATTCGCGCCGTAGTCGACCAGAGCAAGATTCCCGTGATTAAGCACTTCAACGGCATCTGCCACGTGTATATCGACAAGTCCGCCGATATGGACAAGGCCGTAAATATCCTGATCAACGCCAAGACCCAACGCACCGGCGTGTGCAACGCCATGGAATGCGTGATTATCGACCGCCACATCGATGATGCCAACATCAAGAAGCTCCTGGACTGCCTCGCCGACCGTGGCGTGGAACTGTTTGGCAACAAGGACGCCCAGAGCCACGATAGCCGCATCAAGGACATCGGCGACGACAGTAACTACCACCATGAATACCTCGCCCTCAAGGCAAGCGTCAAGTTCGTGGACGATGTCGCCGAAGCCTGCGACCACATCGAAAAGAACAGCAGCCGCCACACCGAAGCGGTGGTTGCCGAAGACACATCTGTTCAGGACTACTTCGTGGCCAACGTGGACAGCAGCAGCGTGATGGTGAACGCCAGTACACGTTTTGCAGACGGTGGCGAATACGGCCTCGGCGCCGAAGTGGGCATCTCTACTGACAAGTTGCACGCCCGCGGCCCCATGGGCGTGGAAAGCCTCTGCAGCTACAAGTGGATTCTCCGCGGCAACGGCCAGGTACGAGGCTAAGACCTTCGTGTCATCCTGAGCGAAGCGTAGCGAAGTCGAAGGATCTAATTATGAAATTTGAAGACCTTATCAAAGAGATAAAATTCGAAGTCCAAGTGGACGGCGTGAAGCTCGCTCCGGCCATCGTGCAGGACGCCGACAAGGGCGACGTGCTGATGATGGCGTGGATGAACGAGGAGGCCCTCCGCCGCACCCACGAATGTGGCGAGATGGTTTTCTGGAGCCGTAGCCGCAAGGAATACTGGCACAAGGGCGACACCAGCGGGAACGTGATGACAGTGGTGGAATGGGCTGCAGACTGCGATTCCGACGCACTGCTCTTCAAGGTTCGCATGCAAGGGCCGCAGGTCGCTTGCCATACAGGCGCAAGAAGCTGTTTCTTTAAAAAATGTGAGATGTAAAATGTGTAGTGTGTAGTGTAAAATTACACATCACACATTACACACCACACATTAATAACAGTTGGTTAGTTGCATGAAAAAATTTTTAAAAAAACTCTCCCTGCTGGCAGTCCTTTTTGCCAGCATTTCCTTTGCCCAGACCGATTCCGTCAAGGCTGAAATACTCAAGGATTTCCGCAAGATGGGCAGCAACTACTACGCCTACCCCACTCCAACCGTCAAATACACCAAGGCCCCTGCGGGTTACAAGCCCTTTTACCTGAGTCACTACGGCAGGCACGGAAGCCGGTTCCACCAGCCCGCCGACCATTACCACGAGCTTTACAACATTCTCGCCCGCGCCGATTCCTTGGGCAAACTTACCGACCTGGGAAAAGACCTGCTGAAACGTGCCAGATTCTTGGAGGAATATGCGGCACCCCGCGCGGGCGACCTGACACAACTGGGCGTGCAGCAGCACCAGGGCATTGCCAAACGCATGGTGAAAAACTTCCCGGAAATTTTCAAGAACGACGCCTATGTGGAGGCCTACGCCAGCACTTCTGTCCGCTGCGTGGTCAGCATGGCGGCCTTTCTGGAAGAACTTCGGGCTCAAAAGCCCAAATTGAACATCCACCAGGAATCCGGCAAATACCTGATGAGTTTCATCAACCCGCTGGATTTCGGGAAAATCATCAGCGAATCCAACACCCCGGCCTGGCAAAAAGAAAACGAGAAAATGTACAGCCATGTGGACCCCTCCCGCATGATGCGCACCTTGTTCAACGACACAGTCTACATCCAGAAAAACATCAACGCCGGCGACCTTTACAGCAAAATTTACGAGATAGGCAATAGCCTGCAGGGCAGCCCCGAAATCGAATTCAGTTTTGACGACCTGTGGACCGCAGAAGAACTTTATGCCCGGTGGCGTGCGCAAAACGCCTGGTGGTACAGCGTGCTGGGCAACAACCCCTTTGCCCAAAAGCAGGGCCTGGAAAACGCCAAGCCCCTGTTGAAGAATTTTATCGAAGTTGCAGACAAGGCAATAACCGCGGGTACCCCGTCCGCCACGCTCCGGTTCGGCCACGACACCATGGTATTCCCCTTTGTGGTGCTGCTGCAGATGGGTAACGCGGGCATTGAGACCAGCGATATGGAGAACCTACACAAGGTGTGGCGGGATTACGAATTAGTCCCTATGGCAGCCAATGTGCAACTGGTATTCTACAAGTCCACAAAAAAAGACTCCCCCATCTTGGTGAAGGCACTGCTTAACGAAAAAGAGCAGACCTTGCCGGTAAAGTGCGATACGGCATCCGTCAAAAACTGTCCTGCCGCACCCTACTACCGCTGGGAAGATTTCCGGAATTACTACGCAAAATAAAAGCGAAATCCCCCGCTTGTGCGAGGGACTTTTTGTGTTTAACGTTTCTGTTGTACTTGGTCTTGTCGCGGACCACCCTGGTCCGTAACGTGGCTCCGTTTTGGGAGCCGTCTATGCGAAGGGCTCGCAACATTGCACTCTCTTTTGCTTCTCTTTTAGCCATAGCAGCCTCCTTGGGGGCCAAATATAAGTTATTATCTTTATACCGTAAAGGTTTTTCATTTGTCTCTGGATATTGCCGACAACATTCGCCGTCATGGATTCAAGTGCCTGCTGCTTGCAGTTTCGGGCGGTCTGGATTCTATTTGCCTCGCCCACTATTTTATAAAGAACCGCGAAGCCCTCAGTATTGAATGGCTGGGAATCGCCCATGTACACCATGGGCTACGAGAAGAAACTGCGGACAGGGATGCCGCCTTTGTAGAGGATTTCGCCAAGTTCCATGAAATTCCATTCTTTTTGAAGAAGTTGAACGGAGAGGCACTCAAGGGTGCCGAAGGTTCGCTGGAAGAAAACGCAAGAGAAGCACGGTATAGGGCATTGTTTGAAATCGCGGAAGAGAACTTCGGGACTGGATCCTTCCCCTATCGCCTCGGCTCCGGGGTCAGGATGACGATTGTCACCGCGCACCATGCAGGAGACCAGGCAGAAACCTTGTACATGCGTATCCGCCGGGGTACGACGCTGGCGGGGCTAAGGGGAATGCAGGAAGTTAGGTGCGAAATGTGGAATGTGGGATGTGAAATGAATAATTCCACACCCCACACTTCACATTTTATTTACCGTCCGTTCCTAAATGTCACACGCTCGGATCTACTTGCCTACGCACGGGAAAACAACCTCACATGGTGCGAAGACGAGAGCAATGCGGACCCCCAGTACGCACGCAATAAGATCCGCCACCAACTGCTCCCTCACCTGGAAAGCGAATGCACCGGAGCCACAATGCAACTCTGCAGGATTGCAGGGCTCGCCGACAGGGCATACGAAAAGGTGATAGAAGCGTGCGATGCAATGTTCGAAGGGGTAATGCCGGATAGAGAATGCTTCGGGGCTCGCCCTCGCAATGACAAGTTCCACGCCACAATCACCCTCGACAAAAAGAAACTCCACAAGGTGCTTGTGGCACACGAAAACGCAGACCTTTCGGAGGTGTTCCGCCTGTGGCTTGCGGCACAGGGACTCCGCTTCCCCATCGGCTTCTTTTACGACTCCAGGGAGCCCGCCCACGTGAAAATCCCGCACCATGCTGTCTACCGCAAGCGTGCCATCTGCAAAATCGGCCATACGGTCCAGATTCGGGAGTTCTGCACCCCCGAAGAAGCCAAGAAATTTGTATCTTGCGGAAGTACAAAAAAGACTGTAGAAAAGGATAAGAATGAGCCAAGCTAAAAAGCCAGCCTCGCCCTTCAAGAATCGTAATTTCATCATTGTTGCAGTGATGCTCCTGATGCTGTTCCTTATGTTCCCCCTTACCGGAAACGACAAGGAATCCGACATCACCCGTACGGAATTCTTGGCCCTGATGGGGGATTCCACCAAGGTCATTACCGAACTTTCCCTGCAAAAGACTCCTGACGGCGTGATTATCGAGGGTGCCTACGAAATGACTCCCGAAGAACGAGAGCAGGCCGCCAAAAAACGCAGTGCCATCGCACGGTTCACCCGATCCGAAAAGGACAACGGAAATACCAAGCGATTCAAGAGCCACATGCTGGAAGTCTCCAACGAGCAGATTACCGCATGGGAAATCTTCAAGGGCGTCAAGGTGAAGGTCATTCACGAATCCACCACCTGGATTGACACCCTGGTAGCCTTCTTGCCCGCAGTACTGCTTATCGCCTTCTTCTACATCATGATGAGCCGCCAAATGGGCGGTGGCGGCAAGAGTCCCTTCAGCTTTGGAAAGAGCCAAGCGAAAATCATCAGCAACGACCCGAAAAAGAAGACCACCTTCAACGATGTGGCGGGCTGTGACGAAGCCAAGCAGGATTTGCAAGAACTAGTGGAATTTTTGAAAGACCCCAAGAAGTACGACCAACTGGGCGGACGCATTCCCAAGGGAGCTTTGCTAGTTGGCCCTCCGGGTACCGGTAAGACCCTTTTGGCCCGCGCCGTGGCCGGCGAGGCAGGCGTGCCCTTCTTTAGCATGTCGGGTTCTGACTTTGTGGAAATGTTCGTGGGCGTGGGTGCAAGCCGCGTGCGCGACTTGTTTGAAACAGGAAAGAAGAACGCCCCCTGCATTCTATTCATCGACGAAATTGATGCCGTAGGTCGCCAACGTGGCGCGGGCCTGGGCGGTGGACACGACGAACGCGAACAGACCCTGAACCAGCTACTAGTGGAAATGGACGGCTTTGCCGCTAACGAAGGCGTGATTCTGATTGCCGCCACCAACCGTCCCGATGTTTTGGACAAGGCCCTGCTGCGTCCCGGGCGTTTTGACCGCCAGATTGTGGTAGGACTCCCCGACCTGAAAGGCCGTGAAGAAATCTTGAAGGTGCACCTGAAAAAGCGGAAGGTCCCCCTGGATAAAGATGTAGATGTTCGTGCCATAGCCAAGGGAACACCTGGACTTGCAGGTGCCGACCTGGAAAACCTGGTGAACGAAGCCTCCCTGCTAGCAGCACGTTTCAACAACAAGAAAGTCACCATGCTGGACTTTGAAGAAGCCCGGGACAAACTCAGCATGGGTGCAGAACGCCGCACCCTGTTGATGACCGACGAAGAAAAACGCCACACCGCTTACCATGAGGCTGGCCACGCATTGATGACACTGCTTTGCAAGCATAGCGACCCCCTACACAAGATTACCATTATCCCCCGTGGCCGTGCATTGGGCATTACCATGAGCCTGCCCGAAAGGGACCAGGTGAGCTACAGCAGGGAATACGCCGAAGAGCGCATCATGATCATGATGTCTGGCCGTCTGGCGGAACTCATCTTCTTCAACCACCAGAGCACAGGTGCCAGCAATGACATTCAGCGGGCCACCGAACTTGCCCGCAAGATGGTTACGGAATGGGGATTTGACGAGGACATTGGACCCGTGTGCTATAGCCGCACCGACGGCGAAGTGTTCTTGGGCAGGGAGATTTCCAAGCCCAAGGAAATGTCCGAGATGATGGCAGAGAAAATCGACAACGCCGTCAATTCCCTTATCAAGCGCATGGACCAGGCCGCACGGAAATTGCTGGAAGACAACAAAGAAAAACTTACCGACCTTGCCGAAGCGCTGTTTGAATTCGAAGTCCTAGACCGCGAAGAAATAGACAAGGTCATGGCAGGCGAAAAACTGACTGGCACCAAGAAAAGCCGCCAGTACCAGGCCTTGGAAGAAATGGCTGCAAAGAAAAAGAAAGAGGACACTCCCCCGCCGGATCCGGGAAAACAGCCCCCCGTGGCCCCAGTCAGTTCGGAAACGCCTGTAGTGTCCAATCCCGAAACTGCCACCAACTCCGTAGATTCGGATCCCACTTAAGCCATGTTCAAGACTGTCCTGGAAAGCAATCATGCCCTTGGCTGGAAGGTGGGAAACCGTCTGTTCAAGCCAAGCCAGATGCCCTTGATCATGGGCATCGTGAACGTGACGCCGGACAGTTTTTTTGACGGAGGCAAGCACGACACGCCGCAGTCCGCCTACGAGCATGCCGTGCAACTTTTGCAGCAAGGAGCTGACATCCTGGACGTTGGCGGCGAAAGCAGCCGTCCCGGAAGCACCCCTGTAAGCGAACAGGAAGAAATGGACCGGGTATGCCCCGTGGTAGAGAGTCTTGCGCAGCTAAAAGGAATCTCCCAAGACCTGGACAATCCCGGAAATCGGGAATTCTTTATCTCGGTAGATACCGTCAAGGCGAAAGTGGCCACCGAATGCATGCGGCTTGGAGCCCACATTGTCAACGACATCAGTGCCTGCACCATGGACTCCGACATGGCTGGCGTGGTGGCAAAAACCGGGGCATCGGTGGTACTGAACCACATCCGTGGAAACTTCGGCACCATGCAGCAGGACTTTACGCCCTACAAGGACGTGGTACAGGAAGTGCGGCAGGAATTACTAGTGCAGGTGAAAAAATTGCTGGACCTGGGGGTGGAAAAAGAGAAAATTTGTGTGGATCCAGGAATCGGGTTCGGGAAGTCCGTACAGGACAACATCGACCTGATGAAATCCGTAGAGGACTTTCTGCAAGACGGCTACCCCGTGCTGATAGGCACCTCCCGCAAGTCCTATATCGGAAAAATTCCCGGCCTGGAATCCAGCGACCGGCTTGTCCCCACGGTGGCGGCAGGCATTGTTGCAGCCCTTGGCGGGGCCAGTTGCATCAGGGTCCACGACGTAAAGGAAGCAAAAGAATCTATACTTTACCTGGAGGCTATGAGGTCCAATGGTACTGTTTAAACTGTTCGACATTATAGATGTCCGCATGGCGGACATTCTGGATATCCTGCTTATATCCATTATCCTCTATTACGTGTTCCAGCTGTTCCGCGGAACCCGTGCCGTGCAGATGATTATTGGCGGCCTGTTTATCGTGGTGGCCTGGTTCCTGGCACAGTGGTGGGAACTCCACACCCTGCTGTGGCTCATCAGCAACCTGGCGACCCTAGGAATTATCGCCATCGTGATCCTATTCCAGCCCGAAATCCGTAGTGCCCTGACCAGAATAGGCCAGGCGGTGAGCCGTGCCAACTGGCAATCCATCTTTTTCCACCCCAGCGGTCTGGACGATGTTACCAAGTCCATTACTACCGCAGTGCAGGACTTGGCCAAGAACCGCTTTGGTGCCCTGATTGTTTTGGAAAAGCGTGTGGGCCTGCGTAACTATGAAGAGACCGGCGAAATTTTGAACGCTCGAATCAGTTCCCGTTTGCTCCGCTCCCTGTTCTTCCCCAACTCCGCCCTGCACGATGGTGCCGTTTTGCTGAACAGCAAGTGCATTGTGGCAGCCGGTTGTATTTTGCCCATGCCCACCGCCAACGCCGGCGGCGATACCGGCTACGGCATGCGTCACCGTGCAGCCCACGCCCTCGCTACCGAGTGCGACGCCCTGGTCATTGTGGTCTCCGAAGAAACAGGCTACATTTCCATTGCCTACCGTTCCAACCTGCGCCGCAACCTGAGCATCAAGGAAGTAGAATTCGAAATCAAGCGGCACTGGGGCGAACTCTTCAAGGACGAAAGAGTGGAAGCACCGGAACTGGAACCCAAGAAATAGTTTTTTATGGCTGATACGAATACCGAAAAAGATTTGGAAAAGAAAAAACGCAAGAAAAAGAACATTGCCATTCTGGTACTCATGTTCCTTTTGCTTTTGTGCCTTTTTATTGTGCAATGCCACCTGGACCGCATTAAGCAAGAGGCATTGCGCCGCCAGCAGGAAACCGAACTGGAAGCCCGGCAACGCTACATCCTGGACAGCCTGCGCCGCTTGGAGCAGATGCGTGCCGACAGCCTTGCCGCCCTGGAACAGGCACGCATCGCCGACAGTTTAAGGCTTGCGGACAGCTTGCGTATGGCAGACAGTCTGAGGATAGCGGATTCCCTAGCCGCTCTCAACAAGAATCTGAACCAGGACAGCATCCGCCACGTGCGGGATAGCCTGCGGCATGTCCGCGACAGTCTCGCCGCCCTGGACCAGGCCCGCAAAGACAGTCTAAAACACATTGCCGATAGCCTCGCCGCACTGGAAAAAGCGAGGGCCGATTCTCTGGAAAAGAAACGCATACAGGACAGCATCAGGGCGGCGGACCAGGTTCCGCCCAACGCCGAAATCACGCCCCCTGCAGGCCGTTACTACGACCCCGTCAAGCTGAAGGTCAAGTGCGATGAAATCAAGTGCAAGACCTACCTTTCCATTGGCGACACCCTTCACCCGCAAGAGGCAGATAAAGCCATAGAATACAACAAGACCGGCTCCGTGTTCTTCTTTGCCGAAGACTCCGTAGGAAACCGCACGCCCTGGGAAGAAGCCAAGTACGACATGGCCAGCGACAACATTTGCGGAAAGAACGCCTACCCCGTTCCTGTGGGCGGCAAAACGGTTTGCGTGGACGCCTACGAATACCCGAATGTTCCCGACGAGAATCCTCGTGACATGGTAAGCCAAGAACAGGCCGCAAGCCTCTGCGAACAGGCAGGCAAACACCTGTGCAGCCTAGAAGAATGGCAAGCCGCATGCAAAGGCAAGGACGGCACCAAGTACTCTTACGGCAGTGCCTACAAACAGAACAAGTGCAATACCAACACCAAGGCAGCCAAGCGCAGTGGCCGCAAGGAACAGTGCCGCAGTTGGTGGGGCATGTATGACATGAACGGCAACCTGTGGGAATGGACGTCAACGGCCAGCAAGGAACATCCCAACATGTTCTACGTAGCCGGCGGTGCCTGGAACACCAACAACGGAAGCCAGTGCACCGAAAAGAAGTTCAGCTTCTACCCGCAGAACCAGTACCCCAGCGTAGGGTTTAGGTGCTGCAAGTAATTAGTCTGCTAGTTCCACATGCAAGTGTTCGGCTTCGCCCCGTTCCCAAATAATGCGGAACCGCGGCTCTAGCTGCTTTTGAACTTTTTCTACTATTTCCTTGCGATTTTCAAAGGGGATGTATTTTATCCTGAAATCAATAGCCTTGTTCGCGTAGTGCTTGGATTTTTTTGCATGGTAAGGCCAGTCGTTGCCACTGGTTATGACAGGCACATAGTCGTCACCCATTACTTGATGAAAGGCATTGACCACTTCCAGCCCCGCCGTGTCCATGGCCGGTTCCAGGCTCTCCAAGTACACGCCCGGCTTTTGCTTGGTACGCTTAATCAACAGCCTATGGACCTCTCGACCACCAAAGGGCTTGACGTTCAAATGTTTGTAGTAATCCTCCGCACTCCAGTCCTCTTCGGTTTCCGGTGAATCATACCGCGGAATGGGCCGACTATTAGTCTTGATAAGCCAATAGACTCCTACAATGGCCATAAGGGCAAGAATCGGTGCCAAAAGATACAGATGCTTCATTTTCAGAGAAAAAATACTATTTTATAACACATGAAGAAGATTATACCTTTTGCAACTTTGACTCTTTCCTCCCTGCTCCTTTTCGGCTGCGGAGAGTCTAACGTGAACTACACCGGCTGCTGGCTGGGCGAAGAGAACATGGCCTTTGAAGTGCTGACCGATAATGGCACGGATTATACCATCCGTAACATTAATGGCGACCTGAAAGCCACTATCCAAAACGGAGCACTTCGTGGCAAGAACTCCCTGGACATGGAATACAAGATGAATGTAAAGGGAGATTCCGCCTACTATGAATTCGGAGGAATCGTCACGGGCTACAAGCGTATTTCCAAGGAAGAGTACGAACAGGTTGTCGCTTCGTTGCAAAAGGCGGCCTCCGCAATGGTTCCTGCCGAAGAGGCACCCACCACGGAAGCTCCAGCTGCTGAAGCACCTGCTGCAGATTCCACAGCCAAAGATTCTGCTACAGCAAATCCTTAAGTAGCTGCTCTATCATGTATTCGGTAGGGGCACCGCTCCATACCCGCTTGATATAGCCATCTTTATCCAACAGCATGAGGGTCGGAACCGCACGAATCCCGTAGCGGTGCCATAGGTCCTGCGTTGCGTCTCGATATAGCGGATAGGGCGATGCGTGAACCTGGTTGTAAAAGGCGTTCAGTTCGTCCAAGCCCTCATTGGATATCCCGATGATTTCCACCCCCTTGTCGCCATACTTCTTGTAGATGTTGGCAAGCACCGGGAGCGTCTTGCGGCATGGGCCGCACCAGGTGGCCCAGAAGTCCAGCAAGGTAGCTTTGGGCTTGGCCTTGCGTTTTTCACCGTTCTTGTAGAAGTTCTCGCCAAAG
This sequence comes from Fibrobacter succinogenes, assembly GCA_902767785.1. Taxonomy (GTDB): domain Bacteria; phylum Fibrobacterota; class Fibrobacteria; order Fibrobacterales; family Fibrobacteraceae; genus Fibrobacter; species Fibrobacter succinogenes_D. The sequence goes on along the minus strand of CACXIR010000015.1, from coordinate 6,920 downwards.
TTGGCAATCTTGCTCCCGATGGCAGAACCCGTCAGGCTGCTGATGTCATCGGGACGTTCCGTGAGGGCGACGGTAAGGGACTTTTTCTTGCCCTCGTGAAAGACTTCCACCTTTACCTTCTTGCCCGCTTTTGCACCGGCCATTATGACCTGCAACTGGGACATGTCCGTCAGAACTTTTCCTTCTACGCCTATCAGCTTGTCACCGGAAACGATGCCCGCCGAAAAGCACCCTGACTCCGGGTGTACTCCGACAATGTCTAAAGCCAAGTGATTTTCGTACTGAGCCTTTTTATAGGACAGTCCAAGCCAGGGGGCGGCAAAAGAGACTGTGCTGGCGAGAAGGAAGAATACAATACCACGAAGGAGAATTAAGCGATTCATTTTTTTCTTGGATTTTTCCCTTTAGACAGCCTTAACCGGCTTTGGATTGCGGTCGTCGTATTCGCCCAGGGACTTGTAGCCGTCGTTCAGCAGGGCATCCGCAAGTTCTGCCCGCATGGCATGGGCCGCCATCCAGCGGAAAGCCACCACAGAGTAACACTGCACGGCGTCTACCCCCATCTTGATGAGGTCGTAAATCTTGTAGCCATGGTCGATACCGCCGCAGGCAATGACGCTCATCTGAGGGTAATGTTCCCGAATGTACTTCACGTTCCAAACCATGTTCTCATAAAGAGGCCTTCCCGAAAGTCCGCCACAGTCTCCATCGGCCCTAAGGGGCGTCAGGTCTTCGCGGGTCACGGACACCGGAAGTTCACTGATCTTTGCCGTAGGGTAAGTGTTCCCCACCACCACGCCGTTCACGCCGGTACGGACCAGCATTTCCATGATGGAAATCAGATGCCGTTCCATCAGGTCAGGGCTGAGTTTGGCATACACGGCCTTGCGAATTCCGAGGCTGTTGCGGATCTTCATGATTTCATCAAAAATCCGTTCCGAGAAAGTCATATCCAAGTCTACGCGGGACTCCCCCGTATTGGGGCAGCTCACGTTAATCTCGATGTAGTCCGCCGCCTTGTAGGCGATGGTAAAACTCTCGATGATGTCCTTGATCTTTTCTTCGGGGTCGGTAAGGCCCGGAGTCTCCGCCACGGAAATCCCTACGCAGAGGCCCGCCTTGTGGGCTTTCACCAGCTGTTCGTCCACACGCTTGGCGATGACATCTACGCCCTCGTTGTTCAGCCCCATGCTATTGTAGATGGCCCGGTCCTCTTCCAGGAATCCGATACGAGGGCGGTGGGTGTTCCCTTCCCTAAAGTGTCGGGTGGCGGTGCCAACGGTAATGCCTCCGAAACCCACGTTGGCAAAGTCCTTGATACGCAGAGCAGTCTTGTTGGCTCCGGCGGCCAAGATGATGGGGCAACCGAAATACAGGGAATTGCTGTGGTCCGGGAAGGTAATGACCCGCTTGAGGGTCTTGCTCAGGTCGGGACGGCCTCCCATAAACGGAATAAGCGGTGCGAACCTAGCCACATGCCTAAAGGAGTCGTGCCTGAACTCCGGGGACTTGCGAAAAATCCGACGAATCAGGGCCAAAACCTTGTCACTGAATTGCAAATAATATTCGTGATTCGTGCATTGAAAAGTCATACACACTAATTATAAAAAAAGAACAAAACTGCTATGGGGAATCGGGAACCAGGTAGTCCCCAAAAAAGCTTAATAAACAAGAAAATCATTTATAGCATTGAGTAATCAATAGCATACACAATGTCCAAGCCTGTACCAGACATGTTTTTTGCCATGCACGACGCTTCAATCGATTTAGTAACAGCACCAAAAATATCACATTTTTCACGAGATGTGCAATATTCCTCTAATTTATCTGCTTCTTCCAGTCGAGTAGTATTCAGCTGATATGGCCCATAATTGATACTGTAATATATCGAGGATAGAGAAGCTGGATTATTCCACGACTCATTCATGAAACCTGCTCCGAACAAATAGATTGACATTGATCCAGACTCATATGCAGGTTTTCCCAGCATATTCAAATTGCAGCTAATAGAGACCCCATACTTTTGCAGTCTTGTATTTTTTGCAAGATTCTCTAGTGTATCGCAATACAGCCGTGCTTGTTGCAATTCCTGTGCTCCTATTTCACTTGTTGCAGTGCAAGCCGTTTCCGTCAATGTAACCGATTTTTTTACATCAGAGTATGCGACGTACGTAGACCCCATACAATCAGGAATGATTACACCATCTTCATGACATTTTTCATCTATCCTAATATAAGTCTTGTAATCTGTTTTAATAAAGCATAAATCATCAGACTCTATAAAAGAGGATTCAAAGGAACACATTCCACCAGGCAAGCCGACCGATAAACCAGAACTGCCATTCTGTCCATTGGTTCCGCCAATTGGCAAACCGGTGTTGCCGCTCTGATTACCAGATCCGCCAAAAGGGGACATCGTGTTTTCGTATTCCTTCCATTGTCCACCTTCACAGCGGTACTGTTTATTTTCTTCGGAGACGAAACGAACGGTTCCCTCATTTATTGAAGAACAATCTTCAAGGTCTGCATAAGAGGAAACGGCGGCAACACCACCTCCGCCTCCACCACATGAGGCAAAAAATACAGCCGTAAAAAACAATGATACGATTCTTTTCAAGGAAAGCACCCCTATTCCCACTCACTTGCAAAATAACAATTAATATAGCCATGTCAAACGACATGGCACAGAAAGAATTTGTATTTGCTATTCCAAGTTGGAACAGATATATACAAAACAAAAAAATTATTGTATGTTTAAGAAAAAATGAGGCACAAAAGGTGGAACAGTCCATAGAAAAAGAAATTCACGGGAACATGCCCCGCTATCTGGAAACCCTGATGGACCTGGTGCGTATTCCCTCCATCAGTTTTGACAATTTTGACCAAAAATTCGTGACTAAATCCGCAGAGGCGGTAAAGGCACTTTTTGAAAAGGCCGGCTACACCAACATCCAGTTCCTGACGCCCAAAAGCGGCAGGCACACGGTCTATGCCGAAAGCCTTACCAGCCCGGACAGGCCCACGGTACTGCTTTACGCCCACCACGACGTGCAGCCCCCCATGCGGGAGGCTCTCTGGAACTCCAAGCCCTTCGAACCCGTGCTGAAGGGAGACCGGCTCTACGGCCGTGGAACCGCCGACGACAAGGCGGGAATCGTCACCCACCTGGCCGCCGCGGAACAGGTCCGCAAGCTGTTAGGCGACAAGGGCCCGAACCTAAAGTTCATCATCGAGGGCGAAGAGGAATCGGGTAGCGAAGGCTTTGCCGACCTGCTGAAGAAATACGCCGACCTGCTGAAATGCGACGCCGTCGTCGTGGCGGACCTGGGGAACTTCGCCAAGGGAACGCCTTCCATCACCACTACCCTCAGGGGCATGAGCGCCATCAACGTGGAACTCCGCGCCACCAAGGCGCCCCTCCATTCCGGAAGCTGGTCGGGCCCCATTCCGGACCCCGGACAGGAACTCTGCAAGATTATCGCCTCCATGACCAAGGCCGACGGCTCCATCACTATTCCCGGATTCGAAGAAGGCCTTGTCCCCCCTACCACGGAGGAACTGGAATCCTACAAGAGCCTGGGCATGACCGAAAAGATTTTCCGCAAGGACGGCGGCGTGCTGGACTCGGTCAAGCTGAAGGTAAGCGAAGAGGAAATTCTGCTTTCCCTATGGAGACGCCCCTCCATCGTGGTAACCACCATGCAGGTCGGGAGCCGCACCAACGCTGGAAACGTGCTGCAGGATACTGCTTATGCCCGCATAGGCATACGGCTTGCCCCCGGCATGGATGCGGTCCGCTGCACTCGCCTGCTGGTAGACTTTATAAAGAACAATGTTCCCGACGGTCTTGAATGTGAAATCAAGGAAGAGGACGGCGCAAACCCCTTCGTGACCGACACCAGCCACCCCTTCTTCAAGGAAATGGCAAGTGCCATGACACGGGCCTACAAGAGCGAGACCAAGTTCATTGGCTGCGGGGCCAGCATCCCCGGCGCAGAGCTGTTCCGCAAGACCTTCGGGGACATACCGATTTTGCTGACGGGCCTGGAAGACCCGGAATGTGCCGCCCATGGCGAAAACGAGAGCCTGTACGTTCCTGACTTTGAGCACGGCATAATAGCTGAAACACTATTCTTTGTGGGGATTTCGAAATGAAAAAGAGGCTTGTGGTATTGACAGGAGCCGGCATCAGTGCCGAATCAGGACTCCGCACCTTCCGCGGAAACGACGGCATGTGGGAACACGAGAACATCGAGGATGTTTGCACCCCTGACGCCCTCCGTCGCGACCCTAAAAGGGTCAAGGACTTCTACAACTTTCTGCGTAAGGGCCTGCCGGAACACAAGCCTAACGCCGCCCATATTGCCCTGGCCGAACTGGAAGAACGTCTGGGCGACGAGTTCTTACTGGTGACCCAGAACGTGGACGACCTGCATGAACGTGCCGGAAGCAAGCGTGTACTCCACATGCACGGCGACCTGATGAAACTCCGCTGCGTGCGGGACGAGGATCACGAATTCAGTTTTACTGGCGAAGAGACTCTGGAGACCAAGTGCCCCATTTGCGGCGCCAAGACACGCCCCGACATCGTGTTCTTTGGCGAAGTCCCGCTGTACATGGACCAGATCCAGGATGCCCTACGGGAATGCGAGGAATTCGTCTACATCGGCACCAGCAGCGTGGTGTACCCTGCGGCAGGATTCAAGAGTTTTGCCAAGAGTTTCGGGGCCAAGGTCACCTGCCTGAACCTGGAGATTCCCGATCACGACCCCTACACCGACGTGTTTATCCAGGGCAAAGCCACCGAAGTGGTCCCCAAGTGGGCGAAAGAGTTTAAGTAATCCTTAACGGAGTCCTACAACCTTCTGGAGGATTGCTCCAGAAGTTCCCAACACCCGAACAAGGTAACGGCCAGCAGAAAGGCTTTCGGTAGGGAGACGGATTGCACCCTTTGCAAGACCCTGCAGCGAATAAACCCGCTGTCCAAGGCTATTGAAAATATCGACCCGTTCTGCATTCCCGGCGGCATTGTCAATAAACCAGGAATTATTTTCGCGGAACAGGGTTATACCTCCCCCATAGGCAACAGGAGTCAGGTAATCCGTTTTCGACGGATTCGTTTTGGAGGAATCCTTTTTCGAGCTGTCCACTACAGCTTGCGGCTTAGAAGACTTCAGCAGCACCGCCGTTATGGACTTGGCGGGGAGCGTAAGGGCGGCCTTCTGGGACTGCAGGGATGCCGTACCCGACTTCAGGGCATTCTTCTCATGGGACACAAAAGTTTCCCCGCTAATGCCCGATAGCGTAAGAGTGGTATATTTCCCATCTTCAATTTCGAAGTTAGTCACGTTCAAGTCCACCGACTGGGCGGCATTTTCTGCACGGTTCACCAAGATGACCGTCATAGAGTCCCCCGCGCTATTCACCATAGTGTATGCCGAAACTAGCGAATCCAAGCTGGAGGGGCTGTTGACGCGGTATTCCTTGCCGTAGCGGCTAAACAGATGAACCACCTCGTACATGCCCTCGCGCCATGTCCAGGGCGTAAAGATTTCTACCCCATGGTCCATGAAGGTTCCCATGAAAGAGGCGTAGACCACGGCACGGGTCATGGCATCCATGTCTGCAATAAAGTCCGTTTCCGTAAAGCCGAAGGTATACTTATAATCCGCCCCCACGTACTTTTTCATCCAGTCGTCAACTCGCTTGAATATGTATTCCTTGGTGATGGTCTCATCCCAGCACAGACGACCGTTGATGTCGTATATCTTCACATAGCCGCCGTTGGCGTTGTGTATCTCCATATTGGCGCGATGGGTCAGCACCTCGGCGGTGTTGATATACAGGTCGGTGGACGAGTGGTTCAGATTCAGTCCCACGATGACAGGATCGTGGTCCGAGCAGCGGAACATGGTGGTGTCCATTGATTTGTCGTAGGTGAAGTCATCCTGCTCGTCGGAGTTGATATGAAATACCGTCATACCCGTCACTTGCGGTAATAGCTCCTGCGAACAGAGAGCGTGGTCCAGGTAGCCCGCCTCGCCGTGGTACGTGTAGCTGTAACTGCTGTCGGCGTGCATCTCGCGGTGCAAATCGGTCATTCCGCCGTCGGTCAGAATGCGGATGGGGTCCTCCATGCCGTAGGCATTCAGGTCGCCCATGATGAGTAGGTCGGGGTCGTTGAAGGTGCTGCTGTTCTGCTCAAAGAGGCTCAATATGGCGCGTGCCTCGTCTTGACGCGTACCGTTGTAAGCACCCTGACCATCACCCTTATCCACGTTATCGCCTGTTGCGCTTGATGCACCCGACTTAGCCTTGAAGTGGTTGATGGAATACACAAACCGCTCGCCGGTAGCGATCTGTTCGAACAACTGCATGTATTTGCGCCGAGCTACGCCCGCATTGGTGTAGCGGAACGGGCCTATCGGGCGAACCACGTCTGAGCAATATACAAACCCCGACTTCGTGTAACTGCCGCTGCTGCTGCCACCGTCGTTTACGTAGGTGTAGGTGCGCCCTGTGGCGGCGGTCAGGTCTGAGGCAATCTCCGATACTGCACTCTGCCCCTGCTCAATCTCCACCAAGCCGTAGATATCCGCGCCTATCTTGGCGAGTGCCTTGCCGACCTTGGTGCGCTGACGCTGGTGCTCGGTAGCATCTGATGGGCCGTAGCCCGTGCCTAAGTTCTCCACCAGGTAGTACTCCAGGTTCATACCGCATACCAACAGGTTGTGCGTACCGCGCATATCGATCGATTCCATGTCGATACCTTGCATCAGGTCTGAACGTTTGTTGCCCACCCATGTGCAGCTCTGCAGCGTCACCGTGGTCGTCGAGTTGACATAGACCGTCATATTCCTCAATCGCTCACCCATACGGTGGTAGCCGCTGATGCCGTTGATATATATCGTGCCGCTTTG
>CACXIR010000014.1 GCA_902767785.1 Fibrobacter succinogenes | reverse complement strand
TCGCAAATCCCAATGTGAAAAACCACCTGCGGGAGGGCCTTAAGTAATGGCCGAAGCCCGCGGTTTTAGCTTGTTGGAGCGTTTCGAGCTCAAGTACCACATTCCTGTGGCATGGGCGGACCGTATTGGCGAATTCATTGCGCCTTATTGCGAAGAGGACCATTATTCCCAGATTACGCCGGGCCATTTCTACTGGATTACCAACCTGTATCTGGATTCGGACCGCTGGACATTCCTCGGCTGGAAAAAGGCCAGGCTCCTGGACCGTTTCAACATGCGTATCCGTACTTATGGAGAACACCCGGCACAGGATGGGACATTCCATTTCGAGAGCAAGCGGAAGGTGAAGGAAGTCTGCTACAAGAGCCGTGCCACCATCAAGGGAATCAACCCTGGCGAAGTGTGGAACATGAGGCCCGAAGATTGGCCTTGCAAGAGCGATACAGATCGCAAGTACCTGAAGGATTTTTTATACAAGACCCACTTGCACAACGCCCACCCCAGGCTCCTTACCCAGTACAAGCGCCGTGCCTGGTTTGGACTCCGTGAGGAATATTCCCGGGTGACTATCGATACGGGTATGCGTTTCCGTGAAGAGACAGGTTTTGACTATACTGTGGATCCCCACTACATGCATTCCACCGGCATTCCCAGGTTTTTCAAGCCGGGCTGCGACGCCGTGCTGGAACTCAAGTGTCCCTGTTCCCAGGTGCCCTTCTGGATGATTGATTTGATTCGATTCTTGAACCTGCGACAGGGCGGTTTTTCTAAATTCGGTAATGCGGCTGCGGAATGGTCCAGGGTCTATGAACATCCCAAGGATTTCAAGGACCCCTATTGGACAAGGCTCGCGGGAAATTTTTAATGGCGGTGTGTCCGCAAAAAAGGGAGGCTCTATGCTCTCGAAAAAATGGTCTATAGTAGGTATGGTGGCAGCCTTTGCCATGGTGGGCCTGTTTTCGGCTTGTTCCGACAGTTCTTCCAGTGGCGACAACTCGAAAGGCGAAGATAGCGGCTACGATTATAATTCTACCGAGGCGGGTGGTGCCTACGTGATGATTACCGAAGTCATGTATAACGCTCCCGAAAATTCTACTCTTGAATGGGTGGAACTGAAGATTATTGGCGGGTCTGCCATGAGTGACATGACCCTCTTCAACCTCCGTTTGGATGGGGCGGTGACCTACACTTTCCCGAAAGAACCTTTGGATACCAGTGAATACATTGTGGTGACCAACGATCCCGACCTGTTCAAGAAGACCTACAGGGATTTCAAGGGTCGTCTGTTTGGCCCTTGGGAAAAGGACATAAAGACCGATTCCATCGCCAAACTTTCTAACGAAGGCGACGTTATCGACGTGAAATTGGAGGGCAAAGGCGATGTGAGTTGTGCCTTCAGCAAGGAACCGCCTTGGCCGAGCCTTGCCGACGGTAATGGCAGCAGCCTCGTGTTCGTGGGCGGAAACCCCAGTCAGGCCAGTGCTTGGGCTGCAAGCAAAAAGGAGTGGGGCAATCCCGGTGCTGCCGACGAATACATCGCCCCTACCAAGGTTCGCTTGAACGAGATTCAGCCTTATGTTCTGGGAACTAGCGAAGGCTGGGTGGAATTGTACAATGCAGGCGATGCCGACGTGGATGTGTCTGGCTGGATTTTTGAAACCAAGTCCGGGTATCGTGACACCTCCTGGACTATCAAGAAGGGAAAGGTCCCTGCCAAGGGATACTTGGCATTGCCGGCTAACGACGCGGCAATCTGGGGTGAAGAAATCACCTTGAATGCCAAGGGCGGTTCTTACTACCTCTACGAAACGTCTGGTGGCAAGAAAACGGGCGCAGAATCCAGTCTTTTGTTGGCTGCTAGCAACTTGAGCAGCGGCGTTATAGATATAAGTGATGGTTCTACTGCTCAGGGTGCTTTGACAAAGGCTACCCAAGGCGCCGCCAATGCCGCATTGAAGGTAGGGCCAATCTTTATAGATGAAATCTACTATCATCCGTTTGAAAAGGGTTCTGTCGACTTTGAATTCATGGAACTGGTGAACAAGGCCGACACAGCTGTGAACCTGTACGAGAGCAAAAATTTCAAGGGTAAGGGCTGGAAGGTGGAAGGCATCAATTTGGAGTTCCCCCAGGGAGCAGCGTTGCCTGCTGGCGGCCGTGCCCTGCTCCTCCCCGATTCGATAGAGTCTATTGCGCACGACACTGCCGGCATTCGTAAGAAATATAATATTGCTAGCAATGTGCAGATATTCTTGTATAAGGGCAAGCTTTCCAACCGCGGTGAAACTATTGCCGTAAAACAGCCCTTTGATTACGACGAAATTTCTGCCGTCGTAGACGAGGAGGATCCCTCTGCCAATTTGGCTGCCACCATCCAGTGGTACTATGACTGGTCCGACGCTACGCTGTATTCCGACACCTGGAAGGGGCTGGAAGATGCCGATGGTTACGGCAAGAGCCTGCAGCGTGCAAACTACACCACCATGGGCTATGAGGCTTCTGCCTGGAAGGTGGCAGAACCTACCGTGGGAAAGTAAGCGGTGAATCCAAAGCCGCAATTGTAATACACTAAACTTTTACAAGAAACAATTCTGTAAGAATCCATAGCTCCGAATTTTGTATCTTTTGGGGCTATGGAGCGTTGTGTTTTGTGCATTCTGTTTGGGGTGGTGCTGGCATGGTCGGCACCTATCACCTTGCAAGAAGCTCTTTCAATGGCCAAGTCCGGTAACGCACAAATCAAGGCCGAAAGGGCCAAGGTGGACATGGCCGAAAGCGCCCAGGGTGAGGCCCGTTCCCGTTTTATGCCTACGGTGAGCCTGAGCGCAGGCGTTACGAGAATTAACGACCCCATCTATATCGATTTAGGTGAAATTCAGCAGGCCTTGAGCGGTATTGCCGGCGGGCTTTCTACGGTGGCTCCGGCTGCCGCCTATTCCAAGGCTTACATTGACGCCTATAACCAGGCCAGTGCGGGGTATGCCCAGGCCTATAACGGTGCCTTGGCTCAGGGGCTGTCCGCAGCCCAGGCCGACGCTTTCGCCAAAAGTCGGCTTGGAGGGACCGCCCAGGAAATCGCCCAGCAGAAGGCCGACGAGTACGCCGCCGCCACCCAACAGCAGATGGATGCGGCGAAGTCCCAGATTGACGATGCCGAATTTAGGATGAAGGTTCAGGACGAACTGTTCTTCAACGCCCGCGTGACCGCCATCTGGCCTATTTTTACGGGACTCAAGATTTATTCCGCCTACGATGCCGCCAAGGAGAATGTGAACGCCAAGAAGGCGGCCTTCGACATGGCGCAGAATACCATCCTGATGGATGTGGCCACCAAGTACTTTACGCTTAGGCTGGCCGAAGAGCTGGCGGTAATGCGGGAGAACACCAAGAAGAATCTGGAAGAACACCTGGAGCGCTCCAAGAAGCTGGAGGCCAGCGGTCAGATTAGCAAGGCGGAACGCCTGCGTGCCGAAGTGGCGCTGGCCGAGGCGGAAAACGCCTACGACGACGCCCTGCGGGACCAGTCCCTTGCCCGGATGGCCCTTGCAAGCCTGCTCCATACGGACACGAACATTACGGCGGTGACGCCGGTGGAAGCTCCGGAAAGCATCCAGACTATGGAAGAAATCAAGCAGAAGGCCAGGGAAAACCATCCGGGACTGAGGCAGCTCCGTACGGAGCGCAAGCGCAGCCAAGACGCGGTGAGTGCCGCCCGTGCGGACTATTTCCCGACAGTAGCACTTTTTGCCTACAAGGAACTCTACACCAAGGACCTGACCATTCTGGAGCCGGAATGGGCCATAGGTGCCAAGGCCCAGTGGGATTTGTTCAAGGGTGGCGAGACCCGCTCCAAGGTGGCAAACGCCAAGGCCATGGACCGCTCCCTGGGTAGCATGGAAGAGCAGACCTTGGACAATATAGGCCTTTTGGTAGAAAAGCGCTGGCGGGAGCTGGAGCATGCCAAGGGCCGTCTGGAGAGCCTGAAGAAAACCCGTGAGCTTGCGGACGAGGCCCTCCGCAGCCAAAAGCTGGCCTACGAGTCCGGTCTTGCTACGGGCCTGGATGTGGTGGATGCGGAACTTGCGCTGTCGCGCCTCCAGGTGGCAGATCTGAAGGCCCATTACGATGCGGTCATCGCCTGGCTTGGCCTGTTGGAAGCCAGCGGCGAGGTGGAACAGGCGGGAGCCATGTTGAATAGCAAATCTGTGGGGAAGGAATAATGGACAAGATAAAGTTTGCAAGCAAGATTTTTGCGATTGTCGTGCTGGTGGCCCTTATGGTGGCGGCTATTCTGCAACTTCAGGAGTTTGCGACAAAGCCGAAGGACAGGTATTTGCAGGGCCAGATGGAAGCCCGCCGCGTGTTGGTGGCAGGGAAAGTTCCCGGACGCATAGAAAAACTTTTGGTCCGTGAAGGCCAGACGGTCAAGAAGAACGCCCTGGTGGCGGTCATCAACAGCCCCGAAATCGAGGCCAAGAAAATGCAGGCCCAGGGGGCGCTGGGGGCGGCGAAGGCCCAGGCCAACAAGGCAAAAAACGGAGCCCGCTCCGAAGACGTCAAGGCCCTGAAGGCCATGGCGGCCCGCGCACAGGATGCCGCCAACCTGGCGAAGAACACCTACGAGCGGGTGCAGAAACTCTATAACGAAGGCGTGCTCCCGCTGCAGAAGCGGGACGAGGCCGAAACCCAGATGAAGGCCTCCCAGGGGGCCGCCGATGCGGCCCGTGCCCAGTACGAGATGGCCCTGGCAGGCGCCCGCGACGAAGACAAGGAAGCTGCAGAAGCCCTGGTGAAGCAGGCCGAAGGTGCCAACGCCGAGGTGAACGCCTATCTGGAAGAAACAAAAATCAAGAGCCCCATCGCGGGCGAGGTCACCCTGAAGGTGGTGGAAGAAGGCGAGGTCGTGGGGGCGGGCATGCCGGTGATAGCCGTGACCGACCTGAAGGATGCTTGGGCAGTGTTCCACCTGCGGGAAGATTTCTTGAAGAACGTGACCAAAGGCAAGACTTTTGTTCTGCCGGTTCCGGCATTGAACGCCGCCGTGGAGATGGAGGTGTCCTACATTGCTCCCGTTGGGGACTATGCCACCTGGAAAAGCTCCAAGGAAAGCGGCGGCTTTGACCTGAAGACTTTCGAAGTGCACCTGCGCCCCACGGTAGAGGTGGAAAACCTGAGACCCGGCATGAGCGTGTTGTTCCCGCTGGAGCAGCTGAAGTAGCAGCCGCAAGGGGCAAGGGTCGTGTTCAGGGCCTTTTTAGACACGGTCAAGAAGATTTATTTCAGTCCAAACATCGTCTTGTGGCTGGTGATTCTCTTGTTGCCTGTGGGAACCTCCGTGTTCATGGTGGAGTTTTTCTCTGCCCGCATTATTCTGCACGTACCCATCGGAATTGTCCGTCAGGATGCGTCCCTGCTTGCGGATAGACTGGAAAACGCCTTGCGGTCGGATCCCGTTCTGGATGTGGTCCAGGACTGCAGCGACATCGGGGAATGCGAACATGCGGTAATCCGTGGAGACCTGCAGGCCTTTCTCGTTATTCCCTACAATATGGAACGCCGCGCCCTTCGCCTCGAGACGCCTGTGATTCCCGTGTTTTCCAGCGGGCAGAACTACTTGACCAATTCCTTTGCCTTAAAAGAAATCCGTGCGGTGGTGACGAATGTGGGCGAAGGGCTCTTTACCGCAGGAATCGACAATCCCGTCCAGGTGGAACTCCATTCCGTCGGCAATCTCGAAGGTAACTACCAGGGGTTCTTGGGGCTGGGGCTGGTCAGTGCCATCTTCCATCTGGCGGCAATTCTTGGGGCGGTTTACGTGTTCAGTTTCCCCTTCAGGGACCATACGGTCCGCTGGATGATCAGACGTGCCGGAAAATCCCGCGCTGTCCTTATGTGTGCGACCATGTTGCCCCTGATTGTTGTCCAGTGGCTTGCCTTTATGGCGGTGTATGCCTACGCCCATAGTATGCTGACTCCCATGACCTTTAGGGAGTTCGTCTTGGTGTCGGCGGGCCAGTTGGCCATGATTTTGGCCTGCACCGGGGCTGGAGCGACCTTTGTGGGCATTACGGGAAACATGCGTATGGCAACAAGTGTGGCGGGAGTGATTGGCGGCCCTGCCTTTGCCTTTGCGGGGCAGACATTCCCCCTGATGGCCATGCCCTTTGTGGTGCGCTGTTTTGCCTACCTGTTGCCGCTGACTCACCTGCTCAAGGTCCAATCCGCCATGTTGGTGGGTCCTGCCGGCAGTGCGCACGCCTGGGATAGTATCGTCACCCTTCTTTTTATGGGACTGTTCTGGCAGCTGCTGGCCACAAGGCTCCTGTATGTGCGCTGGTTTGCCTCCAAGCGTAAGGAATTGAACTGGGTCCGGCAGCACGGATCTGCGAAGGACAAGATTAAGGCTGCCCTGGATGTGGTCGCCGACGATTTGAATCCTGCGAATTATGGAATCGGAAACAGGCACAGGACTCGAAATACGGGAAGACTGCATCTGAACCTGATGAATCCGCAGATGAACCATAGCGAAGAAAATCGACTGCCGGAGGTGTCAGATGATTGATATCTTCAAGCGGTTCTTCATGGTTGCCGTTGCGGAATGGAAACTGTTCTATACCGATGCGGCGGCGGTGCTTTTGCTGGTGGTGGCGGGAGTGCTCTATGCGTTCTATTACCCCATGCCCTACAAGTACCAGACCGTTTCCAAGATTCCCGTAGCCGTCGTGGACATGGACCACAGCAAGCTTTCTCGCGAACTCGTCCAGATGGCAGACGCATCCCAGCAGGTGAGTGTGCGGCAAACTTTCGGCCAAATTCACGATGCCGAAGAATCCATGGCGAACGAAGAAATATACGGCTTTATGGTCATTCCCAAGGGAATGGAAGCGAATTTACAGAAGGGCGAGAATGTGGTGGTTAACGTGTTTACCCATGGCGCCTACGTGATGCTTCATGGAAACATCTCCACGGCTTTTTCCACCTGTGCCTTGACTCTCGGGGCTACAACCAAGGTCAAGCGCATTGCCCTTTCCAAGAAGGTCCCTGCCGCGCAGGCCATGGCCATGCGTGACCCGATTCCCCTGGGCATTCAGACCATGTACAACAATACGGGTAGCTATTCCAACTACGTTGTCCCTAGCGTGCTGGTGCTGATATTGCAGCAGACCTTGGTGATAGGCCTTTGCCTGCTGGGGGGCGCCCGCGCCCACCGTAAGTTCCGTAAGTTGCAACGCAATACCGCTCATGAAAATGAAGGCCTGTTCTATCGGTACTTTGGTCGCTCCTTCGCTTACTTTGTTCACTATTGCAGCTTCATACTGCTTTACCATTTCGTAATCTACGATGTCTTTGACTTCCCCCGTCGTGGCGAATTCTTGCCTATGGCGGTATTTTCCTTTATTTTCCTGCTTGCGGTCATCAATTTCGGCATGGTGGTGTCCCAGGTGTTCTTGCGGCGCGAAACCAGCGTGCAGCTGTTCCTGTACATGTCCATTCCGCTCCTGTTCTTGTCCAATTTCAGTTGGCCCGTTGAATTGGCACCGATTTGGATGAAAGGACTTTCCAGCTTTTTCCCCTCGACTTTTGCCGTTCCGGCGTGGCTTGCCATTGAACAGCGGGGTGCAGGCATTAGCGATGCCGCTACCTACCTCTTGCCTCTGGCGACCCAGGCGGTATTCTACATGGTTTTAGGCCTGACGCTTACCCACCTGCGGGACGGCTCCAGACTCAAGACCGGAGATATGTAGTTTTTTGTATATTACCTCCCAGGAGATCCGCTTATGATGTTCGATCCTTTGTACATGTCCATATTGCTTGTGACCCTGGTGCTTTCGGGCACCGTTTCCATGCTGGTCAAGAGCCGCTTTGCAGCGGGCCAGAAAGTTCGCATTATGAGCGGGCTTACCGGCGCCGATGTGGCCAAGGCCATCCTCATGGATGCGGGCATTACCGACGTGAAGGTTCTGGTGCATCAGGGATTCCTTTCGGACCATTACAACCCATTAAATAAAACTTTGAACCTGTCCAAGGAAGTCTATTACGGCCAGAACGCCAGTGCCGCAGGCGTTGCCGCCCACGAAGTGGGTCACGCCATCCAGCACGCTCAGGGGTATTTCCCCCTGTGGCTCCGTTCCTTTATTGTTCCTGCAGCAAATATCGGCTCCAATTTGGGACCCTGGCTTGTGATTCTCGGAATCATCTTGATGAGTGCGGGCCGTGCCTTGGGCTATTCCCTGGCCATTGTGGGCGTGCTTCTTTTTGCTCTGGCCACGTTCTTTACCCTGGTAACGGTCCCCGTAGAATTTGACGCTTCTTCCCGTGCCAAGAAGGCCCTTGCTCGTATGGACATCGTGGCCCAGGGTAGGGAATACAATACCGTGAGCGGCGTACTTTTTGCGGCGGGCTTGACTTACGTGGCGGCGGCCATTTCTTCCATTTTGCAGTTGCTCTACTGGGCATACCGTGCGGGCCTAATTGGCGGCCGCAGGGATTAGGGAGGCACTATGGCTGTGAGAACGCTGACTGTCGAATGCCCCATGTGCAAGGGCGAAATCGTGGTGGACGCCGACACCGGCGAAGTTCTTTCCCATAAGGAATTTAAAAAGGAAACCAAGTCCTTCGACGATTTTTTGAAAGCGCAGAAATCCCGCAGTTCTGAATTGGACGCCAAGTTTGCCGCCGCCAAGGAGGCCCAAAAGAACCGTGCCGAACTCCTGGAAAAGAAGTTCGAGGCGGCAAAGCAGAACAAGGATTTAAAGGATCCGCCCCCCAGCATCAACTGGGATTGACAACCAGCCTGAATCTGAAATGGTTAGTCCTGCGCACCGTGGATTTCCAGGGTGTCGGACTCGTCTTCTGCCGCAATGCCTTCTTGAGCTGCCGTAGCGCCATCCTGTGCAGCCGCCTTGCTGTCATCCTGAGCCGAAGGATCCAGGGCGGATTCTTCGCGAATCTCGGTGACGGTGGTATCAATGGTTTCCGCAGCCCCTGTTGCAGCGTCGTCGGCAGCATCCCCGTAGGGGTCCTCTTGCACTTCGCTCAAGTCTTCGCGACCTTCCAGCATGGCGTCCAAGATATCCTCGGTAACAATCTGCCCGCGGTTCGCCCATAGCAAAACCTCGCGCATCACGGCGGCAATGTCGCCTACGCTGCCCGTCTCTTTGCGGGCAGTAGCTTCTTTCCGGATTTCTTCCACTAGACCCGGCTTTACATCGGGATCCTTGGAGAAGAACACCGTTTCGCTGGCCATTTCGTCGGCGAATTCTTCGTTGTTCTTTTTGCGGTAAATCCAGATGGGTCCAAACAGTTCGCTTTGGCGGAAAACCAGCTCGTCGGTCTTAATCATCTCCAGCAATGCCATGAAGGTCACTGCCGCTACAATGGGGTGGCTGTCGTTGTCCAGCAGGTCCTCGAACAGGGCACGGCCATGGACGTTCAGGTAGTTGTTTATGGCCTGCTGCCTATCCTGAATGGTTACGTAGTCCAGTTCAATGTGGTGGATGGTTTCCGATATCTTTGTCTTTAAACTTTTTTGGTAGGCGCGGAACAGCTGCCAAATGTTGGCATCGGCCAGAGTCTCGTCATCGCTTTGGGTCTTTTCAAGCCGCCCGCGGGAGTACGTTCCGAAGTTCTCGCCTTCCATTTCTTGGAGTCCACCGGCCACCTGCTTGTAACGCTGGTACTCCAGCATTTCTTGCATTAGCTTTTCGCGATCTTCGTTGTATTCTTCGACAAGGGCGGGGTCCCGTTCTTCGGCAGGCAACAGTTCCTGCACTTTTAGGGCCATTAGGCGGCTTGCCATGTACAAGAAGTCTCCGGCCTTGGAAAGGTCGGCCACGGTAAACTGTTGCACCCATTTCAAAAAGTCGTCGGCGATTTCAGCAATAGGAATCTGGTCCAGGGACATCTCCTTTTTCTGGACCAGGTACAAAAGAAGGTCCATAGGGCCGTTAAAGGATCCTATGCGTACTTCGTAATCTTCCTGTTCTTCGATATCGACCATTTTTATTCCACTGTTACGCTCTTTGCCAAATTCCTGGGCTGGTCCACGTCATTCCCGCGGAGTACCGCAATGTGGTACGCCAACAGCTGCAGCGGCACGCAGGTGACGATAGGCATGAGCATGGGGATGGTCTTGGGCACCTTGATAAGGTGGTCCGCAAATTCGTCCAGGGGCTTGCAGTCCTCGGTGGTGACGGCGATGACCCGGCCACCACGGGCCTTGATTTCGCGGACATTGCTGATGACCTTGTCGAACAGGGCGTCCTTGGGAGCGATGACCACCACTGGCATGTTTTCGTCGATCAGGGCGATGGGGCCGTGCTTCATTTCGGCAGCGGGGTAGCCTTCGGCGTGGATGTAGCTGATTTCCTTGAGTTTCAGGGCGCCTTCCATGGCTACCGGGTAGTTGAAGTGTCTGCCCAGGTACAGGAAGTTGTTGGCCTTTACATATTGTTTCGCAATTTCTGCAATTTTGTCGGAAAGTTTGAGCGTTTCTTCCACCAGGGCAGGCAGTTCCGTGAGGGCGCGGGCGATATCGGCTCCGGCTTCGAAAGAGAGCCTACGCTGGCGTCCGAGCAAGAGCGCGATCATGGCAAGCACAGTCACCTGGCTTGTGAACGCCTTGGTAGAGGCCACGCCGATTTCGGGACCGGCATGCAGGTACACGCCGCCATCGCTGGTGCGGGCAATGGTGGAACCCACGCCGTTACAGATGGCAAGGGCCGTGGCGCCCTTCTGCTGGGCTTCTTTCAAGGCTGCCAGCGTGTCGGCGGTCTCGCCGGACTGGGAAATGGCAAGGACTAGGGTCCCCGGCTTGATAATGGGGTTCCGGTAACGGAATTCAGAGGCGTATTCCACCTCTACGGGCACACCTGCTAGGTCTTCAATCATATATTCGCCCACCATGCCGGCGTAGTAGCTTGTTCCGCAGGCGGTAATGATGATGCGGTTGATGTTCCTGAGTTCTTTGATGTTGGTGTCCAGACCAGCGAGTTTGGCGTTGCCTTCGGCTATGAGCAGGCGGCCACGCATGGTGTTCTTCAAGACTTCAGGTTGTTCAAAGATTTCTTTCAGCATGAAGTGGGCGAAACCGCCCTTGGCGATGGACTCTGCATCAAAGTCCACGTCCTGCACGTCGCGATTTACTTCATGGCTGTTCATGTTCACAATGGAGTAGCCGTCGCGCTTAATCTGGACCACGTCGTTGTCGTCCAGGTATACCACCTTTTGGGTGTGGTTGATAATGGCGGATACGTCGCTTGCTAGGAAAAAGTCGCCTTCGCCTCCAATTCCAAGAATCAGGGGGCTGCCACGGCGCGCCCCTATCAGGGTGTCGGGTTCGTCGCTGCAAATAACGGCCAAGCCAAAGGTCCCTTCAATAAGGGAAAGAGCTTTTAGCACTGCTTCCTTCAGGTCGCCGTTGTAGTTTCGGGCAATCAGGTGGGCTACCACCTCGGTGTCAGTTTCGGACTTGAAGCAGACTCCTTTTTCGATGAGTTTCGCCTTCAAGCTGGCATAGTTTTCGATGATTCCATTATGGACAATGGATATCTTTCCGTCAAAACTGGTGTGGGGGTGGGCGTTTTGTTCCGTGGGGGCGCCGTGGGTGGCCCAGCGGGTATGGGCGATGCCGATATTTCCGCTAATGGGAGTTTCCTTGAGCTTGCTTTCCAAGGCACTTATTTTTCCAGAGGCGCGGACCGTTGCCACTTTTCCACAGCTGACCAGGGCTACGCCCGAGCTATCATAGCCTCGGTACTCCAGTTTTTTAAGACCGCCGACTAGGATGGGGAGAGCGTCTTTTTGACCGATATAGGCAACTATTCCGCACATACAGATTCCTTGGGAAACAGATACTTTCCCATAATATATGAATTCTTTTTCAGAAAATTAGCATTTTTTGGTCACCGCTTGCCAAAGATTTGCTATTTTATCAACGTCAATTTAAAAGGAAGGATAACTCATGAATAAAAAAGCGATTGTTGCCGCAGGTGCTCTTGCACTTGTCTTGACAGGTTGTGATCAGTTGTGCCAGGGTCCCAAGACCAAGACTGCCCTGGTCACCGAAAAGGACAAGTATAGCTATGCCCTGGGTGCCCATTTTGGTAATCAGGCCCAGTTCCAGCTGGTGACACGTGATTCCATTGATTTGGATTTGGACCTCTTTATCCAGGCCTTTGTTGAACGTTACAAGCAGGATAGCGCCAAGTACCTCATGGCCGATTCCACCATTTTCCAGACCCTGACAGAACTCTCCCAGTCCCGCCAGGCTGAAAAGGCCAAGAAGGATAGCATTGCCGCCGCCAACAACAAGGCTGCCGGCGAAGCCTTCCTTGCCCAGAACAAGACTGCCGAAGGTGTGGTGACCACGGAAAGCGGCCTTCAGTACAAGGTGATTACCGAAGGTACGGGTGCTACCCCTGCCGATGGCGATATCGTGAAGGTGCATTACACCGGTACGCTTTTGGACGGTACCAAGTTCGACAGCTCTGTTGACCGTGGCGAACCTCTTGAATTCCCCATTGGAGCCGTGATTCCGGGTTGGACCGAAATGCTCAAGCTCATGAAGGTGGGCGAGAAGGTGACCGCTTGGATTCCTAGCGACCTGGCTTACGGCCCCCGCGGTCGTGGCCCGCAGATTCCGGGCAACAGCACGCTGGTGTTCGAAATGGAACTGATTGACACCCATGCGGCCGACGCCCCGGCAGCTGCCCCTGCAGAACCTGCCAAGGCTGAACCCGCCGCTGCTCCCGCAGCTAAGCCCGCTGCTGCTCCCAAGGCAGAAGCTAAGCCGGCTGCCGCCGCTCCCGCGGCTGCTGCTCCCAAGGCTGAAGCTAAGCCGGCAGCTAAGCCCGCGGCTGCCGCCAAGGCAGAAGCTAAGCCCGCAGCTAAGCCCGCGGCTGCTCCCGCTGCTCAGCCCGCCGCAGCACCTGCCGCCGCTCCTGCGGCTGCTGCTCCCACTGCTCAGCCCGCTGCAGCACCTGCCGCCGCCGCTCCCGCGGCTGCTCCCGCAGCACAGCCTGCAGCTCAACCCGCTGCAGCAAACTAGAATTTAGGTCCAGTTTTTATAAAGTCGCCCGAATGTTCGCGGGCGATTTTTATTTTTGCGTTGTAATCGTTTGCTTTAAAACAATCAGCTTTTTGTAGGTGTATGCTTCGTAGCGCATTCTTATTGTTTCTGTTGTCGCTCCTTCTTGTGGCTTGTAATGAACAAGAACGGCTCCAAGCTATTCAAGGAGAAGTTTCATCCTTGCAAGGTAAGCGGGATTCCTTAAATGCCGAACTGGAAAAGTATCAAGCTTTGCCCGCAGACTGGATTGTTCAAAACGATACCGTACGTGCTGGAGACGGACTGTTCCAAGTTCTTGTCCGTATGCAGATTAACGAAAAAGAGAGGGGCAAGATTGTACTTGCCCTCCAGGATAGTGTGGAGCTTTCTAAACTTCGCGTAGGCCAAGTTTTTTATGCAGCCCTTGATTCTGCAGGGAGCGTGCAGCGGTTCCGCTATGCGCCCAATCCTGCCACGGTTCACATGCTTTCTCGTACGGATTCTGGCTACGTCTATAGCTTGATTGAAAAGCCGGTGGTCCGGCGACAGTCTATTTTTGAGGGAACCCTTACCGAGGGCAGCACTTTGAACGGAACCCTTTTCAAAGTGGGAATCCCTGGCCGCATGGTGGGCATTGTGAGCGGAGTGCTCCAGTGCAAGGTGGCGTTCCCGTTGGCCCGTGCCGGGGACCGCTTCCGCATTTTGCTAGAAGAAACATTTTATCAGGATTCCATCTGGATTTCGGGCAAGGTGGTCTATGCCGAATTCGAGGGCCGCATTGTGGGTCACCACGAAGCGTTCCGCTATGAAGATCCGGACCCCAAGAGTTCCTTTAACGCCCATTACACCGAAACGGGGGAGGCTCTGGTCTACGACGGCCTCCGCTACCCGCTAGACCGCCTGCATGTCACTAGCCCCTTTGGTAACCGCATTCATCCCATTACGGGCCAACGCAAGATGCATGCAGGCATCGACTACGGTAGCCCCACGGGCACTCCCGTTTATGCAGTGGCCGAGGGCATTGTGACGGTTTCGGGCTTTGACCAATTTAGCGGGAACAAGATTGCAATACGCCACAGGGACAATTCTGAAAGCTGGTACATGCACCTGTCTGCTCGCGGGGTTGGCGTGGGGTCCAAGGTCTCGGCACGCCAGTGCATTGGCCGTGTTGGTTCCACAGGCCGCAGCACGGGCCCGCATCTGCATTTGGGTTTCAAGAACGAAAAGGGAGCCTGGATAAATCCTGCTTCCAAGACCATGATTGCTGCCCCCAAGCTAGAGGGCGAGCGCCTTGCCCGCCTCAAGAGGGAGGTGGCTGAAATCCGCACGCAGATAGAGGCGACCCTGGCCGCCCCTGCTATAAAAGCAAACGACACCACCGACGTGATGGTGCGTATGCGCAATTTGAACTAACTGCTATTTCTTTTTGAAAGGCAATTCCTTCCACTTGTAGGCACCGCCTCTGGGGACCATGTTCCCGTTGGATGCCTTCTTTGCAAAAGTGTCCGTAAAGTGGTGCAGCCTTTTGGTGCCGTAGCCCTTGGTGCGTTTTTCTTTACCTGCCTTGGCTAGCTCGACGGCCTTGTCTAGGGCCTTCAGGGAGTCCGCAATTTCGTAATCGGGGGCGAATCCATAGTCATGGGGGCTGGATCCGTTCTTGTCGTACATCTTCATGCCGGTGATGATGCTATAGCCCTTGGCGATTGTCGGAATGTAGTACTGGCCAATGCTCTTTCCATAAGTGATCATGCCCACCACGGGTGTTTTCAGGTTTGTGGTGGCTCCCATCATCATCATTTCTGCACAGCTTGCGGTATTGGTGTCGGCAAGGAACACGTAGTAGCGTCCTTTGCCCACGCCATCCTTAGAGGCCACTATGTTTTCACGCATTATCATTTGATGTACAGAGTCGGGTGCCATGTCTGCATATTCGAAAATTATCAGGGTGTCGCCTTTGGAAAGCAGGTCTTCCGTTGCCGTAAAGCATTGGTCCAGAGTTCCTCCCGGGTTTCCCCTCAGGTCAATGACGGTGGCGCCCTTTGTGGCCTTCAAGGCCGCCTTGAATTCGTCTGCGGTTCCATTCTCGGAAGTGTTGTCATCTGCTTCGGCACAACTGACGGCGCTTGCGTTTGCATATTCGGTGATTTTGATGACAGGAATGGAATCCCTGTAGGTTACGGTCACTGAGGGCATTTTGTAGCAGAAAAGTTCAGCCTTGATATCTAGAGAATCGCTTCCCCTCAAAACCTTCAGCGACAGGCTGTCACCCTCTTTGCCCGAGGTAAGCTTGTTAAATCCATCAGCGTCGCCGGGTACAGTTGCACCAACGTAGAGGATGGTGTCGCCTTCTTTTAGTCCCGCCTTTTCGCCAGGGCCATTGGGGAAAACCTGGGTGATGACTAGTCTTGAACTGTCACGGCTCTCTACCGAAACCGCCAAGTTGTACGAGTCTTCCGTGGTCGCAGAGAAATCCCTCTGCTGGGCGTAATAGGGGCCAAAATAGAGGGTGTAGTTGTCGTCCATCTGACTATACATGTAGTAGATGTCGGGATACTCGTAATAGTCTGGAGAATAGCCTGCGTTCTGCCCGTAGCCCTTGTACTTATCTATGCTCCCCAACTGGGTGCTTGCCGCCAGGTAGTAAAAATAAAGGGCTTCGTAATTGAATTGGAATTCTTCATCGGCCAGGGTGAGGGGCTTATTTCCTTCTTGCTCCGAGTCTGGCATGGCAATTTCGTTGTCGGCGTTCTTGACCGTACACCCGGTCCAGGCGAGAGCGGCGCAAAGAACAAGGGTAACACTCAATTTCTTTTTGATTGAATTTTTTAAAGACATAAGATTCCTTATGGCTGAGGAGTGTAAGGATAATTTACAAAATGAATGTCAGGGTCGATGGCCCCGCCGGCATAGGAAGTTTTCTTAAGGGAGGCGTATTCCTCCCCGTTCGAGAGCAAGGCTTTTTCAATGGCGGTTCTTTCTGCAGTTGCGGAAGCGGAGACACTTTTTTTGCCGTAAAGGGATGCAATAGCTTCTAAGGCACAGGTTCTGGTTGCATCGCACTCGATATCGGGTTTAATTCCCTTGCCGTGGTAGGAGTTTCCCTTTGGCGTATAGAACTCCAGGTTGGTGATGACGGCAAGGCCGCCCTCGATGGTTTTCCACTGGCTTTGCCCAATTCCCTTGCCATAGGTGGTTCCTCCTACAAGGGGAATGTTTCCCTGCTCTTTTGTTGCTGCGATAAAAATTTCTGTGCAGGAGGCGGAAGCCTTGTTGGCGATCATTATGAATTTCCCGTTCTCGCCCGGATCACCTGCTTTAGCCATGTAGCTGGAACTGCCATGGATTCTTTTCCCGTCGGGACTGACGCTGACATATCTTCGTTCTGAAAGGAGTCCCTGTTTAACGAACAAGTCTGCCGCGGGCAGGCACTGGCTGATTAGCCCTCCCGGGTTGCTTCGCAGGTCCAGTACCCGCGGGGCCGTTTCCCCTTTGGTAGAATCCAGGTATGCCTGCAGTTCTCCGAAGGTTCCCCGCTCCCTGTTGGCGGTAGACGTCTTGAATTCTGTGATGGTTATGAAGGTGGTTCCAGAAATGGTGTCCAAAAAGACTGTGGGTGCGTAAACGGTTTCCTTGGTCAGGTCAAAGTGGTATACGCTGTCGTCATAGAATACGTCCAGTGCGACATCGGCGCTATAGTTCACGATAGAATCGTAAACACCGAGGGCCGATTCCCCGGCGAGATCGACTCCGTTTGCCTTTAGGATGAATCCGTACTGGGGGACGCCAGCCCTGCCTGCCGGGCTGTCCGCATAGACCCTGGAGATGAGGATGGGGTGGTTAGATTCCGCGGAGCCGTTTTTGTCGTCGGTATAAACGACCAGGTATTCCAATCCCAGGTCCCCCTCCACGATAGAGGTGTTCATCTGGGTTTCTGCGGCCTCGCTCTTGGAAGGCGGGTAGTAGCGGGTGTAGCGGTCACTTAGGGACTGGTAAAGTACTTGGACGCTGTCGCCTTGTTTTGGCAGACTATCCAGGTCTTCTTCGAACAGGTAGGTCCTGCTCAAAAGCCAATAGTGGAACTCGTAGGCCGTGGGTTTGGGGGTAGATTCCACGGGTTCCATAAGGTCGCCGCAGGCTGCGAGCAGCAAGAGAAAGAGGATGGCGATGTGGAATGGAAAACGTGGAATTGCAGACTTCTCGTTTGTCATTTCACACTCCACACTTCACACTTCACATGCACCATTGGTGCACTACTGGTCTATTTTCAGGCCCTTCTTTTCCAGCAGAATGCGGGGAACGCCGTCTTCCATGGGGTTTTCGTTAATGGAAATGGTCTCCAGTTTGGCGCAGTCTGCCAGAGATTCCGGCAGGGTTTCCAGCTGGTTTGCGTCCAGCACCAGTTCACGGAGTTTTCCCAGGTTTCCAAATTCTGCAGGGATGGCTCCCAGGTGGTTTCCCGAAATCATCAGGATTTCCAAGTTCGAGAGGTTTCCCAAGGTTTCGGGAATGGCGGTCAAATCGTTGTTGTCCAGGTATAGCTTCACCAGGGACTTCATCTTGCCAATGGAGGCGGGAATCTCGGTGAGCATGTTGTCGTGAAGGGAAAGTTTTACCACCTTGGTCCATGCCCCGATTTCGACCGGCAGGTCCAGGAGCTGGTTCTTGGCGATGTTCACCGTATGGAGATTTTTCAGGTTCCCCACGGTGGAGGGGAGTTCCGAAAGGCTGTTGTAGCCCAGGTACAGGTGTTCCAGCTTGTCCAGGTTTCCCAGGGTCTCGGGAAGTTCCATCAGGTCGTTTTCGCTGACAGAAAGGCTCTTCAGGTTCTTGAGGAGTCCGATGTCGTCGGGGAGTTCCACCAGCTTGTTCCGGTCTAGGTTCAGCTCCTCCAGGGACTGGATTTCAAAAAGTTCACGGGGGAGCAGACGGAGTCCCTGCTGGGACAGGTCCAGGGTTTTGGCGTTTTCGGCCTTGGCTTTATTTATAATATCAAGCAGGTTCATATCGTCTCTCCTATGTATCTAAATAAATCATAGCATTTTTGCAGATGATTTGGGCTACGGGTGGCGAAAAAACCGATTCGGGAACAAAAAAGTGTAAAATCCGGTTGATTTCTGCACACTTGTTCACTAAAAACGCCTTCTTATGGAAATTTTTTTTAAGATTTGCTATTTTTTATGCCCAAAAAGGGGCTTATGAAACTATTTTTAATGGCAAAATATGGCATAAGCCAAAAATTGAGGAAAAAATGGAACTGACAAAATCCCAGGAACGTCGCTTAGCATTCGTTGCTAGTCTCTTGAGTTTGAACCCCAATGACCCCAATGACCGAATCAAGGCTCTTAGGCACTTGAACCTAGACGAGGATGGATGCTTCCATGGCTTCCAATACTCCCAAGGTTTCATGGAGTTCTTTATATTCCTGGACGAGGACACCCCCCTGGAAAAGGTGGTTTCCCACCTGAATGCCGATTTGAAACAGCTCCAGATAGCCGTTTTCCGCACTAGCGACCCCACCAATCCCTTCTTTATGTCTTTGCGCGAAGAAGCGGACCCCTGGGCAGTGAACAAGATTGACGAGGACGACGAGGAAGAGGAAAGCGACACTCCTGCCAGCCGCCCCTACATGGAAACCTTGGAAATAACGGTGCTCCGTACCCGCGCTACCCGCGACATTACCGATTCTGAGTTGGAACGCACCCTCAAGGACATGCGCCGCAAGCTCACCATCTGGAAAAACGAGGTGAAGGCCAAGCTGGAAATCATCGCTGAACACGATGACTTGACTCGCGATTTCCGCAGCGCCGACGACAAGCTGGAAATAGTCATGGATTCCGATCCCCTCCATTTGACCAGCGATCATGGCGAACTTTTCCTCGGTTTCTGCCCCATTCGCACCATTTTCGATTACCATGTGAACTTGGGTAAGCGACTCAAGACCAAGCACAACATGGCCATTGTTTCCAGTAACATCCGTACTTACCTGGGCAACCTGACCCACACCAACGCGGCCCTGATCGATGCCTTCCAGACCATGGAACGCAACGACGACCAGAACGTGAACGTGGACGATTTCCCCTTCTTGCACAACGGCATGACCCTTACGGGCGATGACCTGCGCCTTAAGGAACGTGATGGCCGCAAGGTGCTCTACATTGAACGCCCCAAGATTATCAATGGTGCTCAGTCCCTGTTTACCTACGAGACTTACGCCAAGAAGAGCAAGAAGCCTGTGAACCCCAAGGTTCTGGTGAAGGTGGTGGTGCCCTATCCTGGTGCCGAAAACTTCTTGAGCCAGGTGACCATGGCCAACAACCGTCAAAACCCGGTGTTCAGCTACCACCTGCGTGCCGCTGACGACCTGCAGTTCTTTATTTGGCAGCGCTATCAGGAAGAAGGCTTTACTTACGTTTATAAGGATGGCGTGCGCCTCAAAGCCCGTACCCGCAAGCTGGAAGTCCGCATGCGTCCGGAACTGGCCAAGACTTTGTTCATGATGGATGGCAAGCTCAGCGAATGCCGCAGCAGCGACTGCATCTTCGACAAGGAAACCCTTTACCAGCGTTGTTTTGGTGCCTTCCAGCGCGTGGCTCCCGAAAAGGAAAAGGACTTTGTCCGCAAGACCATCGCCTTTACCAAGGCCTGGCAGCTCCTTAGCCGTTTGCCCATCAAGATCCGTCGCGTGACCCCGGGCAAGGGTGTTTCCATCGAAGCCAACGACGATAACCCGCTGACCAAGATTACCTTCAATGGCCGCCTGGAAGACAAGTTCATCTTCCGCAGCGCCGTC
This sequence comes from Fibrobacter succinogenes, assembly GCA_902767785.1. Lineage (GTDB taxonomy): Bacteria > Fibrobacterota > Fibrobacteria > Fibrobacterales > Fibrobacteraceae > Fibrobacter > Fibrobacter succinogenes_D. The sequence continues at coordinate 24,362 of CACXIR010000014.1, read as the reverse complement.
AAGGACTTGGTGGTGGCTCTCGCCCTGAAGCACTGGCTCATCTACGGCGATCCCATCCAGGATTTCGAATGGCTGGTGGAAAACGAACTGAACTTCAACGATTCCATCCTCAAGTATGCTTCCCGCATTTATACGGAAGACCTGAAGGGAATCCTGATTAGCGAATTCAAGGACAATCCGGCCTACTACGACACCATCACCACTATCGACAAGGATAGTGGCGAATCCGTGGAACGTCGCCTGTGGAAGGGATTCTCCAACACCGCCACCTACGACAAGATGATGGACCTTCTGTGCAAGAAGAGCCGCTCTTGGGAAAAGTGCCGCGGCGGCATCGAGACGTTCCTGTAATCCGGGCCGTTTCGGAAGGATCTTGGGGAGGGGTTTTGCCCCTCCCTTGTCATATTTTTCTAATTTCCCCGAAAATCTTGAAAAAATAGTGGATTTAGGACCCCTAAATTCAGTATTTTGTGACGGAATATTTTGGAAAGGTTCTTACATAGAACCCCTTTGGGGGTGTTCGCTTTTTGCCTCGCTGTATTGTGGGCAAGTGTTCCCCTGTGGGCGCAGGCGGATTCCAGCGGCTATGCTCCCACGCCAGAGCCGGCAGACCCCGCTGAAACGGAATGGCAGCCCTCTTACCAGTACATGGAGTTGCCTCCTTCTGCCACTCCATTGAATGGCATGTTGCCTTTTGGCGGTATTGGTGCCTCTCCCAGGCTCATGAAAAATACCAGGGGGCAGGTCTATAGTCATGATATCGATATCGCCACCCGTGAAATGGACGTGAGCGAAAAGCGTGTGAATGGCATATCCAGGGATACCACCACATTGTGGACAGCCCACTATCCTGAGTTGACCGACTACGTGGCGGATATGTACGACATTGGTCGCAAGAACCTGTGGCTGAACGGCTTGGTAGGCCAGAACGACGGCGGTTACGAAACTCCGGAAACCGGTTCCGTGTTCGACATTACCGTTCCTGTGGCCATGCCCGCCTGGATGAAGGATTTTGGCTTTGACAAGCCCAAGCTCATGCTTCAGGGTACTATGGACATTAGGCTCAAGGGCTACGCCGAAAAGGATGACGCTCAGGGAAGTTCCAATACCAGCTTGGTGCCCTCTCTTTCTTTGCATTACGACCCAAGCTTTATGGTGAAGGGAAAGATTGGCCCTTACATCACGGTAGAAATCAACAACGTGGAAACAGGCCTGGGAATACAGAACCAGGTGCGTGTGGTGTACGAGGAATCCTACAAGGACGAATTCGAGGATTACATACTGCAGCGTGTGGAGGCGGGTACCACTTCTTTGGATTTGGCGGGTACGGAACTTACGGGTTATTCCGAGAACCACCAGGGCCTATTTGGTATTAAGGCGGAATGGAAACTGGGAGATTGGAGGCTTACCACTATCGCTTCCCAAGATGGAGGAAGCCAAGAAGAATACACCATCAATGCCAGTGAATCTACCACCGAATTCCAGATCCTGGACAAGCAGTTTGTGGCATACCGGTATTACTTCTTGAATCTTGATGCCAGGAACAACTACATCAGCGCGGCCATTGCGGGCAGGTCTACCGCCACCTACCCGGCTACCAACCTGAAACTCTTTAAGCGCAGCAACTTGAATAATTCCAAAGACGTGGTGGACAACATCACCGTGGTTTACAAGACTCCTAGCGGCAAAACGGTAGAGAAGTTGGTGGAACGCATGGTGGAGATTCCCTCTACCGATTACACCTACGATTCCAAGACGGGCATATTGAAAATCAACGGCGTGAACCGAAATACCTTGGTGGCTGCCAGTTGGAGCAACGACGGCTCTGGCCGCACGGGAACCACCATAAGGAATGGCTCCAGGATGGTGCTTATTCAATGGGATGCCACGCTTTCGGAACTGGTGGATATCGACAAGCTGATGTTGCGTAACGTATACTCCGTGGGTATTTCTGACGGTAGTTCCAGCAGTTACGTTTTGCGCCTTAAGAACAAGTCTGGCATGACCGGCACTTACCTGAAGACTCTTGGGGTGGCGGACACTTCTACCGGAAGTCCGTTGGTGAACGACGCTACCATATTCAAGAAAGACGCTTCCGGAAACTATACGGGCGAAATGTGGCTGCCTTGTAAGCCTTTGTCGCAGTATTCGGGCCCCAATGCCGCTGAACGTGCTAGGGAAAACTGCTTGGAACCCATGCGTCTTTTGGATTCTACAGGTGCCATGGCACAACTTTACACCTTGCCGGTCTATAAGCTGAACCGTTATACTAGCCGTTTCTACTTTGAATCTGTGGGCAAGCGACGTAACTCCATTATCAGCGTTCGCGATCCGGCGTCTAGCTACTCGGTCAGCGCGGGCACCTGCATGGACATCTCTCCGGGTACGGAAAAACTGACGGCAGGTTCTACCACCCTTATTCGCGGTACCGACTACGAGGTGAACTACGAATTGGGGCAGATTGAACTTTTGAGTGAAAGGGCTTTGGACCCTAACAAGGAAATCAAGGTCACCTTCGAGTGCGAACCGCTTTTTGAAATCGACAACAAGCTGTTGCTAGGCGCCCGCGCGGAATTGCCCTTGGAACGTTATGGCTTTGGCGCAGGCTCCCTCTTTGGCGTGACCGCCCTTTACAAGAGCCAGAGTACCACAGCAAAGACCCCGACCTTGGGGAACGAACCTTTCTCCAGCGTGTTGTGGGGCATGAACTTGCGCCTGCAGGATACGGTGCAGCTCCTGACCGACCTGGTGAACAAGATTCCGGGAATTGAAACGGATGCTAAATCCAGTTGGAGGTTCGAAGCGGAATTTGCCGCCAGCCGCCACAACGCCAATACCAGCGGTGACAACGAAGCCTTGGTGGAAGACTTCGAATCCACCATATCGGGCTTGACTTATCCCCTTTCCCGTTTGTCCTGGTACCATGCTTCGCCTCCTGGCGGCGTGGCGAGCCAGCCTTCCACTTATATCGAGAATCAGGATTACCGCCATCAGGGTGAGTTTATTTGGCACAGCAATACCACGGAACTGTACAAGTACATCTATCCCAGCGTGGGCAACTCCGATGTGGATAACCAGCATTTGACGGTGCTGAAACTTACCCTTAGGGCCAACGACAACTTGGTGGGCAATTCCTGGGGTGGCATTATGCGGCCCAACAGCTCCTACTATCAAGACCTGAGTGAAATGAAGTACTTAGAAGTGGTGGCCCGCGGTAATGTTGGCTCCCTCTACCTGGATTTGGGCTTGATTAGCGAAGACCTTTCCATTAACGGTTACGAACCTGACGGGGAGTATCAGGGTGAAAACGACCTGGGTTCAACTATTGCCCGTACCGACAAGGGCCTGGATATGGTTTCCGGTTCCGACGAAAAGCGGCTGGTATGGGATTGCCGTATTTCGGGTTGCGTTTCTAGCGAGATTACGGCGGCCAACTCCGATGCTTCGGCAAAGGATATTGCCCGCGACAACTACGACGAGGACCTGGAAGACGAAAGCGATCCGTCGGTTCATATTAACGGAACAGAAAACAACTCCGGCGAAAGGCTTTACGATACCGAAGACATTAACAAGAACGGTTCCTTGGACACCGATATCAGCTTTGTTCGCTACCGCATAGACCTTTCTAGCACTGACCACGTGGAATACGAGGAATTGAAAAACGGTTGGCGCAAGTGGCGCATTCCCCTGAACCAGTACGACACCATCGTGTCACCTTCAGGAAGCGACTACAAGACCATTTTGGCCGAGGCCCTGTATTCCCGCTTGTGGGTGGGCAATTTGAACCCCGGCGTGGCCGAGGCCAAGGTGCAGATTGTGAGCCTTGCGGTGGTGGGCAATTCTTGGGAAGAAACCACGGTGGCGGATCTTTACAAGACTAGTTCCACAGAAAATTCCCAGGTGGTAGAGGTGAATGGCGTTGCTACAGAAATCCAGGAATCCATGGATACTCGCGACACTAGCCGGATTAAAGTTACTACCATCAACAATCGTGAAGATTCAAACATTTACACCAAGTCTCCTAATACCAAAACGGAACGGGATTCCGAAACCAACGCCCCGTTGAAAGAGACGGCACTGGTGCTGGATTACCAGAATATGAATCCTGGCCAGGAAGTGGGCGTGACTCGTGTGTTTGAAAATGAACTGAAGGACCTGTCTAGCTACAAGTCAATCAAGATGGAAATACACTACGTGACCGACGCAACCACTGTTCCCATCCGCTTTGCATTGCAGTTTGGCGAGGGTTCCTTGGATGGCTCCAGCGATTATTACGAATGGAGTTTCCGCCCGGTCAACTATACCTGTAACTCGGGCGACCGCAAGGCGGATTGCCATGAGCAGAACTGGTTGGACAACGCCTTTGCCATGGACCTTTCGGATTTCTCTGACATGAAACGTGGCCGCAAGCCGCCTTTCTTGGAACCTACGGTCCGCAAGGTCGAAGGCAGCTCTCGCGATGAAAGGATAAAGTTGGTGGGTAACCCCTCGGTGACCCATATTGATTGGATTCGCTTTGTGATTATCGCGGATTCCTCCGCCTCGCCTTCGGACTTGAAGGGAACCTTCTGGATAGATGACCTGCGCCTCTCCCAGAAGAATGAGAAGATCCTGGAGGAATATCCGAAGCGGCTCTCCGAGCTGAATACGGCACAGATTTCCGTAAACGAGTCTCTGGACGCCGTCCGCAGGGTATTTTCCCAGATGGATGTGGCCGGTGACTTGAACATTAGCTTGAACAAGTTCTTGAACGATAGCTTGGGCTTCCACATTCCTATGAATTTTGGCTACAGCAGCACAACCAAGCGCCCCTACATGAAACCTACCGACGACCTATTGCTTAAAAAGAGCAGTTTCTCCAATCTTACCAAGGATATGTTCCAGAATGAGCTGAAGGTGACGTCCAATAGCAAGGAACAGGAACTCCGCGACAAGGTGGAGTCCAAGGGCTACGAATCTTATGTGCAAGAAAAGAGCTTTAGCGTAAGCTATAGCAAGGATTACAAAGCTTCTGAAACGGCTATTGGTGAAGTGTTGAACCAGGTGTTGTTGGAACGCCCGGCGGTCAGTTACTCTTACTCTCAAACGGAGGGACGTGCTACCACCAGTGCAGATTCGACGTATTCTTACCGCACCATTTTGGAATATAAGTTGGGAACCTTCTCCCTGTTCCGTTGGAAACCTTTTGACGGACTCTCCAATTATGACAACGCCTTTACCAAGGCCATGTCGAAGACTGAATTTGAACCTTGGCCTCAGACTTTTGATTTGACGCTGTTCGATTTCAACTACGTGCGTTATGTGGACCAAGACCGCGATCCTGACTTTGTGGAGCCCCAGGTGGCCAAGGTGGTGACCTATACGGCGGATTTGAACCACAAGTTGAACATGCGCTGGAATGTTTTCACTTGGTTGAACACCGCTTATTCTTTGAATATCTCTCGTGACATGTATGGTGGAGGCGATAGGGAAGGCTTTGTGAAGGAAAACTTCTTTACCACCAAGGAAGGCGGAATGTTTGCCAGCGATTACGTCTTCGACTACGACCATACGGACCGCAAGGTGTACGTCTCCCGGGATAGCGTGGTGATTGTGCCTAGGGATACCGTCCCCAATCTTGCAGCCAACGGCGACACTCTGGCCATAGATATGCAGAACCCGGATTCTTACACCATCCGTTACGATACGTCTTCGTTCTATCGGGTGGACAGCGTGGGTCGTAGGGAATTTGGCCGTTCTTATGGCATTTTGCGTAACGAAAGGACCCGTGCTCAACAGTTCAAGATTGGCTTCAACCCCAGGCTCATTCCCTTCTTGCCCTTCACCACTACTTTCACTTCGGATTTCAACCAGCAAAAGACCATCCCCGACGAATACGACTTCTATGACGAGACAAACATTGAAAAGAACTATTGGACCATCTCCCAAACGAACCGTTTTGACTTTAGCCCAACCTTTAGGCTGATTGACTTCTTCAAGAACTTTGGAAAGGAAAATGTGGCGGTGTCCGCTTTGGAAAAAATCAAGTGGAACGAAATCCGCATGAGTTGGCAGACTAGCACTAACACGGTGGGTGAAAACTTTACCCTGGCCCAGCTGTACGAAACCCAGGGAGTGACGCCCATGGAATACTATTTGTATGGCTTAGGACTTGGGGACGGTTACCGCAATCGCGGGTTCTGGAATATAGTCACCGGCGACATGGGCCTAGACCATCGTGACGACTTTACCCGCTTTGCCCAATACCGTAACCGCAAGGTTGACACCTTGGTCTATCAGGGGAATTTCCGCCATTCTGTTTCTCGGCAATTCCAGATCGGTACGGGCATAACCCTTCCTATTTGGGATATTGGCGTTACGGGAGACCTGCTTTGGCGTGAAGACTTTAGCCAAGGCAGAGAATACCCGCTTTATTTGGATACCACCACGGTATGGCCGAAGATAGGAATCGGCGTGAATGTGCCTAACTTCTCGCAGCGGGTGTCCTTCTTGAACGGCTTTAAGAGCGTCAGCACCACCCATCGCTTTGACTACACCAAGACTACCACGGTACGGCCATTCCAGAGTGCCGAAGATTCCTGGTCTGAACAATGGAATTTTAACCCGCTGGTTCGTGTGTCCTTCTTGACGCAAAAGAACATGCAAATAGACAATGCGGTACGTCTAAAAATCGAATCTACGGATAGGCGGCCCAAGGAAGAAGTCATTGGCTACCCTAATTGGCCCGATTCGACCGTCAACAGCAAGGATACTAGCAAATACTTCTGGGATACCCCATGGATTCACACGTCGTTGTACAACGATTTCGCCATCAATATCGGTAATGACTTGACGATTTCGTACCCGCTAAAGACAAAGCGCGGATTCCAGCTGTGGAAATGGTATTTCAAGCTGGACAATGACATTGATTTGAAGTTTACCGCCGGCTATGATTACAACAAGACTATTCGTAAGGAATATGAACCGGATCCTGATTACGACATGTGGAACAAGGCTAGCGGTACCGACGGTGTGTTCAAGCAGTGGAGCATAGACGGCTATGATTACGTCGTCTATAAGCCGAAACTCCATAAGGAATATCGGGCCGTGCCCTCCAGGACTCACGAATGGTTTGTACGGCCTAGTGCGGGCTACCAGTTCAATAAGATTGCGTCCATGAGTTCCTATATCGAGTATAGGCAGATTCACGAGAAGTTGGATGACGAAACTCCGCACCTGCGGCAAATTCTGCAATTCGAAATTGCCCTAATGTTGCGTTTCGATTAAAACGTTAGTCCACAATCCCTACGTCAGACAGCTTGACGAAACCCTTGATTTTTTCACCCAGCTGGATTTCGGCAAAATTGCCTTGGACGGAAAGCACCTGGAATGAGGTGCCTTCCGAAAGGGTGTTGAGGGTTTGCGATTTGTCGTTGGGGGCGCTGGTCACGTCGGCATCCTTGGCGGTGACTACCCCGGTAATGTCGGTTTCCAGCACAAAAATTTTGTAGGCTGCGCTGGCGCCGATAACGCAGAATATTGCTGCCAAGCCGAAAATCGTCCCTATGCAGGCGTTCTTGATTTTTTCACTGAGGGACACCTTCTGCGCTATGCCAACGGCGGCAATAACCCAGAAAAGGGCCAGGAGGATCCACAGCTGCGTCCGCAAGGGAATGGCATGGTGTGCTTTGAAAAGCGTGGCGAGTAGCGGATTTTCTTCTTCATCCTCGTCTACTTTGTCCCGTGTCATGGCTTGGGCATACTTCAAGTTGTGTTGAATGTCGTCGTCGTTGGCACGCAGTCGCAATGCCTTTTTGTAGTAGAAAATGGAAAGGCCCAGGTTCCCGTTCCTAAAGTAGGCATTGCCTAGGTTGTAGAACAGGTCCGCATCGGCGATGTCTTTGTCGACACAGGTGCGCCATTCGTCAATGGCACGCTCAAAGTCGCTTTCTTGGTATGCCTTTGCACCTGCGTCCATGCCCGGGCACACAGGGGCTTCGCTGGCTAGCGTGCTAGTTACGGCAATGCTTAACAGGAAAAGGATGTTTTTGAACAGGTTCATTTTACACCCTCACTCCCTCGCAGAGTTTTTCCACATCTGCAAGCATCTGTTTCTGTTCTTCCTTAGAGGCTGTTACGGGGGCGTAACGCACAAAGGCGCATTTTTCAAGCCAGCTGTCAATGGCTACGATGGTTTCGTCCTTAACGCCCATCTTCGCCAGTTCTTCTTTCATTTGCGTTCTGGTCATGCCCTTGAATTCCAGGTTGGTCAGGTCACTCAGGTAGTTTACCAGGCCGTTTTCCAATGCGGCAAAGAATCCCTTGCCGTCTCCGCTTTCCAAAGCCTTGCGGGCCTGTGCAAAGCGTTCCCGGAGCTGCTTGCCGGCCTTGCCCTTGCGGACCAGGGCCGCATTGCTGCTGCGCTTGCGGCGGGCCTTCACGAACAAGGTGACCCCGAAGTAGAAGGGAACCGCCGCAGCAAAGAGGATCCAGAAGGCCACGCTCTTGTAGGGTGCGGCGCTGTTTTCCCCTTTGGGGGCGGTATGGATAAACCGGATGTCGCTACCCAGGGATTCAATCTCTTGTTTTTGTACGGCGCTAGGCCCGGTAGCGCCTGCAACGGGATTCTGGAACACCGTTTCTGCACCGTCGCCCTTTTCTACTTCTATGGTCCAGGGACCCGCCGTTGCCGTCTCGTATTTTTTCTTGGAGGGGTTGAACCAGGAATAGCTAATGGCGGGTATTTCAAAAGTTCCCTTCTTTTTAGGGTAGAGGAACACCTTGATATCTTTGGAGGTAATGACCTTGTTCCCTACCACCTTCTTGGAAATGTTGTTCTCTGGGGGGACAGAACGGAATTCGCTGAAGTCGGGAAGCTTGGGGTCGGTAACGGTTCCGGGGGTTCCGTCGCCCTTGATGTTTATGGAAAGGGTCAGGGCTTCGCCCACCTTCAGGTTTTCACGATCAAAATCGGCGCTAAACTTGTAGTCGCCCACCATGCCGCTAAAGTTTTCCGGCTTGTCTTGGGCGGGGAGCGGTTTTACGGTAATGGAAACGGTTGGTGTCTGGGCTTCTGCTTCAATGGATTCCTGTTTTACGGTCCTGCTAGAGAAAGACATCCCGCCCATCTGCTTCTTTTCTTCGACGACCTTGGGTTCGCCACGCTTGGTATACTTGAACTTGAAGGCGGGAATTTGCAGGGTTCCGCTCTTGGTGGGGGACAGCCAGGCAAATTTGGCGCTGGCTTGCATTTCCCTGCGGGCACCTTCTACGGGCTTGAATTCCATGCCTGACAAATCGCTCCGGTGTACAATAAAGTCGTTGCCTGTACTCATGTCGGTGGCCTGCAGGCTGCCCTCAAAGTGTTCGTAAGTGTGGAACCCCAGGGTTACGTAGAATTGTTCGCCTTCGTAAATGGACTTCTTGTTTGGGGTCAGCGTTACAGAAAGTGCGTCGTCGCTAAAGGCCCGTTGCACAGAAATGGGAATGTTTCCGCTGATGGTGTGGACGCTTCCGTCGATTTCCCAAGAAATCTGCCCTATGTCCAGGGTTCCCGTTTTTTTAGGGGCCCTGATGAAAAAGGAATAGACTCTTGCCTTGTAGGGCCTGCTGCCTCCTCCGAAAAAGGAGTTGAACATGTCTTCGAAATCCGGTCGCATCACTTGGTCTGCGCTGTCCAGCTTTTGGAACGAGAATCCGTTGCGGGTCTCCAGTTGGGGAACGCCCCTGTTTTGGGGGAGTTCCTGCAGGGGGACAATCAGCATGAGCTTGAAGGGTTGGCCGGATTCTACCCGTTCCTTGTCCACTTGCAGGGACATGCGGGCCATTGCGGCTGCCGCAAAACAGAGGAAAAACACCAGAAACCGTTTCATGGTCCCAAATTTACCAAATTAGCCTTTTCGGGATTGCCCCAAATGGGTCATTTTTCTGTATAACGTCGGTCGGGGTCGTTGTAAGAAAAATAAAGTAAAAAATATTTAACCAAACCGTTGAAAAAATGGTAAAAATTTGTTATCATTGGGCCGCGCCGTTGAAAATGGCAAAAATAGAACAAAAAAACGCAAAAAAAGGAAAAAAATGTACTGCATTCTCGCCGCCCTGTTGGTCAAGAGCTTCAGAAAGCGCTCTAAGCACGCCTAGTTCCACTGGTATGTGATATCCGGCACAAGTGCCGGATTTCTTTTTCGAATATGGCCCTGCCCACACCCTCTAAAAAATATATTTACGCAGTACAAAGAGGGTGGTTCAGTTCATGGCAAAGAGATTGCAATTTCTAGTGTTGCTTTGTCTTTTGAGTGCGCTTTCGGCTTTTGCCCAGGGAACAAAAAAGTTTTGCTTTAGTGAAGACTTGTCGGGGAGTCCCCCTTCCTTAAATTTCTTTCAAAAAGAAGGTGACGCCGCAACGGGCGAAACCTGTTTTGAGTATTGGTTCAGCGACGGTGTAACAGATGCCGTCTCTTTCGTGAACAACTGGCTTTCGAACAATTCTAATGGCATTCTTAGCCTTGCTTCCGATGTTGAATTTGCTGGCCGTAACGGAGGAACCTGCGTTGAGTCTCCTTTGGCATTCAAGGGAATGCCCATCAACATGGGTGGGAGCCAAATCTTGGAATCTGGAGCGGGCGGACCCTACACCATTTCTGGCCCCTGCTTCGTTACCGAAAACGACGGGGATCGCTACGTAGGCTTTGTTACCTTTGCGGCGGGTTCTTCGGGTGGAATCCGGAGTGTGATTTTCTCCGATGTTTATTTCAAGGCAACGGCGTCCAGTGCCAATGTGGGTGTTATTCCGCAACTGCAAAATTGTGCTACGGCCATAACGGAATTCCAGGTAAACAATTCGGAGTTCTATGGAGACTATGCGGGTGCGGCTGTGGGCTATTTTGCGGATCATACCTCGGCGGTTAGCGGAGTCGTTGTGAATAACGTCTCCGTAACGGGAAAAGTAGCTGGCGGTGTTTTTGGCTACGCCATGAATATCAAGGGTGTGAAAAATATCCGTGCACATTCGGTGACTGTTAGCGGAATAGATGAAAACGACTGGCTGGACTGTTTTTTGGGCGGTGTTTTTGGGCGATTGCAGTTGGCTTGGGAAAGCGGTGTTTCTAATGTCAAAGTCGATGGACTGAGCGCCCATTGCCGTGCTTCTTCAGGAGTGTCTTACATGGGCGGCATTGTCGGTTACTTGACTAGGGACAACAGCAGAGCTTCTTTTGTTGGGGACACCGTTGTCGGCGCGTCTTTGTTTGGCGGCGACGTCATGGGCGGTTTATGGGGCGAATTTATTTATAGCGGAAACGGAACTGCTGCCTTAGGTGTGGAAAACGCCCTATTTGAAGGCTCCCTCGAGGGAAACTGCAACGGGAAGGTGGGCGGAATTATCGGCGAGTTACAAGGCGGGTCTTCCGCTACCGACGACATTTCTGTTGAACGTACCTCTGTCCTGGGCGACATTTCGGCTAAGTGCAAAAACGGCGAAGCAGCAGTGGATACTACCCAGGTTGGGGGGCTGTTGGGCAGTTATAAAACGCTTGATGGCCGTGCTCCGACAAGCATAGGGTTATCCATTGTCAATACCTACACCATTGGGGACATTGTGGGTTCTGGGAGTACGGGTTATCTGGTGGGGTCCTCGGATTTGCCCGATGAAAGTTATGCCTCTGTCAAGAACAACTACCATTATGGTGAAACGGACGCTTCTACCGTTCTCGGCATCGGTTCCTATACCCTTGCCGATTGGCAGAACCCATCTTCGGCAAACATCTACAAGAATGTCCGCAATGCGGTACAGGGGTTAGATGTAGACGGTTCCCTGATTACCGATGTGGACAATAAGATCATAGAGGGAAGCACGGCTCAGCTGGCAAACGGCGTGGCGGACTCCGATGAAATGAAATCGGGGGTTCTTTCCATTGCGTTCAATGACGGTAGCGATGTCTGGAACAACGAGAACAACATCAATAGCGGACTCCCGTATTTCGAAGGGTATGAGCCGGGTTCCTGCTCTTCTGCAGGGAGCAGCAGCTCTGAGGCGGAAAGCAGTAGTTCCGAGGTGGAGAGCAGTAGCTCTGAAGAATGTTGAAGAGTCCAGTAGTAGCTCCGAAGCAGAAAGCAGCAGCTCTGAAGAAGAGTCCAGCAGTAGCTCCGAGGCAGAGAGCAGCAGTTCCGAAGCGGAGAGCAGTAGTTCCGCAGCGGAAAGCAGCAGCTCAGACGAAACGGAATCAAGCAGTTCGGAAATGCTTGCGTCTAGTGACTCGCAGATGATAGAATCCAGCGGCTCGGAAGTGACGGAATCCAGCAACTCCGAAGACCTGAAGTCCAGCGATTCCGTTTCGCCGGCATCGAGCAGCTCTGATGGCAGCGACATTCCCGAAAGCGAAAAACCAGACTACACGATTCCGCTAGAAATTGTCCACGCCGAGGTCGCCCATACAGGACGTGCAATACGCGTTTCCTTCAAGGGATCCGACTTTGATTCCCGCCGTAGGGCTTCGGCGTATGTTGAAATTACAGATGTAAAAACAGGCGTGTCGGTGATAGACTCCCTGTTGAGCGATTCAGTGGAATCGGCTTGCGATAGAACCGTTGAATTCCGCCTGAAACAAATGGGCGAGTTTGCCGTGAACGTGTACCTGAAAGATGCAAAGGAGCACTCCGTTTACCAGGACAAGATTGTGGTGGATTCCGAAATAGGCGGCGAACCCAATACCTGGTACATGGTCTCCTTGGCTAATGTGGATGCGTCCTCTTTGCATTGGAACGACGACCAGTGCCTATATTGGTGGGACGATTATAACTCTGGCGACTTCTGGCAATACAGAAAGTTCGAAAAGGGAGATTCCCTTATCCAGAATCGCGGATTCTGGTACAGTTCCCTAGAGGGAGTTCCTTTAAAACTGTTGGAAGGCGATCAAGAAGCAAAGGAAGTGGTTTGGAATCTGGACAGTTCTTATACAGGTTGGAACATGATTTCCAATCCCTATGGCTGGCGCATAGATTTGTTCTCTGAGAATCAGGATTTATTTGACGATGCCGCTGGATCGAAAAAGGTGTTTTGGCGGTATAATTCCAAGGCATCTGATTACGGCGAAACCCGCTATTTGGAACCTTACGAGGCGGCGTGGGTTAAGGTGAGCCATCCCATGGAATGGAGGGTTTCTGGAAAGCCGGCTTTTGTCAATAAGGATTCGTTGAACGGTGATGATGCTGCGATTCACGCAAAGTTGGCAAAGGCTGTTTCTTATGACAACTGGAGCCTGCAAGTGGTTCTTTCCGATGGCAAGTCCAAGCGTGATGCTAGCAACTTGGTGGGAGTGACCAGCCGTTCCTATGAAGTGGACGAACCCCCTGCAGGTATGGGCAGCCGTGTAAACCTTTCCATTTTGGAAAATGGCCGTTCCTTGGCAAAGTCCCTGCGGCCTGCCGCCGAGACGCAAGAGTGGACCCTCCGCTTGGATGCAAGCTCGGAGCGGGTAGGCTACCTCTCTGTTCGCGGCTTAGAAAAGGTTGGAGCCTTCGGGAAGCATGTATACGTGACGGTAGATGGAGTCACTTCGGAAATGAAGGAAGGGGATTCCTTGCGGGTATCGCTTGGCAAGGTGGCAAAGACGGCCACTATCCAGGTGACCAGCGAAAAGCGGATTTTGGTGAAGGCTGCCTTGGAGGGCTTGCGCTATTCCAACATAGGCAATCGTCTTCAGGTTTCATTCCGTGCGACAGAAGCTTTGGAAGGGAAATCTGCCCAGGTGGATCTTGTGGACTTGAATGGCCGTATAGTTGCAACAAAGCCGGTGTCCATTTTTGGTGGGGCTGCTACTGTTAGCATGGATGCTCCCAAGGTGGGGCTGTACATTGTCCGCGTCCGTACCCAGGGCTTGCAGCGCACTGCCAAGATTCTCGTAAAATAAAGTCAGTCGAAGTTCAAGCTTCGTCTATACGGCGTAAAGCCTGCGTTCTTGATGAAGGCTTCCGCTTCCTCGATGGAGGTAAGCCCGTGGTTCTCGAGGACGTTCTCTTCTATCACGATGCTGTTGATGTCGTCTGCACCGCAGTGCAGCCCCAGTTCTCCCAAGGACAGCCCCATTCCCAAAAGCGATACTTCAATGTGGGGAATGTTGTCCAGGTAAAGGCGGCTGAGTGCCAGCAGCTTCAGGTATTCGTCGCCGCGCACGTGCCGTATGGGGAACTTGTCCGTTTGCGGTTGGAAGGTCCATACCACAAAGCTCTTGAATCCGTGCGCGGCGTCCTGCGTTTTGCGCACGTATTCCAAATGCTCTATGATTTCTTCGGGCGTTTCCACGCTGCCGAACACGATGTTGGCGCTGCCGGGCAGCCCTTTCTTGTGGCAGGCGACCAGAGTGTCGCACCATTGTTGTGCCGGCAGTTTCTTGGGGCTTAGCATTTGCCGCATGCGGTCGCTGAGGATTTCAGCTCCTGCACCGGGAACGGAACTGAGTCCTGCCTCTTTCAAAACGTCCAGCAGTTGGTCCAGGGTGATGCCGTTGAATTCGGCGATGCGTACAAGTTCTACTGGTGAGAAACCGCGCACCTTGACGCCCAACTCTTGCGTGAGCATCTTGAGTACATCGGTGTAATAACTTAGCGGGATATCCTTGTTCACGCCACCCTGCAAAAAAATCTGGTCGGCACCCTTGGCTTTTGCCTCTAAAGTCTTTTGACGGATTTCGTCCAAACTAAGCACGTAGGCTTCGGGACTCTTGGCGGGCCTGCAAAAACTGCAGAAGCTGCAAGTGACTTCGCACACGTTGGTGTAGTTCACGATGCGGAATGCGGTGTAGCCTACCTTGTTGCCGGGGTTCATGCGGTGGCGCATACTGTTGGCCGCCTCTGCCACCTGGGTCCATGGGGCGTTCTTCAGCAAATTCAACGCCTCGGCGGGGGAGAGCCGGTTTCCTTCGATGGCCTTTTGCAACAGGGTATTCATTGGGAGGAAAAATAGAAATGAGAGGTGAAGCGGGGGCGTGCGTGGTTTGGAACGGGTGGTATGAAATGTGAGGCGAAAGAATCTAGCTTTATTAATAACGCATAAAATGCGTAGAAAGAGAAGAGGTTGAGCTGGCATAAGGCTTGTTTTTGGAAATTTGCCCCTGTTTTATCGTGATTTGACTATAAAAATGAGTCTAAATTTGGCAATTCTATCATATATTACGCACAAAATGCGTTAAAAATCAACAATTTATAGAGATTTTTTTAAGATGTCTTGCGTTGCTGCTCTCATTAACCTAAATTACGCCCATCGTTTAACTTTTAACCTCGCAACCCCTATGTACTACGAAACCATCAAAGTTCTCGACTGCACCATCCGCGATGGCGGTCTCGTCAACAAGCACGACTTCTCCTTGGAATTCGTTCGTCGGCTTTACACCCTCCTCTCTGCTGCCGGCATCGACTACATGGAGATGGGCTACAAGAACTCTCCCGAACTCTTTGACCCCAAGGAATACGGCCCGTGGAAGTTCTGCGACGATGACCTGCTTTGGAAGGTGAAGGACGGAATTGATTCCAAGATGAAGATGGCCGTGATGGCCGACGTGGGCCGCGTGAACATGGACGCTGTGAAGCCGGCAAAGGAAAGCCCATACCAGATGTTCCGTGTGGCAAGCTACGTGAAGAACATCGACAAGGGCATCAGCATGGTGAACGCCTTCCATGACATGGGCTACGAGACCACCCTCAACATCATGGCCGTGAGCCGCGATCGCGGTCCTGAACTGGACGAAGCGCTCCACCAGGTGCAAGAGGAATGCAAGGCCGACGTACTCTACCTGGTGGACAGTTTTGGTGCGTTCTATCAGGAAGACATCGACAAGGAGCTGGCCCGCTACAAGAGTATTGTGAAGAACAAGAAATTTGGTTTCCACGGCCACAACAACCAGCAGCTGGCCTTCAGCAATACCATCCAGGCAATTATCAACCATGTGGACTACCTGGACGGCTCTGTCTCTGGCATGGGCCGCGGCGCGGGCAACTGCACTACGGAACTTCTGCTGTCTTTCCTCAAGAACCCGAAGTACGACTTGCGTCCGGTGCTGGATGCTATTCAGGAGCTGTTCCTGCCGCTCAAGGAAAAGTACGAGTGGGGCTACATCATTCCGCAGATGATTACGGGCATGCTGAACCGCCATCCGCAAGATGCCATCGCTGTCCGCAAGACCGAGGACAAGGACAACTACCGCAAGTTCTACAATCACATGATGAATGACTAGCATTTGTCCAACCTAATAGACATATTTAAAACAGCGGCAAGCAAGCGGGAACCTTTGAAACAGGTGACCGATGCTTACCGCATTTTTAATGGAGTGGGGGACGGCCTTGCGGGCGTCACCCTGGACCGCTTTGGCGACCGATACCAGTTGCAGTTTTTTTCGGAACAGCCCTTAGGAAGTTACGAACAAATTATCTGCTCGGTGCGTGAGCTTTTCAGTCCGCAGTTCCTGGTGGCGAAGTTCCGCACGGACCCCGCAGGCCGTGCTCTGGAACACCCCCGCATGGACGTGGTGGTGGGTATACCCGAACAGGCTGTGGGCATTGTCCGCGAAGGAGTCGCCAAGTTCCATGTGGACTTGCTGGATACGGTGAATCCGGGATTGTTCTTGGACATGCGGGATGTACGCCTGGAAGTGGAAGATCGTTTTGCGCGTATGTCCCGGAATGATGCTGGTCAAAGGGACACGCGTTTTCTCAATCTGTTCAGCTACACCTGCTCCTTCTCGGTCCATGCCCGCCTTGGCGGTGCTGCCGTCGCCACCAATGCCGACATTAGCGGAAAGATTTTGGACAAGGGCCGCGAGAATTATGCGTTGAACGGATTGGACCTGCGACCAGGAGAGTTTTTCAAGGGCAATGCCATTGAGTATGTGGAGTGGGCGACTAAAAAGGGACTCCGCTTTGACGGAATCGTTCTGGACCCGCCCAGCTTTGCCCGATTCAAGGGAACGAATTTCAACGTGCGGGAACACCTGATGCCCTTGGCTGCCAAGTGTGCGGGGCTTTTGAACCCTGGCGGATTCCTGATGGTAAGTTCCAACTATAGCGAGTTTGTGCTGGAAAAGTTCTCGGCAGATGTCCTTTCGGCGGTCCGTAGCGTGTGCTCCAAAGCCCGTACGGTCTGGAAACGCTCCCAGGGCGTAGACTTTCCCGGTGCAGGACTTTCCAAGGAAAGCTCCCTGGTGGCAACCCTTGTAGAAGTTTGATAAATTATTGTGTATGAACAACAATTCCCGAAAGGTTTTTGTCGCACTGTTGCTCCTTGTTGCCCATGTGGCGGCCATGCAAATCTTTGTGAATGTTCCGACGGGAAAAACCATAACCCTTGAGGTGGAGCCTGGTGATTCCATTGATGAAGTCAAGATGAAAATCCAGGACAAGGAAGGCTATCAGCCTGATAAGCAGACCCTTTTTTTTGAGGATCAGGAACTTGAAGTTGGCCATACCCTGGCCGACTACAATATTCAAAAAGAATCCTCTTTGCTCTTGGTTGTAAAAGAGCGTTTATCCAGTTCCAGCGAAAACGCAGAGTCTTCTAGCTCTGGTGAACTGGAACGGTCATCTAGTTCCAGCATTCAGTCTAGTTCCAGCAAAAATGCAGAGCCTTCTAGCTCTAGTGAGCAAGATCGGTCTTCTAGCAGCAAGAAAACGGAAGGCCTTCCGTTTGCGAAAGGTGCTAACTCAATGATTGGTTTTGAAAACAATGATTTGATAGTGATGATTTCAGAAACGTCTCGTGTAAAGATCCGCATCTACGACGCGATGGGAATCCCTGTGGCACGTTTCTATGGACAAACCTCTGGAGCCCATACCTTGTCGCTGAAAAACTTCAGCCGTGGAAGTTATTATGTCCGCGTTTCTGTGGACGGCGTAGTTCAGGACCGCCGCATACGGGTGAAGTAGGCCGCAGCAGTCTTTTTAATCTTCTACAGCAATTTGCAGTTCTTTGAGCTTGCGCCAGAGGGTGGCGCGGCTGATTCCAAGCCGCTTGCAGACTTCGGTCTTGTTTCCCTTGCACACGCTTAGGGCGTGCAGTATATGCCTGCGTTCCATTTCTTCTAAAGAAAGGATTTCGCCTGCGTCCTCTTCGGCATTGGAACTTCCGCCGGCAGAATCCGGTTTTGCAGAACCTGTTGCAGGTTGCAGCGGAATGGCCGCCACCTCCTGTTCTGCTTTCTGGTGGGGAATGGCCAGGGTCTTTTCGCGGGCCTCCTCCTGCACGCTTTCGGGCAAATCCTCCAGCCGTATGATGCCGCCCTCGGAAAGTACCATGGCGTGTTCGATGATGTTCTCCAGCTCGCGGATGTTGCCGGGATAGGGGTACTTGGAGAGGGCGTACTGTGCTGCAGGCTCCAGCTCCTTGATTTCCTTGCCGGTGGTGTCCTGGTTCTTGAGGACGAAATAACGTACTAGCGTGGGAATGACCACCCGACGCTCCCTGAGAGGCGGCAGGTGCAGGTGGAAAGTGTTCAACCTGTAGTAGAGGTCTTCCCTAAAGCGGCCCTCTTCCATGGCCTGCTGCAAGTTTCGGTTGGTGGCGGCAATGATTCGCACGTCCAGGTAACGAGCCTCGTTTTCGCCCACCCTGCGGATTTCGTGATTCTGCAAAAAACGCAAAAGCTTGACTTGGGTAGAGGCGGAAAGTTCCCCCACTTCGTCCAAAAAGAGGGTGCCGCCGTTGGCACTCTCGAAAAGCCCCTTTTTGTCGGCGGTGGAACCGGTGTAGGATCCCTTCTTGCTGCCGAACAGTTCGCTCTCGATCAGGTTCTCTGGAATGGCCCCGCAGTTCACGGCCACAAAGGGCGCGTTTGCCCGCTTGCTGTACCGGTGGATGACGTTGGCCAGGAATTCCTTGCCGCTACCGGATTCGCCGGTAATCAGAACCGTACTGGTGGTAGGGGCTATCTTGTAGACCGTCTTGAGGATTTTCCTCATTTCGGGTGTGTCGCCCAGAAGGCTGTCCAGCACCTGGGATTCCATGAGCTGGTGGGTCGACTTGTTCTGCTGCTGGGCTTGAATCTTTTTGGCTGTTTCTTCCAGCTGCTCCACCGTGGCGGGCTTCATCAAAAAGCTATTGGCACCACGGGCTATGGCACTGGTGGCCCCCGGCCAGTTTTTGCTATCGCAGAGTACGAAAATCTCTATCCCCGGGTTCCTCTCCTTCAGGTAGCTTACCATGTCCATGTTGGAAAGGGTCAGCAGGGGAACCTCTATAAACGCAAGGTCTATAGAGTCTTTTTTGACCAAGGGCATCAGGGTGTCCCGGTCGCTGCACAGGATGAGGTTGGTGTCGCCTAGGGACCAGGAACGTTGGATGTCGCTGATAAAGCTTTCGTCTAAATCGGCGATGAGGATGTTCATAGGTTAGCTGTGGCTCTTGATAATTTCATCGACCTTGTCGCGGAGGGCCTGCAGGTCAATGGGCTTGTTGAAGGTGGCTGCCACGTCAAAGTGCTGGGCGGTCACCAGGTAGTCGTCGGCAGCGGTGCGTCCACCCCCACTCACGGCGATGGTCCTGTCGCTCATGCCCATGCGGCGCAGGTCCAAGATGACTTCATAGCCGTCCACGTCGGGCATAATGATGTCGGTGATGATGACGTCGTATTTCTTGTTCTGGTACAACGTCTTTCCTTCTTTGCCGTTGGCGGCAGTTTCGACTTCGTAGCCCTTGATTTCCAATGCGGATTTGAGCATCAGATTGAATTGTGCATCATCATCGATTATCAGAACTGTGGACATGTTTTTCCCCTTGCTTTTCGTTATTCAAACTCCAATATAGATTAAAAATAGTTCCTTCGCCAAGCCTTGTGTGTACGGTGAAATAGGCATTGCCCTCTTTTAGCAGCCTGAGGGCCGAAGAAAGCCCCAATCCCAGCCCTTCGCCTGGGGCTTTGGTGGTAAAGAATGGCGAGAATATGCGTTCCAGGGTGCTGGAATCCATGCCCGTGCCTGTGTCCGCGATGGTGACCTTGGCATAGGATCCTGGAGGAATCGGGGGGGCGTAGGGCGTAATCAGCTGCTCTGACAAATCCTCTCGCGAAAGCTTGAAGGTGAGGGTGCCGCCGAATTCCTTCATGGCGAAAATGGCGTTGTTGGCCATGTTGCTTATAATGCGGTCCATGGCGGCGGGGATTCCCGAAATACGTAGCGTCTTGTCCATGGATTCCGACGCAATGGAGATGTTTGGAGGGAGGGTCAGGGAAAGTTTCTTCTTGACGTCTTCTATGATCATGTACGGTGCGAACACGATAACGTCGTCGCTGCCCCTGGTTTGCCCGCGGATGGTGTTGAGCAGCTCCTCTAGCGACACTTTTCCACGCTGTGCCGCCTTGGTGGCCTCTGCCACAAAGCTGCTGGCGGTTTGGACCTTATCTGCATTGGGAGTTCCGTCGGCAGGGATGGATGCAAGTATTTCTGCCGCCAGTTGGCAGAACCCGATCTGGGAACCCAAGATGTTGTTGTAGTCGTGAGCGAAGGCTCCGCACAAGGTTCCCAGCTCTTCTAGGCGGGAGTGGATGTTCTTTTGCTCCTGAAGGATGTTCTTCTCCCTTTCCAGCCTCTTCTGCTCCGTCATGTCTATCTTGATGCCGATGATCTTGTAGGGGGACTGCTTCGAGATGATGGGGATGAACATGTTCTCGAAAATGTTGACCGCCTTGCCGGAGTTGATTTGCACATTGGCCTCGTCCTCGGAGATTTCCGTGCCGTCCTGGAACTCGAAGCTGGTGTGGGTGCTGGGGGTTCCGTTTTCCCGGGCATCCTGCTCGTAGAACGAAATGCTGTCGGGGTTGTCGGTGGTGTGGTAAAGGTTGCCTCGCCTTTCCAAGTCTTTCTGGTTTTGCGCCATATACACCCCGTGTTCGTTCTTTGCCCAGAACTGGAAGGGCAGGGCGTTGATAAGGGTGGAAAGGAAGCTGTTGTTCTCGTCGTACTTCTTTTGGGAGGCGTCAAGACGGTCCTGGTAGCGCAACAGGTCCTGCTTGTACTCTGCAAATTGCGTGTTTAGGGACTCGATGCGCTGCTTGTAGAAAAGGGAGTTGCTCTGGTCGCTAAGCAGCAGTATGCTGCTGTGGGTGGTCATGGATTTTTGGATTTGGTACACGCCCACATTGAAGTAGTGTTCCTCGTTGTGGATAGAAATTTTGACGTTGCTCTGCTGGTGTTCCCTGGAAAGGTCCAGGTCGGGGAACAAACTATGCATGTTCTGTTTTTGCAAATCGCTTTCGCTTTGGCCAAACAGGGTCTCGGTGGCGGGGTTCACGCTAATGATTTTGCCTTCTGCGTCAAAGCTGAATATGCAGTCGCCGGCGTTTTTTGTCATTTTGGCCAGGAGCCAGTAGGCACTCTTGTTTTTGAAGGAGAGGGAGGTAAAATACTGGCCGCAAATCATGGTGAGGAATATGTAACTGTACTGGTACCACAGCATAAAGTGGGGGTGTCCGCCCCCTATGTTGTAGTCGTAAATCACGGGGAATACAAAGTCGAAAAGCAGCGGGACCACCACGAAAAAACTCAGGGAACCTGCCATGTAGGCGCTGATCTGGCTCTGGGTCAGGTCGCTTGCCTGCAGGGTGTTGCGGAGCAGAACATAGATGGTGGCAAGTAGTGGAGGGAACACAAACACAAAAAAGATGATGGAAAACAGTACACAGGCGGGGTGGTTCGCAAAGGGGGTGTGGCCCAGCAAGGTAAAGTCTGCTACCCTTTCTGGCATGGCGCATAGGAGGATTGTGCAGGTGGCAACGGCGGCCATGCCGGCAAGACAGGAAAATTTCCAGAGAGGGTTCATTTTGGCGTGCAGGTTGATGTAGCCCACCGAATAAATCACGTACCCGCACTGGACCCAAACCAAGGCCTGCAGGCCAAAGATGATATAGCCGCCCACGCCAGGATTTTCGCCGCTAAAGCAAAGCGTTCCCACCACGCTGAAAAAATGCCAGAGCATAATGGTCACTATCAGGTGCATGATCTGCTTGGGCAGCTGGTGAACCTGCGCCTTTTGCCCCAGCATGGCGGGGAACGCCGCCGCAAGGGCGACAGCCACCAGGGAGAGCACTATGGTGGCGGGGGAGAATACAAATAAAACCTCGTGCATAACGATTATAAATATAAATCAAATTTTAGTGAATGGACAAAAAATAAACCCTCCCGAAAGGGGAGGGGGATATTCGGCTAGAGGGCCGTTTATGGTTTGCTTGGAGGTTCCTTGAGTTTCTCTGCTGCGATTTTCCGTGCTTTCTCGATCAGATTGCTCGGAACGCCAAGAGATTCTAGAATATCAATTCCTTCGGCATGCCCTTCGGCACGACCCTCGGCACGACCCTCGGCACGACCTTCGGCACGACCTTCGGCACGACCCTCGGCACGACCTTCGGCACGACCTTCGGCATGCCCTTCGGCACGACCCTCGGCACGACCTTCAGCAAGCCCTTGTTCGCGGGCTTCTTTACGAATCCGCACCTTCATTGCAGCCAAGTGGTCCAGTTCTTCTTCCGTGAAAACCATATCCCGTGCCTGTTCCTTGATAAGTTTATCCGACGCCTTTTCCACCAAGATGCGCTTGATTGCCTGCGAGATCACGTCATCGCCAAAATCCGGAAGGTCGTCGGCCCTGCCGGCGTGCTTGAGCAGGTACAGCCAGCGGTCCTCGGCGGTTTGGACGGAAACAAGCGTTTTGCTGAATTGCGTCAGGTCATACAAAATATACTTCACCTTGTCTGTGATTGTCAAGCCTTTCTCGTTGCGGATGGCCCAAGTGCCACGGTAGCTGTCTTGCTGTTCTACGGGAAAGTCGCAAATCCAGATGGCGTAGGTGGGCGGGATTTCGTAGCGGCGTTCCTCGCGCCTGGCCCGTTCCTCGTCGGTAAGATCCTTTTGGGGATTCTTGAGGAACTCATGGTCCCATTCGTACTTGCTCTGGAGCATGAACGCACTATGCTGCAGTAGAATACGGTCGATGAATCTACTATGCTTTGCCTTTTGCATTTCCACATTCACGCTGAACCCGTTGGAGGTGGTGGCGCGGATGTCAAGCCGGAAAGACTTCACTTGTGGAAAGACGATGTTCACCTCGGTATTCTTGACGGTGACGGAGGTAATCCGATTGTCGCCCTCCAGATGGAAGGCTCCGTTCAAGAAACTAATCAGTGCCTGCTCGTCGCTCAGAAACGCCTTGAATGCGGCATCATAGAGCGGGTCCAGGTAGGTTCTTTTCTTGATTTCTTCGTAGGTTCTCTGGACCCAGAAGTCTTGTGGGGTGGCGATAGTAAATTCGGGATGGATTTCGTTTTTGTTTATATTGTCCATATGTCTTTGTCCGGGTGCGCCCCGGGGTACGGCGAAGCGGAAAGCCCCGTACTGTATAAGACGTATTTTTAGAATGAAAAAAGCCTTGTAAAGAATCTTTTTACAAGGTGAACAGAAAAAGAAACCCCACGAATTTGACCGCGGGGCGATTTTTAATCAAATTTTGAAGAATGAATTTACCAGTTGTTGACGCAAGTAATATTTCCACCTGTTGCTTCCAATGTCATTCCGACACTACACTTGGTTGCAGCTTGGTATTGCCCGCTTCCAGTCATCCAATCAAAACTTGTCCAGGCCGCAGTACCATTTACAAGCAACTTGTGTCCGCCACCATTAGAGTCACACTTGATGTTATCCGTTGTTGTGTTACATTTTTTGACGGTGTAGGTATTACCAACAGCTATTTCAACAGGCTCTGCCGTACTGAAATCAATGTTCGTTTCAGGATTATTACTATCAGTCACCTTTGGTGCCGGGCAGGTCAATGTCGTATCGGTCTTTGCCGTGCTGACGGTAACCTTTGGGGAAACTTCTTGCTTGGCTTTGGTAAACTTGTAGGTCGCGGTAGTTCCCGAACTTGCAGCTGTAGCGCCGTCCCATTTGTATCCGGTTATGGGATCGTTGCTTCCAGTGCACGACACCGTCCAAGAACCATTGGGGTTTGTCGCTATGTCAACGTCGCCTGCAGATTTGCAGCTGCACCCGGTAATGGGCTTGCCATTCACTCTCACACTTCCGCAGGTGATGGTTTTTTCCCCAAGCTTGATGCTGGCGGAGTAGCTCTTGCCGCCGGTCGCATAGGTGACGGAGACGGCTTTTGCATCGCTCCCGCACTTGCCGCTGGCGGTGCTGGGCGTAGCCCCCTCTATGGTCCAATTGCAGGTAGAACCTTCGACGAAGGACTTGTAGGACAGCATTTCAGCGGTTGAATAGGCTTTCCCGGTTTCAGGGTTTGTTCCCTTAAGAACGCTTGGTGTAAAGGTCCAAGTGACCGTTCCTGCTCCTTCTTGGACAGATGCCACATTGGCACTGCAGGTTCCGTCGGGAACGCTGGGGTCTGTGGCGGCGGC
>CACXIR010000013.1 GCA_902767785.1 Fibrobacter succinogenes | reverse complement strand
TCGGAAGGGCCGTCGGCAATGTACACCATGTTCTCGAAGGGTACGCGACGGTCCGCCCGGGCTATAGAGGAATTCACGTCTATTTCCGAGGGGTACTTGTTGCTGCCCTTGTTGATTTCAAAGAGGTAGCGGGTTTTGGAAGTGTTGTCCAGGGAGCAAGCCACCTGGCTGATTTCCCCTTGGGCAGGAACATCGGACGCACCGAAGCCCGGGCGGGCAGGAGCTTCTATAAATTCGCAACCAAAAATCCCGTCGATATAAGGTGCAATGGCACTCCCCCGGATGGTCTCTGCAAAGCCCGTACTCACCACGTAATGTTCCAGCTTGATATCAAAGGCCTTGTACTTTGGGTCCGATTCCACCATCTGCTTGATGGCCCCGAAAAATTCGGGCAGTCCCGGGTAGAATTCCAGCTCGCTACCAAACTCATGCAATAGTTTGTTTGTAAGCCCCTTGAACAAGCCCTCTTTCACGTAGGTCAGCACGTGATTCAAGTAGCTAGTGTCTGGATTCACATGCACCCCTACGCGGGAATAATATTCGCGAAGCGCGTTCACTTCGCTCCAGAACTTCTTGCCGTCTACGCCAAAATGGCGGAACAGAGGTTCCTGCATATAGCTGCTGATGAGGGTCTTGTCGCAATCCCACACCAAGGCGATAATGTTCTGTTCAAAAGGAGCCATGGGAACCACCTAGTACTTGGTTATAAAGTAATCTTCGGGATTGATGGGGTTGCCGTCCAAACGGATTTCGTAGTGGAGCGCCACGCTAGACTCGGTGCCGCTTTCGCCAATGAGGGCTATGGGCTGCCCCCGTTTTACGCGGGTGCCGGGCTGCACCAATGCCTGCCCCAGGTGGGCATAGAAAGTCTTGACTCCGGGCAAGTGCTCTATTTTCATGGAAAGTCCAAAGCCCCTGTGGCTGCGGACCTCTGCCACCACGCCTGCGCCCGTGGCCACCACCGTGTCGCCTACGGCGGCAACGTAATCGATTCCTCGGTGAGGCAGTTCCTGTTCCGTGAAGTGGTCGTAAATCATCTCGAAACGGTTCTTGACCGCATGGCTGTTTTTAAAGGGGTGCAATACCGGAATGGCTGCAGCGCTTGCAGAATCCTGCTCCAGGCGCTTCAGGAGCCTCCTGAAACTCTTTTCCAGTTCGTCCAAGCTTTTACGCTCCCTGACCACGGACGAATCCATGGGTGCGTCCTCCAGCGTGAATCCCAGGCCCGAAAGGCTAATGGTGCTGTCCCGCAAAATCTTGGTCTCTTCGGCCTTCAAAATGGATTCGTCCACCGACTGCCGTATGCCCTTGATTTCTTTCTTGATGACCATGTTCTGGCGGTACACCGAAAGCACGTTGCCGTCGGAAAGGTTGTCCACTATCTTCTGGGGCGAAAAGAGGATAAACCCAAGCACCGCGCCCGCCAACACCACGGCCAATACAATGACCTTGGTCAGCGATATGCGAAAATTCTTCGGAGCCGAGGTTTTACTCGGGAAGACATGGACCTCAAGCTTCTTCACCAGCGGTTTCCTTGGAGAGTTTCTTTTCCAATTCCGCAATCTTCTTCTTGGTTTCTTCGATGCCGCCAATAAGTTCCACCACCGAAGGATCGTCCTTGATGGCCTTCAGCAGGTCATCTTGGACCGCGCCGTACAGCTTTTGACCCAGGCTCTGGAACTTGGTTTTGAGGCGGCTTTCTTCGGTGGCCAGTTCGACCCGCACCATGGCTGCCGACGCCACGCCCATGGCCCGATTTTTTAGCTTATTTAGCACTGTTTTGTCCATAGATAATTCCCTTTTCACTTGTAAAATAGTAGTTTTTATGCCATAAAACAATGGAGATTTTCTATGAGCCGAACAGAACGCAGGCGCGCCAAGCAAAATGCAAAGAATTTCGTGCCTAAAAAGACCAATTCGATGAACAAGTGGGTCATTGTGGCCTTGGCTGTTATAGCAGTTGTATTCTTCGTAGGAACGACTTTAATCCAGAGAGGTGCCTAATTTATGAAATTCGAAATCCAGAAAAACGTGTTCCTGGACGCCTTGAGCGCCGCCATCAATGCGGTGCCCAACAAATCCACCATCCAGATCCTCAACAACTTCGCCCTGCGCCTCGAAGGAAACTTCCTGGAAGTCAGCGCCACGGACCTGGACCTGGGCATCAGGGTCAAGGTGGAAGTGAACGGCCAGCGCGACGGTTCTGTTGTCATTAACGCACGCAAGCTCCTGGAACTCGTCAAGAGCCTGGTTGACCCCAGCATCACTACGGTGAGCGTGGACGTAGAAAACTTCCTCGCCAAAATCCGTTGGAGCGAAAAGGGCCAGGCCAGCATTACCGGTTTCGACGCCAGCGACTTCCCTCCGTTCCCCGAGGTAAGCGAAGGCGAAACCCTGAATTTTGCCAAGAGCGAACTGGAATTCTTGGTAGAAAAGACCAAGTTTGCCACCTCTACCGATTCCACCAGGCTCAGCCTGAACGGCATCTTTATGGAAGCCCAGGACGGCAAGGTGTCCATGATTGCAACCGACGGTCACCGTCTGGGCCGTGCCGCCATCGAGCAGGAAGGCGCAAGTCTGAGCAATGGGGTGATTATCCCCCGCAAGCCGCTGGAACATATCCTCCACATGGCCAAGCCCGATGCCACCATCGAAGTGCGCACCTCTTCTACCCACATCCTGTTCAACACCGAATCCATCCAGGTGATTTCCAAGCTCTACGAAGGACCGTACCCCAACTACCGTGCGGTGATTCCCCAGAACTTTGAACGCACCGCACAGCTGAACACCGTGGAATTCTTGAACAAGATGCGCAGCGTGATTTCCATGGCCAATGCCCGCACCCACAAGGTACGCTTGCAGTTCGACGGCAACAACCTGGAACTCAGCGCCAACGACCCCGATGTGGGCGGCGACTCCCGCGAAGCCCTTTCCGTAACACACAATGGCGAAGGAAGCTTCAGCATTGGTTTCGACGGCCGCTACATCACTGAAATCTTCAGCATGTGCAAGTCCGAAGAAACGGTGATGAAGATGAACAACCCCATTGGTGCCTGCATCATCGAGCCCGTGGGCGAAGGACTGAACTTCAGCTTCTTGCTGATGCCCACCCACCTGACCGACGACTAATCGCCAGGTGCAAACAAATTAAAGAGGGGTGTCGCACAGGCGAGCCCCTTTTTTCTTAAACGCCGCAAACGAACCTCTACCATGTCCAACGCCATCCGCAAACGCATCAGCAAAAAGATCACCAAGGCATTGCACGACTTCAACCTGATTGAAGACGGCGACAAGGTGCTGGTTGCCGTCAGCGGCGGCAAGGATTCCAGCGTGCTGCTGATGGAACTGGCCGCCCGCATGGGCCGTTTTCTGCCCAACTGCGAAATCGCCGCCATCCACATCCAGAGCGACTTTGCAGACCAGGCCCCGCGAGAATTCTTGCAGAGGATGGCGGCGCAGTATCCGCAAATTCCGTTTTTCTTCAAGGACGTGGCAGTAGAAGGTAGACTTAAAGAAGGCCGCAAGCTGAACTGCTACTGGTGCAGCACCCAGCGCCGCACCGAACTTATCAAGTTCGCCCGCGAAAACGGCTACAACAAGATTGCGCTGGGCCACCACATGGACGACATCGTAGAAACCCTGTTGATGAACATGCTCTACAAGGGCGAATTCAGCGGCATGCCCCCCATGGTGCCTTACGAAAAGTACCCGGTGAGCGTTATACGCCCGCTGTGCTACTGCGAAGAATCAGAGATTATCGAGTACGCCGAAGACGCAGGCATCCGCAAGTTCACCTGCACCTGCGAATTCTCCAAGGCATCTCACCGAAAGAGCATCCGCGAAGAAATCAAGAGCCTAACCAAGGGCAATTCCACCCTCAAGGCGAACCTCTTCGAAAGCATGCGGAATATAAAGATGGATTATCTGCTGTAGTTTTTTGTATATTACCCCACGGTTTCCCGAATGGGATTCTTTGCGGCCTAAAAAATTTTAGGCCCTTTACTAGATGAGCCGGCGTTCCGGCCCGAATTCCCATATCAAAAAGTGAACAAAGCCTGCGCGGCCGTTCTCCGCGTATGGCAAGGAGAAACTGTAAATGAACGATAGTACAAATGCTGCTAAACGTAACCATGATCCTTTTTTCAGGTGGCTCTTTTCTGACACATATCATGCAAGAAATCTGCTAGAATTGTCCGCAAAGGTGAACCGTGAACTTAGCGAGTTCCTTTCGGTGGTGAACCTAGACACGCTCGTCCGCATTCCCGATTCCTACTCAGAAGTGGACGAAACCGGCGAGGCTGACATCGCATTCCGCGTAAATGTTTCTACGGGCGCACCCGTGCTTGTTGGCATTCTACTGGAGCACAAGTCGGGGCGGGATGCCGGTATCCTTGATCAGATTGACCGGTATGCTCATTCTGTTATGAGGCTACACGAAGAGAACCGTTTGTTTAGCGGGTTCCCCACTATGGCGATTATATTCTACAACGGTCGCGAAAATTGGGATCCTCTGAAATTGCTAGAAAACGGATATCCGAAATATTTCCACGGGTCTGTTCTACCATTCAAGTGTACATTCATAAACATGGCTGACATTCCCGACAGCGATTGCCTCGCCGGCGAAGACGTAGAAACGGGCATGGGGATTGTGGCTATGAAATATGCTTTTGATAAAGATGCTTTGCTTTCAATTTTGCCACAATTTAAGAACGCTTTGCAAAGGATGAACGGGAACAGAGCCTCTTGCCTTTTGCAGAAAATAAGTTTATATTTAAAAGAGTACGTTGACCCAGGCGTTCTAAAGGAGTTAAACATGGCCTTCAAGAGCATAGGACAAAAATATGGTTTTGTGAGTGCTGGTGATGTTTTTCGCCAGCAGATTGCCGATACGCAACAAAAAGCCGACGAAGAAAAGCTGAACACAGCCAGGGGGCTCCTGCAGGATGGTGTTTCCATGGAAATACTGACCAAGCGGTTCAACCTTTCCGAAGAAGCGATTCTCGGGAAGTAAATTTCTTAAACTTGTAGAACATCAAGACGGCTCCCGATGGGAGCCGTTTGTGTTATGGGGAAGAGACCTATTCGCCGTAAAACGGATTTTTAATCAATTTAATACCAGCTTTTTTATAACGTGCAAAAATATCTTTCTCATCCCAATCACCCGGCATTCTATTCTTTAGCAGACGTCTATTTTCGTCAGCCATTATGTAAGCACAATGAAAATATTTCTTTAAAAGATTTTCAATGTATTTAACTTGCAACTTTCCTTGTCTTGCCTGTTCTTCGCACTTTCTTTGAATGTATTCTGTTTTGGGAACAATATGTTCAAAATAAAACGTCTCGCCATTCTTTTGCTTGTATGAACTAAGTGCCTTTGGCGTAATATATTCACAGGCCGTACATTTGTTTTTGTATCGTGACAAGTAAAGATTAGATAAAAATTTACCTAATCCTTCCTTCAAACCTTTCTCCATTTCTTTATCGTTTAATTTATAAAGCCATTTTAACAACTGAAAATATTTATCAGCCATCATTTTGTATATATTAGGCTGTTTTTTCTTAGTTATCTCTTTTTTCCTTTCGGATGTGCTCTTTTTCTCTGCTAATATGCGAGACTTATTACTTTTCATAATTAGATTTCTCCTTATGTTTTATCTAAATTATTTTTTGACATTTTAGTCCTTAAGGCAACGAATAGACGCTGCAGTGCCCAATTGATCTCCATCTCTATACATTGCATCATTATCAAAGAAAATCTTATAGCCAGCAGCATCTATTGACCAAAAAAGGGCGTCATCATCTGAATAACATCCTCCTGTGTATTCTTCCCCATTCCACATCCAGCATGAACCTGCAGGCAATGCCGAAAAACGGAATAAATCGTCGCCTGTAGCGACAGCCAACCCGCGACCATCCTGTACAAAATAACCAAGTTCATACCACCCAGATGTCGCCTTGAGGCTTTTACCAGCGTTTACTCCAGGGTTATTACGCAAAACATAGTCAATCAAGTCCTCCCATTCAGACTCATAAGGAACATGCCATCCTTTGGGGCATTCCTCTGGATAGGGGTCTCTATACAATCTTCCATATTTCTCGCAATACAAAGGATCTCCCAACGGGCATAGCGAATTATCATCACCCGTGTCATAATTCAAGTTTTGTGCAAACCATACTTGATTACCTATTTTTACCGTCTTGTATGTCTGACTGTCGCGGGGATCCGTAAATGTCCCCTCAACTATACCAGGGGCAATACTTGTTGATGAACGTTCAGACATGCTACTACTAGAACTTTTGTCATCCCCACTGTTGTTT
This sequence comes from Fibrobacter succinogenes, assembly GCA_902767785.1. Classification (GTDB taxonomy): domain Bacteria; phylum Fibrobacterota; class Fibrobacteria; order Fibrobacterales; family Fibrobacteraceae; genus Fibrobacter; species Fibrobacter succinogenes_D. Next base: position 19,989 of record CACXIR010000013.1, on the reverse strand, counting down.
GATTGAGGGTTTTGGCTATCACTCGATTCTGTCACCTTGCTATTGCTTGATGTTTTATTGCTTCCGCCATCCGATTCGTTTTTCTTACCATTTCCATCTGTTGTCGCACTCCAAACCCCATCTTTGCATGCCTGTACCCCATCTTCTTCCATAAGGTATGCCTTTTCACCTTCTCGCTTTTTAGTGCAGTTCGGCAAGGCTTCTTCGTTAGCGTAGGAATGCCCAAGGGTTTCCCAACGAGAATTTTTGCAGACCTGAACAACAGAATCTGCTTCAACAAAAGCAAGAGAATTCTCGTTTTTTGAAGTACAGTTGGGCATGTCGTCTTCTGTTGGATACGACTTTATCTCCGAATCAACATATTCTTCCCACTTCTTGGCCTTGCAGATGTAGGTTTCTCCATCGTCCAAAGTCATTGCGATTTCACCCTCGCGAGCACTTGTGCAATTGGGCAAGTCATCAAATGACTCGTATTGGGTCTTTGATTCAGAGGATTCCTTGCCCGAATCCGTCCCCGAGTCGCTGCCGCAGGCAGTCAAAATCATAGCCCCAGAAAGACAAATCGTCAAAAAAAGACTTTCCCAAAGTTTCATATTAACGCCTCCTAATTGAGCTATTTTTTACTTGCTTATAATTAAATTTTGGAACTGAATCATACAACTGTGAGCGAACAATCTTTACACTGCTAAATTCTTTTTTCAATAACTCCTTGGTCACAATCGTATTCGGCAAGAAGGGTTGTGCCTTTATTTGCTTTATCAAGGAATGTCCTTTTTCTAACGGGATTATCATCTTTTCATCAGAAAGAGGTTTAGAAGCCATGGCAATTATTCTCACCTCACCTTCAAACTTGAATGCTTTCCTTTTTAGAAGCATCAGTTTAAGGGCGGCACGCTCTGCAGAACACTCTTTTACTATTTTCTTCACCTTGGAATCTTTTTTCCCTTTTAATTCATCTACCTCTATATTGTAGTCCACCATTCCAATGTAAAAGTCAACACCATTTCTATCACCATATCCATTTAGCACTATCAACAGGTTATCAAAATCAAACGAAACCTGAACAATATCATTTTTCCGTTCTCTATCATACATACACCATGCAGCCGCCTCATTTTCAGATGCATTGGTCGTAAAACAGATGCACGCAATTTTATCTTGGAAATTTTCTATTCCATATTTGCCATACAAAAATCTTTTTTCATAAGGATCCTCCCATTTTTGAGGAGACATGAAGACAATTTGCGGCCTATCTTTCGAAAGTAAAGTCCTCAAATATTTGAGGGGCATGTATCGATACAGACATATCGATTCCTTTTCCTTTCTAGGTAAATCGCTAAGAAAATGGATTTTTTTCAAATCCTCGTATTTCTTTCTTAGCGTGACACTCTTTTTATTACCATTGGGCTTTTTTCTTTTGGCATTCATATGCATAATCCTTTATACAACGAACATAATAGACACTACCGGAATGACGATAAGTTTTAGTATCTTCATCGAAATCGAACAGTGTGGATATATATACGACCTCACTTTTTTCGCTCACTAATAAAATTTTTTATCACATAACCTATTCCTTTTTCAGCAATTTTTCCAGCACTTTCGCCAAATATTTTTGTGATTTGCATCCCCAAAAATTCTGACGGAACATCCATGAGAGCTTTTATAAGCTCTTCATGATTAAACTTTTTGTATTGATCATTATTGTATTTCTCAAGTAAAAACAAATACCCTTCAACAGGCATTTTGACAACATCAGAAGCAAAAGATCGATCCGAGAAGAAATTTGCTTTTCTCAACTCATTCCGTATAAAATCTCTCATATAGGGACTATCAATCATGAGAGAAAGAATACCGTCTTTCTCAATGGTTGGGATTTTACTCAACTCAGCCTTTAGTTTGTTATTAATCTCATTTGCTTTGTTTTCTCTTAGTTCATTTTCATAAAGATACTTCTGTGCTTTACTTTTTGATATTTTTAATTCACATGCTATGTCCCACGAATTATCTCCCCTTATAAACTCTCTTTTCTTGAATAACCCAAACAAAAAAATGTCTAGTTCTTGCTTTGAAACAGAACCAAAAGAGTTTTGTGTACAAAACCGGAATAATCTCTCTATATCACTCTTTTCTTCATCCAACACCGACATACAACCTCCAATCTGAACCGCCTAACCTATTGAATGTAAACAAAAAATTGGGGGGGGTGTAAATTTTCGTTTACATTTGTAAGTGGCCGAATTCCCTCATTTGTGTAATTTATACTCGAAAATGGGCAATATTCCACCCACACCCCAAAATGATACGACTTTCTGCACTTCGCAAAATAGTGCATTTTTGCAATACAAACGCCAAAATCCGCACCGTTAAAGGGCTAGGGAGTGGTGTGCCGCCCCAAAAAAGTGTATCGTGGATTTTTGGGGTAAAACGAGGTTAAAGACAAGAAAAAAGCGGCCGCATAGGCCGCCTCAATTTCAAGATTTTGACTTTTCGCTCAGGTCGCGAATGACTTTTTCTGGGAGTTGGAAATTTTTAGCCTCATTTTGCAATACCCTGTCATTCTCGCCCTCAAAATGATACGAAAATCGTATCATTTTTGCGTTCTAGGCTCACTTTTGCGATTTTTATTTTATTTTAAATATCGTGAAATCCGTCTACGATTACAAGGATTACCGCCGGTACATACTGGACTACTATAGTGAACAGAAAAAGTTCGCCGGTTTTTCGTGGCGGGATTTCGCCAAGGCGGCGGGTTTTGGCAGCCCAGTCTACCTCAAGATCGTATGCGACGGAAAGAACGGGCTTTCCAAGAACGCAAGGGCCGCCGTGGCAAAGGCCATGGGGCTGGAAGGCTACGAGGCGGAATACTTTGCCATGCTGGTGGACTACGCCCACGCCAAAAACTCCGAGCAAAAACAGAAGGCCCTGGAAAAGATGAACGAGATTCTCGCCACCAACCGTGTGGGAATCCTTGAGCGGGAGCTGTTCCAGTACTACTCCACCTGGGTTCATTCCGCCATCCGAGAAATGGCGGCATCCGTCACGGACGCAAGCCCAGAAAAGCTTGCGGAACTTTGCCAGTGGGCGGTAAGCCCCGAAGTCGTCGCAGATTCACTGAAGTTCCTTTCGCAAAAACAGTTCCTGCGGAAATCCACCACCAAGGGGCAGTACGTACAAGGTAAAAAGTCCATCTCTACCGGCAAGCTTGCCACCTCCGTACTCACGGTCCGCAACCTGCACCGGCAAATGGGCGAACTCGCCCTGAGATCCCTGGACGACGTTCCCGTTTCGGAGCGGAACTTTTCCACCATCACGCTTGGACTCACGCAAGAGGCTTACGAGACCGTCGTGGAGGAAATCTCCAACTTCCGCCAAAAAATTGTGGCCCTGGCCGCCCGTGACCCGCAAACGGAGCGGGTCTACGAAATCAACATGCAGCTGTTCCCGCTTTCGAAGAAATTGCCTACAAACATGCAGAAATTTCTTGGTGCCAAGCCCCGAAAAATCAGGAATCCCAAATGAGACTCTGGACCCTTTTCGCAACCTTTTTCATTAATTTGGTTCTCCTTTTTACGGCCTGTTCTTCCGACGACAAGAATGCGGGTGGCACATCGGAAGCCGAAAACTCCATAGCCATTACTGACAAAGAAATAGCGGGCGTCACCCAGAAGGGGCCTTTCACCAAAGGGTCCAACGTTACGCTCTATGAACTGAATTTTAGGACCCGCGCCCAGACTGGCAAAAGCTTCATCGGAAAGATTTCCGACTCCACAGGAAGCTTCTCCATCAACAAGATTGAACTTGCCTCGCAATACGCTCTGCTACAAGCCGAAGGTTACTACCTCAACGAGATTACGGGTAAAGTTTCTGCAAGCCAGATAGCCTTGAACGCCATTTCCGACCTCTCGGAACGGGACAACGTGAACATCAACCTGCTCACCCACCTGGAGTACGAGCGCGCCGTCTGGCTCGCCAACGAAAATGAAACCACCATCAAGAATGCAAAGGTTGAAGCCGACAAGGAAATTTTCTCTGCTTTCGGTGTGGAGTACGACGGAGACCGCTTTGAAGACCTGGATATCTTCGGAAACGGCGACGCCGATGCCGCACTGCTCGCCATATCAGTAATCATGCATTCCGGACGCACCGAAGGTGAATTCAGCCTCGCTCTCGCAAACATGGCCATGGACTTGGAAAAAGACGGCAAGTGGGACGATGCCAAGGCTATCGCCGAGGCCGCCGACAACTCCTTCGAAACAGACACCGCGCAAATCCGCAAGAACATGGAAGACTGGAACATCGCAAAGACCATTCCCGACTTTGCCCCCATCGTAGAATACTTCTGGAACGACGCCTTCGGACTTGGGCGCTGCACCGCAAAACGCGAGGGCGAGATCCGGCCCGACAACAATTCCCACTCTAGGTACTATGGCGAGGATTTCGTCTGCAAAAAAGGACACTGGTACCTGCTGGGAGAAAAACAGGCTTCTAGTTCAAGCCATACTGGCGAAAGCTCCATAGCCGAAAGTTCAAGCTCCTCCGCAAGGCGTAGCAGTTCCTCCAGGCAGTCCACCGCCACCATAGACCCGCCCTACACCGAAAACATGGCCATCGTCGATCCAGAAGTCCTCGCCCTCCTGGGAACATGTAACGGAGACAACGAAAATGCAATCAAGAAGGCCTTCAACATTTCGTTCATTTGCAAAAGCGGGCTGTGGTACACACTGCTCCTTGCCGACATGGAGCAGGATTCCTGGTTCAACCCAGACATTACCTATGGCACCTTGACCGATGAACGCGACGGACAGACCTACAAGACCGTTGTCATCGGCACGCAAAAATGGATGGCCGAAAACCTGCACTACGCCGGCGAAAACGCAAGCGAGGAACTTGCGGCAAACATGGCTAACGAAGTCCTATGCCCTTCGGGAGACGAGGAGTATTGCGAAAAGGCGGGATATGTGTACAGCTGGACCGCCGCCATGAACATTTCGCCTACATATGCAACACGGCATTCCTCCACGATTCCCATAGATGCAGTACACCAAGGAATCTGCCCAGAGGGGTGGCATGTGCCGACTCAAGAGGAATGGAATACGCTCCTCATATTTGTCACACCATCGTATCAAACGATATTGGACCCGAAACAGACGCACTCCCTAAAGGCGTTAGACAGCTGGATTTACAACGAAAAGGATTATGCACCAACAAACACAACGGGATTCTCAGTCCTTTCCACAAGCTGCCAATACGGATATAACGGAGAGGATATGGGGCAGTGCGCCGCCTTTATCTCCACGACATACTCCGACGAAAGGTATTCTGGAATAAACTTTTACTACTGGAAAGACGATGTAGATATCGGCGGACGAAAATTCGATATAAAGGCCAGCGTCCGCTGCGTAGAAAACACCGCACCCTAGCGTATTTCCTCCCCAAAAGCAACACTTTTGAAAGTCCGCGGCAAGACCGGCGGGCTTTTTCTTACAAAATAATGTATATTCATACAGAAGACACAAAACCATTATCATAAAAAAGGATAAAATCTATGGCAAACAAATACGCCGGAACCCAGACCGAAAAGAACCTGCAGGCCGCCTTCGCTGGCGAATCCCAGGCACGCAACAAGTACACCTACTTTGCCTCCAAGGCCAAAAAAGAGGGCTTTGAACAGATTGCCGCCCTATTCCTGAAAACCGCCGACAACGAGAAGGAACACGCCAAGATGTGGCTCAAGGAACTGGAAGGTATCGGCGACACTGCCCAGAACCTGAAAGAGGCCGCCGACGGCGAAAACTTTGAGTGGACCGACATGTACGAAGGCTTTGCCAAGACCGCCGAAGCCGAAGGTTTCAAGCCCCTGGCAGCCAAGTTCCGCATGGTGGCCGCCATCGAAAAGCACCACGAAGAACGCTACCGCGCCCTGCTGAAGAACGTGGAAATGCAGGAAGTTTTCGCCAAGAGCGAAGTGAAGGTGTGGGAATGCCGCAACTGCGGGCACATCGTGGTGGGAACCAAGGCCCCGGCCCTTTGCCCCGTGTGCGCACACCCCCAGGCCTATTTCGAGGTGAACGCCGAGAACTACTAATCAGCTAACATAAAAGCCATCGGCAGTGCCGACGGCTTTACAGTCGCAAGCCCCGGAGAGGGGCTTTTCTTGTTGTTACCTTACCGTAACGGTACGCCGGGCAAGCCGTAAACCAGTTGGCGATTCCAGCTGAACAATGTACCTGCCCACAGGCAGCCTGGAAAGGCTTACCGCAGAACCTGCACCCACAACCGCCTGCATGGCCACATGGCCGTTAACAGAAAGCAGGGTCACCCTGCTACCAGCCGGAGCGTTCACATACAGGGCACGATTCTCCAGCTGCAAAGAGACTGCTGCCGACAGTTCAATCCCTACGATACCTTCGGACTTCTTGCCGTCCTTCGAAGAATCTGCAGTAACCGTATTTTCGGGAGAAGGAACCACGAACTTGGTGCCCTCGGGGGCCCCTACAATCAAACCGCGGCCTACCGTACTCATGTACACCACACCAAAGTTGTTCATGTCGCCCTGCACAAAGTTCCCGTTGCCCGGGCCACCAAATTGGTGCATGTCATCGTTCACACGCTCGAAGGTCTTGCACTTGTCAGTACTGCGGTAGATACCGATAGCACTACCAGACTTGTTTGCACCCCAGATATAGATGGTCTCGTAACTGGCACCTTCCTTGGCCTTGCCAATACCCACGGCAATGGCGGTACTTGCACCTTCGCAACGGTTCCAGGTCTTGCCGCCGTCTTCAGTGTAGGCAAGGCCGTTCTCGCTGAAGCCCTTGGGCAACCACTGCTGAGACTGATCCATGGGGACCCAAAGGTGACCTTCCTTGCCGGGAACCGTACGGATAAGGCCGCCACCGTTGTAGTATTCTCCAGCACCTTCGTTTTGTAGGCGAGCGGTCTGAGCGGCAAAGGTTTTGCCCTTGTCCGTTGACTTATAAAGCGTTCCCATGGAATTCATCACATAGAACACGTCTGTATTCTTGGGGTCTGCCACAATGCGTGCATATTGCGTCTGTTCGCCAGTTGTCAATGTGGTCCAGGTAGCGCCATTGTCGTCGGAGCGGTAAACGTTCGCGCTCTGATCGGGTCTGTGGAGAATCACCTTACCGTCTGCAGAAAGCACCACCAGCCCCTTGCCTCCCTTGAGTTCCGTTTTCAAGGAATCCCAGGTAGCGCCCATGTCGTCAGAGCGATACATGACATTAAAATTTTTGGATTCATACGTAAAGTACTTCGTTATCACGCCGGTGCGCAACAAGGAACCGCTGAGAGGGGCATACCCCATGCTTTCGGTTGTGCCGATGGTAGGCGTGTGGCGCGGAGTGCTCTTGTTGATGTCGGTATAGACGGCACCGTCGTAATCACCGATAGCCGTTACCAGCGGGCCTCCCGGAATACTTACGATGTCAAGAGGCACAGTCTCCTCGATGCCCTTGCTCTGGAATTTCCACAAGGGAACCTTCGCCGTAATGTCGTCTGTCTGGAAAATGCCGTTACCGCTGGTAACCCATGCTTCTTTGTTGTTGAAAGGGTTGATTTCCAGGGAACCCGCCCAGTGGATGGCGTTACCGGGAATCCAAGCCGTTCCATTCGGGTCGATATTCGGAACGTCTTCGTAATGCTGGCCGTGGGTCCAGCTTGCGCCACCGTCGGTAGTTACATAGATGCGGTCACCGTAGTTATCCTTGTTTTCTTTAGTGACGTGGCGTCCGGTATACTGGCCTAGCGTGGAAACAATGATATGCTTGGAATCCTTCGGGTCGATGGCAATGCCACCATAGGAACATTCATTCTTTTCGCCATCATCAGAAGGCGTAATGTTTGTCCATGTGCCCGATTTAGTGTTGTACTTGTAAACGGCACCGCTATTGACTGTATGAGGGCCGGGGCCATCGGCGTAGGTGATGTACATGTCGCCACCCACGATTTTTGCACGGTGGGGCATCAGGTTTGCGGGGCCTCCTGCCACTGTATTCCAGGTGGCACCACCATCCTTACTGACCTGCAGGTTTTCTGTCTTTTGAGAGATGCCGATATAAATGGTCTTCGTGGAACCGTCAGCATTCTTGCCCTGAGATTCATCAAACATCACAAAGCTGATGCCGTTCACATTGTTCAGATCACTTTTAACGGCAGTGGATAGAGCCACCTCGTAGGCGCTGGTCCAGGTCTTGCCATAGTCGGTACTCTTGTAGAGGCCCTTGGAGCGGCTACCACAGAAGAGGATATTCGGCTTGTTGGGGTCCACGACCAGTTTTTCGCCGGTCTGGCGGCCCATGCCATTGCCGTGGGCGAGCATTTCCACATAGCTGGTGTCCCAGGTGGAGCCGTAATCTGTGCTCCTAAGCACAGCGGTATTGCCGTTGCTAAAGTAGCCCGTTCCAGCCAACACGTAAATACGCTTCGGGTCCGTGGGGTCCAGCGCAAAGGCTTCTGTTCCATAAAGACCCTTATCGTTTTCGGAGATGAAATCCATCAGGGGAATCCAGGTCTTCGACGAAAAATCGTAACGGTAGATGCCACCCACGTCGGTGCGGGCGTAAAGCAGGTTCTTTTCCTTGGGGTGGAAAATCACGGCAGACACGAATCCACCGCCGTCAAAACGGACGTTTCCCCATTCGTATTTTTCCACTGCAAATGCCTGGGTGCAAAGGACCCCGGCCAAGGCGAGTACTTTCCAATCCATAACAAACTCCCTATTTTGGGCAGAAATATAGCCATTTGTCTTGTAATTTCAAGCATTTCGGGGCAAAGGATTGTTTACCATTTTCTATCTTTTCGCCGTAATTTTTAACAGTTGCCGTGGGCAAGGGCCCCCGGCAGTATAAGGAAATGAAATGAGCGTAGTCGATACCGTACTCCACAAGATCTTTGGTACGCCCCATGAACGCAAGGTAAAGCAGCTTAGGCCCGTCATCGCCAAGATTCATGCAGCACGTGAATCCCTGGAAGCCCTGGACGATGCCGCCCTGGCCGCAAAGAGTGCGGAATTCCGCGAAAAGCTGAAAAACGGTGCCACCCTGGAAGACATCAAGGTAGAGGCTTTTGCCGTGTGCCAGGAAGCCTGCGACCGCCGCTTGGGCATTTTCAACATCTTCAAGCCGGAATTCGAATTCGACTTCAGCCGCTTGGGGCCCGAACTGCAGGATGCTGCCAACGCCGCCAAGGCAGAACTTGCCGCCGGCAAGAACGAATGGGAAGTCTATCTGCCCGCCTCCCTGTACGCGAAGGTCCGCGAACTTTACCCCGAATCGGTAAAGCCCTTCCGCATGATGCCCTTTGACGTGCAGATGATCGGCGGTCTGGTACTCCACGAAGGCGCCATCGCAGAAATGGCAACCGGTGAAGGTAAGACCCTTGCCGCCGCCTTGCCTGTTTATTTAAACGGCCTGGGCGGTCACGGCGTACACGTGGTGACGGTGAACGACTACCTTGCCGGCCGTGACGCCAAACAGATGGGCATGGTGTACAAGTTCCTGGGACTCACCGTGGGCCTGATCATCAATGGACTCAACTCCGAGCAGCGCCGCGAAAGCTACAACAGCGACGTGACCTATGGCACCAACAACGAATTCGGCTTCGACTACCTCCGCGACAACATGGCGGTTGAACCCTCCCAACTTGTGCAGCGCGAACTGAACTTCTGCATTGTGGACGAAGTGGACTCCATCTTGATTGACGAGGCCCGTACGCCTCTCATTATCAGCGGTCCTGCCGAAGACGCCACCGACAAGTACGCCAAGGCAAACGAGATTGCCCAAAAGCTGGTGAAGAACAAGGACTTCTCCGTAGATGAAAAGGACAAGAACATCCAGCTCACCGAAAAGGGCGTGAACCACGTGGAAAGCCTGATGCAGATTACCAACCTGTACGGCGAACATGCGGACTGGGTGCATTTCTTGGACCAGGCCCTTCGCGCCTGGCACCTGTACGAGCGGGACGTGGACTACATCGTCCGTGACGGTGAAATCGTCATCGTGGACGAAAACACGGGCCGCCTCATGGAAGGCCGCCGCTACAGCAACGGCATGCACCAGGCCATCGAAGCCAAGGAAAAGGTGCAGATCCGTCGCGAGAACCAGACGCTGGCCACCATCACCTTCCAGAACTACTTCCGCATGTACAAGAAGCTCTCCGGCATGACCGGTACCGCCGAAACGGAAGCTACGGAATTCATCAAGATTTACAACATGAACACCTGGGTGATTCCCACCAACAAGCCCTGCATTCGTGCGGACCTGCAAGACCTGGTCTACAAGTCCGAAGGGGCCAAGTGGAACGCCATCGTGGCAGAAATCAAGACCCGCCACGAGAAGGGCCAGCCCCTGCTGGTGGGTACCGCCTCCATCGAAAAGTCCGAACACCTCCACGGACTCTTGGAAAAGGAAGGAATCCCCCACGAAGTGCTGAACGCCAAAAACCATAGCCGCGAAGCGGAAATCATCCAGTACGCCGGACACAAGGGCAAGGTGACCATCGCCACCAACATGGCAGGCCGCGGTACCGACATCGCCCTTGGCCCCGGAGTCACCGAAGTGGGCGGCCTCCACGTGCTGGGTACCGAACGCCACGAATCCCGCCGTATCGACAACCAGTTGCGCGGACGTTCCGGACGTCAGGGCGACCCGGGCTCCAGCCAGTACTTCCTCTCCCTCGACGACAACCTGATGCGCATCTTCGGCGGCGACAGCGTCAAGAACCTGATGACCCGCTTTGGCGTAGGCGAAGACGAGGTGATTACCCACCCCATTGTTAGCCGCAGCATCCGCAGCGCCCAGCGTCGTGTGGAAGGCCAGAGTTTCGACATCCGTAAGCACCTGCTGGACTACGACAACGTGATGAACGAACAGCGCAAGGTGATTTACGGACTGCGCCGTCGCATTCTGAACGGTGACGATGTCCGCGACGAAATCCTGAACCGCATCGAGGATGCCTGCGACATCAAGGTAAGCAACTACATTATCGCCAAGAGCTACCCCGAAGACTGGAACCTGGAAGGACTCCACACCGATTTGCAGCGCAGTCTGGGAATGGAATACAACCTAACCCTGGACGAGGCCATGAAAAAGACCCCGGAACAGGTGCTGGACGAAATCATAGACCTCTGCAAGGCACGTTACGACAAGCTCACCAAGATTATTCCCGATGCGGACTTCCGCAATATCGAACGCAGGTTCCTGCTCATGACTATCGACCAGGTGTGGAAAGAACACCTGTACGCCATGGACCAGCTGAAGGACGCTATCCGTTTCCACGGCTACGCCCAGAAGGACCCCCTGATGGTGTACAAGAACGAAGGCTACAAGCTGTTCGAAGGCACCCTGGAAAAGATCGCCACCCTCACGGCGCTTCGCATTCTGAACATCCGCATTACCCTGCCCAACGGCATGACCGTTTCTCCGGACCAGCTGCAGCTGAAACCGCAGCCCGCTCCCAGCGAAAACGCAAGCGAGGGCCAGCAAGAATCTGCACAGCCTGCCGAGAATGCACAATCCACGGAGACTGCGCAGGCTCCCGAACAGCTGAGTACAGAAGGTGCCAAGGCCGCGGGCCTCGCCGGACAGGCCGCCTCTTCCGAGTCCAACGCGATTACAGAAGAACAGCAGGCCGCAAGCGGAGCGGCACAGCCCATGCCCCAATCCGCATTGCCGGGCACGCGGCCTACGGTTCGCCGCACCTACACGAACCCCACCGTCGCTGCTGCAGCACGCCGCGCCCAACAGGCAGGCCCCAAGCTAGGGCGCAATGACCCCTGCTGGTGCGGTTCCGGACTCAAGTACAAGAAGTGCCACGGCAAGGACCTGGAGTAAATGGAAACTGTCATTGCGAGGGCACATATGCCCGAAGCAATCACATGCCGACATTTAGATGGTGAATATGCAAACTGCGAAGAGATTTTTCTGCCTTGAAGGAATCGACGGGTCGGGCAAGACCACCCAAATCGATATGCTTATCGAAGCCCTGACGGCAGAGGGTTTCTCTGTTGTGAAGCTCCGCGAACCCGGCGGCGCCAAAATCTCCGAACAGATTCGCGAAATCCTCTTGGACCCCTCCTTCAAGGGAGTCATGGCCGACAAAACGGAACTGCTGTTGTACAATGCCGCACGGGCACAGGTCATCGCCGAAATCATCCAGCCCGCCCTCGACGCAGGGAAAATCGTCATTGCCGACCGATTCGCCTGGAGTACATTTGCCTACCAGGGTTACGCTCGCGGCCTGGGCGCCGAGCAGGTCCAGCGGCTTACGGAACTGACCTGCGACGGATGCTTCCCGGAACTGACCGTAGTGCTGGATATTGACGTTGAGCGGGGCCGTGCTCGCACCGCAAAGCGGGGCGAAGCACCCGATCGACTGGAGCAAGAAAAGGCGGACTTTTTCGAACGGGTGCGCAAGGGCTACCTTGCCGCGGCCCGCGACTACCCCGACTGCGTTGCCGCCATCGACGCCGACCGCGAAAAAGAACAGGTCTTTGCAGACCTGTACAAGCTGGTCACGGCGAGGTTGCAAGGGTAGCCTCACCAATTGTAACGGCGTCAATCCTCGCCAAACTACTCGATATCGCTGGATTCTTTTTCGAATATGACCCTGTGGGTAATGGTCTTGTAACCCGTGTCAGTTACCGTTTCGAAAATCAATGTGGTCCCGTCGGCAGAGACCTGCCCCGTGGACTTGTTTCCGTCTTTGTCAACATAGGCAAGGGTTCCAGTAGACTCGTCAAAAGTATAATTATAGGATCCAAGCAGAGTCCCGCTGCCATTTAGGCAATCTAGGGTTCCATCGCGGTAGAACAAGATTTTCTGGCCAGAAATGGTGTTCTGCGGGACCGTCTTGTTCTCGCAATCTTCCGACGCAAAGTCGGCATATTCATTCAAGCCCTCGTAAATATCCGCCATGGCGTTCTTTACTTCCTGACACTGTGCTTCATCCGTAACCTTGTAGATGAACAAATCCTTAACCGCAACCCATCTTCCGTAAATACTCTTCACATCCTTGCTTATTTCCATAGACGAAGAAGATTCCTCGACACTGCTTGAAGATTCCGATTTCGCACTGGAAGAACTCTTTGCAGTCCGAGACTTAGAATTAGGAGAAGCTTTGGCATCGCGAATTTCCTTCTCGTTCAACTTCCCTTTCAGCTCAATGTTTTTCCCAGGTTTCGCATCCACCTTCTTGGTGTACTTTTTCCCCTTGCCGTTCATGAACGAAACCAGATGGGGCCCTTCTTCTTTTAGCACCACCTGATGTTCGCCCTCTTCGTTAGCACCCAGGGCAATGGTCACCTTGCCGGTCGCTTCGCCGATGGCGATGGTAATCGCGCCGCCGTCCAGTGCGCCGCTGCCTTCGTCGGTAAGTGTTACCACAGAAGACTCGCCCAAAGCTTCCTTTGTCTTGTCTATAACCTTGTTGGCCAAGTTAGAAACCATCTCTACATCTTCTCCGGCCATTTGCGACAACATTTTCACATCGTCGTAATCGTCTATAAGAAGGCTTGCAGCCTGGTCCTTCAGTTCGTCAACAGACATGTCCTTGCCATTAGTGACGAGCTTGAGAGTCTTATCGACTTTATCTACCATGTCCATAGCGTCCGAGACCGCACCCGGCGTGGCCAGCTTAAAGATTTCCACCTCAAATTTGGCGGCCTTCTTGGTCAACTCATCTCCCATTTTGGCCACAGTCTTGTTGATAAACTCAGCCTCATGGGAAAAACCGGTATCTTCATTGTAGTACATCCCGTTGTATATATGGAGGGAGATGTCGTCATACTCCCCGTTGTTGAAATTCTTCCACCAGGTCAAATAGTTTGTCTCCCCTTTTTTTTGATTCGGCTCAAGACGGTCAAAGAGGATTTTCCATTCGTTTTTGTCCAGTTCCCCAGCCACCGCCATGACCTTCTCGCGAGTCGCCTTGCCACAACCCGTCAAGGAGCGGAAAAAATCCTTCATAGCGAAAAAGAAGCCCACCTCCTTCTTCAGTGAATTCGGTGTTTCCGACACCAGGGCCTGCATGCTGTCGATACGCAGCCAGGCCGCCTCGTATTGGTCGACCTTGGAAATCATCTTGACAATTACATCGGCATACTCATTTGCCTCGTCCTTATCCACATTGTCAGTGAATAGACCTTTGCTTCCCGACATATAGGCTATGGGGGCCACCTGCAGGTATTCAGAAAGGTAGGCGAATTCCGCAAGATTGTCCAAATCGCTCCGCATCTCGGCAGATTCGAGGTACTCCCGCAGGGCATCGTCCGAGGCAGCAGTGCCGCCGCCTCCACCGCCGCCGCCGCAAGCGTTGAACACCACGGCCAAGGAACCCAGGACCGCCACCGAGAAAAACTTTTTCGCGATACTCATGGTATCAATATACCCTATAATCGAGGCAAAAGCACACAAAATGAAAAAGCACCCTTTTTTTGTTCGTTTTGTCACATTTTGCGTTTTTTCATTCAATTTTTGCCAATTTTTACAAATTTTTATACATTTGAGCAGTATTTTGATTAAAAACCAATCTTTTCGCCTCCGTCAAGAACCGGGGACGACTGCATAAAACGCCCAAAGGCATTAACTATATTTGAATCGCTATGGCACTTTGCTTAGAAACCGAACAACTAGAAACGGTCCAGCGCATCATCAGCCTGCATTTCGAAGGCCTTGAAGTCTGGGCCTACGGAACCCGGGTTACAGGCGTAGACCTTACCCCCGACACCCAACTGGAACTGGTGGTCATCACCGACAAGCCCCTTTCCTTCGAGGCCATGACAGCCGTGGAAAAGGCTTTCGCCGAAAGCGGCCTGCCCTTCGGAGTGGACGTAATCGACTGGGTGAAGCTCCCCGAATCCCTCCAGAAACAAATCAAGAAAGAACACGATGTGGTCCAGGCTGCCGCCGAAAACTAGTCGGTCCATGCTATGAATCGAGTTTTACCCCTCCTCCTCACCTTTGTACTTTCTGCCGTAGCCTTCGCCGACGACGACGTGGCCAAGGCGAAAGCCCTGATCAAGGACGGCAAATGCGCCGAAGCCATCCCCGCCCTAGAAAAACTGTCCAAGTCCCAATTCAAAAAGCACGCCGGCGCCCAGGCCTCCGTGATGCTCACGGAATGCTACCTGCGTGAACACAAGCGCGAGCAGGCCCTGGGACTGTCTTCCAAGTTCCTGGAATACCATGTTTCCTCCGAATACCGGGAACGCATGGAACTGGCCAAGGCCATGGTCACCATGGAACAGGGAGCCGTGTACGAAGGCGTAGAGGCCATGCTCCGGATATTGGCCTACACCCAGAACCCCGCAGCCAAGGCCCATACCAAGGACGTGCTTATCGCCACCCTGGCCAAGGACCTGCTGAACGCCGACCAGCTCCAGTCCCTGCTAGAGAAATACCCCGTAGACAAGGACGTCATCGGCTGGATGCAGCTGCAAATTGGCCGTGAATGCCAGAACGCCAGCCGCTACCGCGCCGCCCGCTACTGGTACAAGAAGGTCATTGGCGGAGGCTATGCCGAGAACCTGACCTCCACCGCCCAGAAGGGCATGGATTCCATGAAGAACATGAATGCGGGCAAGCCCACCCTGCTGGTGCTGGCACCGCTCTCTGGAAGTTTCGCCGAATTCGGCGCCGCCGCCGTTCAGGGCGTGTACCTGGCACACGAAAAGTCCAAGTTCAAGGACAAGGTGGACATCCGCATCGCCGACACCCACGCCGACGCAGCCATGGCCCTGATGCGTACCCAGCAAGCCATTAGCCAAGACAGCATTATCGCCATCGTAGGGCCCATCATGAGCGCACCGGCGGCGACGGTGGCCGCATGGCTGGGCAGCAACTTCCAGAACATCCCCATGCTGACCCCCACCGCCACCGACGACGGCATCGCCAAGCTGGGTCCCAACATTTTCCAGGTGAACATCACCATGGACAACCTGGCCCAGAGCATCGCGGACTTTGCCACCAGGTGCCTTTCCATTCGGGAATTCGCCATCCTCTCGCCCCTGGGCGATTATGGCGCTACCATGTCCCAGAGCTTTACCCAGGCCATCAACCGCCGGGGCGGAACGGTCATCGCCTTCAGGAACTACGAGGAGGGCCGTCCCGACTACAAGACGGAATTCGACCTTTTGCGTGACGTGCGCTTTAAGCAGCTGAACCGCCGCAGGAACATCGCCCGCGGGGTGGCCGACCTGGACGCCGTCGGGCCCAAGGAACGCCGCAGCTACATGCAGGACTCCACCTTCGAGATTCCGGGCATATTTATCCCCGCCACCAATCCCGGGGACGCAGGCCTCATGGTGGGCCAGGTGGCCTTCAACAAGATTTCGGGCATACGCCTGGGAACCTCCGGCTGGTACGGACGCGAACTCCTGATCCAGGGCAAAAAGCTGGCAGACAGCTCCTTCTTCAGCGTGCCCGCCCTGGACATGAACTCCGAAGGGGACGCCTACAAGAACTTTGCCCAGGCCTTCCAGGACAAGTGGGGCGAAGAACCCGGTGAAGACAAGGTGAGCGGACTTAGCTACGACGCCGCCAACATCGTGTTCGAAGCCTTTGGCAAGAACCCGGGCGACCTGACCAGCACCATCAACAACACGGCAAACTTCAAGGGAATCTACGGCGACATCACCTTTAGCCGTGGCGCCAACACCAACTCTAAAATCGTCACAGTCCGCAAGGGCAAATTCGAGACCATGGACGGCTGCAAGATCCCGAGCCTCGAAGCCGAAAAGGCTGCAGAGGAAGAAGAAAAGAAAAAGGCCGCCAAGTAAGGCGACCAAGAACGGCACTCCCCGGCGAGAAACTGCATGACAGCCCCCGCCAGGGGTGCGTTAAAAAACTCTCTGGCCACAATCAAGCGGCATCGTCGTCAAGGTCTACGCAGGGGCCGATAATGCTTGCGGCAACGTACTCGGCAGATTCCCCATTGCGGTAAATCTTGTACAAACTATCTTCATCCAAGACATCGTCCAGGTTGATGCCGCTGGTAGCGCTCAGCTCCTCGCGGATTCGGTTCTTGAACGTCTGGAATCCCGAATGAAGGACAGAAAAGGTTATGGCGGATGTCTTCTGGAACAAGTTCATGATGGCTACCTCCATAAGGATTACTCCCTACTGCAGAATATACCACTCTGCACGCTGCAAAACAAGCGCTGTAAGGTTTTAATAGGGATTGGGGAATTTTCGCAAATTCTATGCATGGGCAAAACGCCGTCGCACCTGCTCGCATACAACATATTGACTGACAAAATGTTACAAGAAAATCTGTTTATGCTTTGAATGGTTTTGATAACATTTTTTGATTATTCCAATTTGGATTAAAAAAATTCTATCTTTACCATCATGATCCTGCGTACTGTGGCCTTATCGCTCCTACTTGCCGCATTTTCTTTTGCGGAATCCCTGACGCTTGCATTGCCCGATTCCTTGAACCGCTTGGTAGAACAGGCGACAGCGCAAACCATGGCTCTGGACTACAAAGGCGCCCTCAAGACAGCCCAAGAACTCAAGGCAAAAGACGAAGGGGCAGGTTGCGTCATCGAAAGCATTGTGCGGATAAGCATGTACGACGACCTGGGCGACACGGCGGCCCTTTTCAAGGCAGGCGAAAGCCTGGAAAAATGTAAGGCCCAGGGCCTGTGGCAAGGGCTCCAGATGTTCGAGCTTGGCTTTGTGCAAAGCGAGACGGGGCATTCCATCAAGGGTGCCATGAAAACCCGCTCCGCCGCCAAGATGTTCGAGGACTCCAAGGAAATGGACCCCAAGGCGTTCTACGCCATCTACGCCTACTACGTGGACCAGAGTTTCAGCTGGCTCCCCTTCAAATCCGACAACAGAAGCGAATACCTGGCAGTGCTGGACAGTGCCTCCCTGAAATCCAAGCGGTTCTGGCCCCTGTTCCTTGCGCCGCTTATCTGGATGCACTACGACAAGGAAGATTTTGAGACAGGGCTGAAACTTTCGGAACGGGGCCTAAAGAAGGCACCCGCCCACCCGGTGATGCTCCAGATCAAGGCCGACATGCTCTACCGCCTAAAACGGTTTGACGAAGCTGCCAAGATTTATGAACAAAGTGCCGAAAGCTACCTGAAGCGTACCGGAAAGTCAATCCGCTACTGGTGTTCCGTGCTGAACTTGATTCGCATATACAACGACAAGGGCGACAAGCAAAAGGCCGCCACCTGGCGCGGCAAGCTGGACGACCCCGCCTATTTATTTTTAATTCCTTTTGTAAACTAATTCCGCCCTTTTGTAAAAAAAGACCTGGAAAAAATTTTCCCAGGCTTTTTTTGTATTGCATCTCCGTTTTATAGTCATGAACCATGAACATGACATACAAACCACAGGAGATACAATGATTTCAAAAGAACCATTCCATGTCAATTTCTACATCGACGGATTCACCTTAAAAAAAGTGAACGACTATTACCGCAACCACCACCCCCTCCATGCAGCCGTAGACTTTATCGCCCTCAGGAACTGGGCCAGACAACAAGCCATACGGCTTTTTGACCCGCCCAAAAAATACGCCATCATGGAATGCCACTACTACCACCCCTACAAGGACCCGAAAAGAAGCGGAGCGCAAAGGCAGGGCATGATGAATTTTGAACGGGAGCTTCGCCATGCGGGATTCCAAATACACTACCTGCAGGAAGTCGGTGACGCAGGCAATAAGCCCAACATGGACATGATTAGCGACGCCACGCGCTTTGCCTGCTACCGCGAAGTAGACGCTGTTATCTTGCTTACCACCCAAGGGCAGTTTTCCCCGCTGCCCGGAAGGCTTAAGGGCATGGGAATACCTACCCTGCTTTTAGGGTGGAATTTTTGCTACGAAAAGGAAAGCCGCCTTGTCCACTGGAAAACGGATTCCCTTCTAAAAAGCCGCTCCGACTACTATATCGCCATGGAGCAGGTCGCCAACAAAAACCTGCCACGCTATTCTCCAAATGTTAATTTATTCAAAACTAAAAACCGAAGGCCTCAACCCCCGGTTTTTCATCAAGACATTTTTTGCAACAAGGTTACAGCTTGTTCTGCTGCTTGACCTGCCAGTCGCTGCGGAAAATCCAAGTGAGGCGTACTCCCAAGAACCAAGTGTCACCTACGTTGTCCGTGTCGTAGGCAGTTTCATGGGGATGCAAGCGATCTTCTAGTTCCAGTTCGTTGTACCTGACGCAACGATAACCTCCGTAGCCACCAATGGCGATAGGCCCGAATTCAAGACGCAGTTCTAGTTCGGAATTGAAGGTGGAGGCAAAGGTGCTGTAGTAGCGGTCCCTCGCCGTGGTAATACCATCGTCTTCTGTGTGTCCAACTGAA
This sequence comes from Fibrobacter succinogenes, assembly GCA_902767785.1. Lineage (GTDB taxonomy): Bacteria > Fibrobacterota > Fibrobacteria > Fibrobacterales > Fibrobacteraceae > Fibrobacter > Fibrobacter succinogenes_D. The sequence continues at coordinate 637 of CACXIR010000013.1, read as the reverse complement.
AAATTGGAAGCCATGTGGATGTTGATGAGGTTGAAACCGAAACCCACTGCAGGAATCAAGTTGATGAAGGTATTCTCGCCGAAAAGCTTCCAGCCAAACATCCAGTCCGCACCGTAGGTAAACCAGCGCACGTCATATAGCGGGTAATTTGCAGTATGTACCCTACCGGTACTATCTCCGACACCCGAAGCCTCATAGGTCTTGCTGGGACGTTCAGAAATCTGGGTGGGCATAAAGTTGATGTCAAACCAAGTCAAGAATTGCTTGTACTGGGCACCAATGTTCACATGCAGACCGAAGTAGTAATCGTCAAAGGTCTCATAGCTCATGGGGCCTCTCAGCCAGGTTGGATCAGCCTTGGTAGTGACAGTATCGCCTGACCTTTCCGTAACCGTATACACCTCGTAGTGAGAGCCGTTATAGAAAGCGGTCTTGTTCACGTAATTCTGGAACTCCGAGAACATCCCCCGGTAGTCGGCACCGATGGATACGAATCCGCGAATGTGTTCCTTTTCGTAGAAGCCCGACTCGGTATCCGCAAAGGCGCTAGATGCAAAGAGGGCGGCGCACAGCAGGGCAAGCCAAGAAAAAGAGGTTATTTTTGTCTTCATAAAAGACTCCAAAGGTAAATACTGCC
>CACXIR010000012.1 GCA_902767785.1 Fibrobacter succinogenes | reverse complement strand
CTGTTCCACGAAATCCGCGCCGGCCGTTCTATCGAAGGCAAGACCGCCACCCCCAAGGCCGACAAGGAAAAGAAGGCCAAGCTGGGTCCCAAGGCTCTCGCCAAGCTGGAAGCAGAAAAGGCCGCCAAGGAAGCTCCTGCTGAAGAAGCTCCCGCAGAAGCCGCTGCCGAGGCTCCTGCCGAAGCATAATTTTGCACTTTTGCAGAGTCCTGTGCCCGACGCACAGGGCTTTTTTCGTCTAAAAACAATTCCACATTTCACCAATGCCCGATTACCAAGACTACATCACCGTCTGCGAACTCATGGGAAGCCATGGTGTCAAGGGCTATATCAAGGCCCGGCCGCTGACCCATGACCCGGAACGGCACAAGCTCCTGAAAAAGGTGGTGGTAGAAAAGGTGAACGGCCAGTTCGTGGAACTGGAAGTGGAAGACTCCAAGCAGGCCGGGGCCTTGTGGCACTTGAAGTTCAAGGGCTACGATGCGCCCGAGGTTCTGTCCCCGCTGGTAAACGGCAACCTGATGGTGCCGCCAGAAGAACGGCTCCCCGCCCCCGAGGGCGAGTACTACCTGGACGACATGGCGGGCTTCGCGGTCCGCACCGGCGACGGGCGTACCGTGGGCGAAGTCCTGGAAGTGCAGGAACTGCCCACCGTGGACGCCTTCCTCATCAAGTTTGCCCCAGAGACCGAGGCGGAATTCTCCAAGAAGGCAATCCTTGCCCCCTGGATAGAAGACTGCGTTACGGAAATTGACGAAGAGGGGAAGGCAATCGTGTGCGACGCCGACTACCTGCGGGCACTTTGCCCCGAGGAGAAGGCTCCGTGAGAATCGACTGCATTACCATCTTTCCGGAAATGTTCACCCCCATGAAGTCTTCCATCATGGGTCGGGCCCAGAACAAGGGCCTGCTGGAATTCAATACGGTGTACCTGCGGGACTTTGCCGTAAACGACTACGGCCAGGTGGACGACGTACCCTATGGCGGAGAACCCGGCATGGTGCTTAGGCCCGAACCCCTGGCACAGGCCATCCGCAGCACAGGGGTCAAGGAAGACGGCGGCAAGGTCATCTACATGACCGCCGACGGGGTACCCCTGACCCACAAGATTGCGGAGGAACTTTCCAAAGAAGAACACCTAGTCATCGTGTGCGGGCACTACAAGGGAATCGACGACCGCATCCGCCAGTCCGAGGTGGACCTGGAAATCTCCATCGGGGACTTTGTGGTCAGCGGCGGGGAACTGCCCGCCATGCTCCTGACCGACGCCGTGGTACGGCTAAAGGACGGGGCTTTGGGGAACCGGGAATCCGGGGAAACGGACTCCTTTGCGCAAGGCGTGTTGGGCTGGCCCGTCTATACCAGACCCGAGGTTTTTGAGGGAAAAAGGGTGCCCGAAGTGCTACTTTCGGGTCATCATGCCAAAATTTCCGCCTGGAGGCGGGAAGAATCCCTAAAAAGAACCCAAGAAAGACGCCCCGACATCTTTAAAAATATCGAAATAGATACTAAATTTGGCGACAAATAAAACGAGGTAACAAAAATGGCCCTGAACATCGAAGCTATTCATAACGAAAACGTCAAGGCAGAAGCCCCCAGCTTCCGTGCCGGTGACACCGTCACCGTGAACGTGAAAGTCATCGAAGGTACCAAGGAACGTATCCAGCCTTTCAAGGGCGTGGTGATCCAGCAGAAGAACTCCGGCATTTCCAAGACCCTCACGGTCCGCAAGATGTCCGGTTCCGTTGCCGTGGAACGCATTTTCCCGGTGAACTCCCCCCGCATCGAATCCATCGTTCTGGACCGTGCCGGTAAGGTTCGCCAGTCTCGCATCTACTACATGCGCGACCTCCGCGGTAAGGCTGCCCGTATCGACGAACGTCAGGACTAATCCCTGACCGGAGGGCAACTTCCCCATGACTCCTGGGGATTCCCGCAGAACAACCACTATCCCGCCTGTGCGTACCACCGTAAAGGCGGGTTTTGTTGTATACTCCCATAACGATCCGGAACGCAAAATCGTCATTCTGGAAAAAGGCGGACTGCGGGCGGTGGACAGTTCCGTTACCCCGCGAAAGGAACTGTTCCGGATGCGTCCCGGCGACCTGGTGGGCGTAGCCGCCCTTTTGGAGCGAGAACCCTTCCTCTACGACCTGGAAGCCACGGAAATGTCCGATGTAACCATCGTAAGCGAAGAGTGCATGGAGTCGGAACTAAAAAACATGCCCCTGTGGCTTTTGGCCTGCATCCGGGACCTTTCGGGGCAGAACAGGCAACGGCGCGAAAGCATGCGCAAGCCCCGCATGGAAAACTCCCTAAAGAGCCTGGCCGATTTTTCCAAGTTCCTGAAAAAGGGAAAATTCTACCCCATGGAAAACCTGATTCAGGAATATTGCTGGCAAACCAAGGCAGCGGTAGCCAGCACAAAAGAAGACCTAAAGGCCCTGTGCCGTCGAAGGCTCCTGGAACTGCAAAAGCAAGGCGACTCCCTCTACATAACTGTTCCTGAACCAGAACTTTTAAAGCTGTTCGTGGACTACCTGGACTACCAAGACCAGGGAAAGCCCTGGGAACCCCTGCGCCTGAATGCAAACCAGAGGAAGGCGGTCATTACGTTATCTGCAATCAAGGGTGACGAAGCCAAAGACGCCCCCGGCTGGCTAAGCGAATTCCAAAAAAAGGGAGTAGAGCTAAACGTATCCGACTGGATACACCTGGTAGGTCAAGGCCTTTTTAAGGAGAAAGACGAAAGCCACTATTCTCCCGTTCCCGAAAGAGTCCAGTACTTTTTACTGGCCCTGCGTTACGAAACCAACCTGAGGGGGCTGCTCTAATGAAGTTCTCTGCAGGTGCATTCCTTTGCCTAGAAGGGGACCTGGCCTCTTCCTTGTACATCGTCAAGTCTGGAACCCTTAGCGGCACCAGCAGCAAGAGCAACCCAGCAAAGCCAAAAGTCTTTGAACCCGGTTCCATTATAGGCGTTTCAAGCCTGTTGGAAAACGCACCCTGGGATTACACCATCAGGGCATTAGAAGACTGCGAAATCGACGTGGTGAACCGGGAGAGCTTGGACCAAGCCCTAGAAAAAAGCCCTGCCTGGCTCAATTCCATTATCAGCTTCCTCATCAAGAGGAACCATGTCAGCGAAGAGAACAAACGGAAAAGCGACCTGGTTCAGGCCCTGCCTTCCCTACTCTACGTTTTTGCCAAACTTTTAAAAGAACGTAGCGACAATACTATTTCCATAGCACGCCTTGTCCAAGAGGCCAACCTTATAAATGGCACCCAAGAAGAAGAGGTCCGCAGGCTGCTGCGCAAGCTGCAAGACCTAAAAGCCCTCAAGATTCAGGGCGACTGCATGCAGGTGCAGAGCAAAGAACTGATCCCCCTGCTCTACGAAACCTTGCGGTTCCGGGCATTGGAACGCAAGGTAAGCCCCAATATCCTCTCCATGACAGACCAGATGATACTCACGGTATTCGTCAAGCTGTCGCAAAGGAGCAAGGATCCGCTGCGTAACGGTCTCAGTGCCATATCTACAGCGGATTTGAAAACAGAGACAAAAAAAACCATGCACGGCGTGACCCTTACCACCAGGACAATGGCCGCTCTTGTAGAAAACAAGATTCTAGAGCCCTCCAGCACTTTGGATTTCCATGCTCCCATAGACCAGGTGGAATTCTTTTTCGGGGATTTCGACCATATCATGGATTTGCTGGAACTAAACCGGATTTTCCCTCTGCTTGATAAAAAGCTGGTGGAATAATTAAAAGGTTTTTGGCCTAAATTATTACATTTACAAGCATGAGTCTACAATCGCACATTCTGGTTAGAACGGTGTGGCTTTTGGCCGTTTTGGCGATATTTGCCGGTGCTACCGAGGTCGCCGCACCCCAGGGGAACGTGCGTAACTTGACCGTAAACGACTTTATGCCCCACCCGAACGTGGGCAAAGACTTTAACGAGACCTGGAGCTACCAGTTCGTATTCGACAACGGAACTCGGGCCTTCGTGAACTATGCCCTATTGCAGGTGCCAGCCTCGGGCCAGAAGGTGACCTGCGACATTACCTTCTGGAATTTCAAGGGCAAGACCTATACGGTGGGCCGCCAGTATCCGCCAGAACGCCTGAAGGCCGACAAGAATTCGGGCACTATCGACATCAAGGGCGAATACAAGATGGAAAACAAGCCAGGCAAGGGCCACCGGGTATACTTTACCGCTGACAAGGGCGGGAAATTCCTGCTAGACGTCACCTTTGAAAGCGCCGAGACGGGCAAGGTCATTGGCAACGGCGTGTGGAACGTGGGTAAAGAGAAGATGGGCCAGTATGTCCACATTCCCTACGGCCGCGTATCCGGGAAAATCGCTTACAACAACGATACCCTTACCGTGAAGGGGTACGCCTACATGGACCAGATTTGGCAAACTGCACAGGCTACCGACATGGTCCGCCGCACAATCAACTTCAGCACCAATGCCCGCAGCCCCATGTATGCGGGGCGGGTATCCCTGAGTACAAAAGGCGAGCTGATGGGATACGTCATCTACAACAGTCCCGAGGGTGCGAAAGTAGCAATGCCAACAGCCCTCAAGGACGGCAACAGCAACTATGACGGCAAGAAGTTCCCGAAAGAGGCTCTGGGAATCGAATGGACAGACGGTGTTCCCACTCTGACCTTTGCCGTAAACAAGACTTACCAGAAAGCCTCACTGCTGGACAAGATTGACAGCTGGGTGGCCAGGCAAGCCATGAAGCTGGCCGCCGGCGGCGAAGTCCTGTTTTACAGGGGCCGCAGCGACGGAAGCCATGGGAAAAAGGTGGACTGGACCGTAACGGGGGTAAAGGACTGATGACCAAGTTTCGCCCCTGCATAGACCTGCACGATGGCCGAGTCAAGCAGATTGTCGGCAGCTCCCTCTCCGACAGCGGTGCGGGACTCAAGACCAATTTCGAGACGGACCGCTCCCCCGCCTGGTTCGCCGAGCTTTACAAGAAGGACGGCATCAAGGGCGGTCATGTTATTATGCTGGGCAAGGGAAACGTCGAAGCCGCCAAGGCTGCCCTTGCCGCCTACCCCGGCGGACTCCAAGTAGGAGGCGGCATTACCGCCGACAACGCTCAGGAATACCTGAAAGCGGGAGCCAGCCATGTGATCGTGACCAGCTGGATTTTCCCCGACGGAAAGCTAGATAGGGAACGTCTGGAACGCCTGTCCAAAACCGTAGGCAAAGAACACCTGGTGCTGGACTTGAGCTGCAAGCGGGTTAATAAAGGCTGGAAAATCGCCACCAACCGCTGGCAAACCCTCATCGACATCGAAATTACCGCCGAAACCCTTGCAGACCTTTCTCGCTACTGCGACGAGTTCTTGATTCACGCCGCCGACGTGGAAGGCAAGCAGCAGGGCATGGACGACGAGCTTATCACGTTCCTGGCCAAGCACAGCCCCATTCCCTGTACCTATGCAGGGGGAACCCGGACCCTTGCGGACCTCGAGCGCTGCAAACAGATTTCTAACGGAAAAATCGACCTTACCATCGGATCGGCACTGGACCTTTTCGGTGGAACCGGAGTGAAGTATGACGACTGCGTCAAGTTCAACAAAGCTTAAACCGACCGACGCACTGGACAGCCGCCCCCAGATTTTTGGGCGTACCGTTACCAGCACGTTCAAAAAAATGTTCGGCTTCAAGCACCAGCCTCCCGGAAACCTGCGGACCTGCATGATTCCGCCGGTGGTCTTTGGCACTTTGCTTTTGAATTTGCCCGCTCTATTAAAGCTCCGCTTCTACCTGAAAAAGGAGCGGAAGTCCCGCCCCGCCGACGATGTACGCATATTGTTCTATTCCGACAACCTGGACGAGACCAACGGCATTGCCAACAACCTGCGGAACGTGATTCCCTACATGCGTTCTCACGGCATGAAGGCCTTCTTGGCCGGAAATGCCTTCAACACTCGCCCCTGCGGCGTGGTGGAAAACGGCTACTGCCTGCTGCTCCCCCGCATGTTCAGCATGGAACAGCTTGGGTACGCCAACAGCGAGCTGGCCATTCCCCGAATTGGCCCGGTTCTTAGGCTCCTCAAGCGCTACCCTGTAGACCTGATTGAATTTGAAACTCCGAGTCCCGGAGCCTGGCTGGTATGTTTCTGCGCCAAAGTGGCGGGCATCAAGGCGTTCAGCCACTACCGTACCGATGTACCCACCTACACCAAGACCCTGGTGAAAGCCAAGTGGATGTACAGTTACGTTCTCTGGCTTATGCAGGTTTTCTACGGCATGACAAAGCCCGTGGTGAGCCCTTGCAAGGACTACGCCAACATCCTCACCTCCCAGCTAAAAATTCCCGCTAACCAGGTGCAGATTTTGCCCCGCGGACTCCCGCTAGAAAAGTTCTCGCCTAACCTGCGAGGCAAAGGCGTATGGGAGCAGTACAACGGTTCTGCAAAAGGCGACGGGGCGGGCGAAAACAAATCTCGCAAGGTGCGTTTCTCCTTTATCGGGCGAATTTCCAAAGAAAAGAACCTGGAGTTCTTGAACCGGGTGTGGAGAAAGTTCGCCGCCCTGCATAGCGACGTAGAACTCATGTACGTAGGCTACGGCTGGTATCTCGAAGAAATCAAGAAGTCCTTTGAAGGCGACAACAGCGTGCATTTTGCAGGCGAGCAGGGCGGCGAAGCCCTTGCCAGCCTCTATGCAGATTCCGACTTCTTCTTGTTCCCAAGTGTTACCGACACCTTCGGAAACGTGGTGGTGGAAGCCATGTCCACAGGCACGCCCGCGCTAGTCAGCGACTACGGCGGGCCCCACGACATTGTGCTAGACGACCAAGCCGGCAGGATTTTGCCCATTGACGAAAACGCCTGGCTAAACGCCATGGAAGATTGCCGCCGCATATTCCTGGAAGAACCGGAAACCTACGCAAAAATGCGGAATTTGGCCCACGAACGCAGCCTCAAATACACCATGGAAAGTTCCACCAAGGCCCAGTTCGAATACTTCAGAAAACTGAAAAAAGAAGCCTACGGGCTGTAAAATCAGCCAGCACCTCAAGTTGGACTAATCGCGATTCTTTTTCTGGCCTGCAAGCCTGATATTTTATTTATATTACTCAAAGAGCGATTGCACGGGGAGCCTCTATGTCTATAAAATGGTCCGCATATTTGTCTGTAGCCTTTTTGGCGCTGTCCAGCGTTGCTTCCTTTGGACAAGTTACAGACGACGAACTTGAAGAAGAACCGGCTGTCAACGAAGTTTCGCAGCAACCGGTCCAGCAACCAGCCCCGCAGCCGGTTTATGCCGAGCCTGCACCTGCCGCCGAGCAAGCACCTATTGCCGATCAAGTCCCTGCCGCCGAGCAAGCACCGGTGGCAACGCCTCAGCAGGACTCCGCTCAAGCGGCTGTACAACCTTACATAGAACCTGCGCCAGCTTACGAACCTCCCCAACAGACGTATGTGCAAGGCTACGGAACCCCACCCGAAGGGTTCTACGGATACTTCGGTTACCCTCCTGCTACAGAGTGCTCAAGCGCAGAGAGCCATTCCAAAGAAGCCGACGGCACTGCTAAAAAAGAAGAAAAGGAAAAGGACTACAAAAGCCTGCAAAGCTTTAACTTTTCCATACCCATCCAGTCTGAAACCTATGGCCTAAAAAGCCCCGATTATGACGTGGACGCCAGCCACCTTGGATTTGGCATTAACTGGAACCGCATCCGCGTAGAAAAGAGCCTGTATTCCTCGGTGGTGGGCCTAGGCGTCAACTACATCATGAGCGAATGGGACGGGGGCGGAAAGAAGGACATCAAGTTCAGCGGACTTGACGCCAACTTCAAATTCGGCTTTGGCGTATCGCCACTTACGGACAATTTCATATTGGCCATCCATGCAATCTTCGCCTTTGACTACAAGATGCAAAAGGCCGTATTCAAAAAGAAGCTTAGCGACTTCCAGATGTTCAAGGGCCTTAACATACCAGACGAAGTAGCCAAAACCAGTCTCGAATTGACATATACGGCACACAATTTGGATCTTGAGCTTGGTGGCGATTTGGTCATAGGTTACCAATTCACCAAAAGCTTTGGCGTGTTGGCTGGGGTCGACATCACCACCAACATGATTGGCGTAGGTGCTTTGCTGGCCGAGTCCGATGCCCCCGACGGGCTTGAGGATAGCGTAAAAGGAATGGCCTCGTCTCAGTATTCAAAATATTCAGATGAAATTAGCGAACTTGAGGCCTTTGACGATAGCGACGACATTAGGTTCTTCTTGTACAATACCACTGGCTTGAACATTGTGCCCCGCATAGGCATATTCTTCGCATTCTAAAAAGAATAGAGAGGTACCCAATGAATACAATCAACCTGAAATTCTTTATGGAATGCACGGCCAGTTTGACTCTGCTGTGTTCATTTGCGCTCTGCGGGTGCGGCGGCGCTGAAAACGACCTTTCTGCACTGGAATGTTTTGCCGGCAGCTGTAGCGGAGATGACGACAAAGACCATAACAACCACAGCGGAAACAACCAAAATTCCAATGAAAACAATTCCAACAATGGATGGAACGCAGACTATAAAGGTTGCGATGACCACGGCTTTTTAGAGGACTTCATCTGCGACGCATCCACGGTTGGCAAGACCCTATTCGAAGAAAACTACAACGTAATCCTTGCTTGCGAAGACACGGGTTCCGATGGAATCACCTGGGAAGTGCACCCAGAACTATCGAATTGCACCGACTACAAGGCAAACAATGGAGGCTCTTCGCCTAAAGGGGCTTCAAATCCTCTATGCGGAAACCTCTGGTGCGGTCCGGACCACGACAAGACGGTGAACACCGGTTTTGATGATGGTACCAATACATCTGGCATTTGGGAAACCTTTGACGACCAAGGAGAGGGTGGTTCATCGCTTATTAGCCTGAACGAAGACAACGAACAGTGTTCTGGACTCTGCGGAGAAGTGCTCATCGGCAACTCCCTTGTCAGCAACCCCTATGCTGGGCTTTATTTCAATCTTGTCAACGCAAGTGGTTCTGGAGCAAACATCTCTTCTTGGCAGGGATTATGCATAACGTATCAATCGTTTGATAAGAGACCGAAAATAGAACTAGTCCACCAACGGGGCGATGAAGTGGCTTCTTTTGTGGTATACCTCGACACAGACAAATACTCTGCAAATATCAGCTGGAACGACTTTTTACAAGAAAAAAAGGGAACGCAAGTCTCCCTTGGGCGGGATGCGTTCTTATCTCAAGTGGCATCCATAAAAATCTACTGGCAAGACGCCGCGGCAGAGCCTGCCCAGTTCGTGATTTCCACCATCGGGACATACGGTAGCTGCCCATAATGGACCCGCAGTCGCTAAAAAAACTGCGGGAATGGTTTAAAAAGAACGCAGCGAAACTGCCCTGGCGGCCTGCCGATTTGGACTCGCTGCGGGACCCCTATGCGGTGTGGATTAGCGAGACCATGCTGCAGCAGACCCAAGTTTCCACGGTTCAGGACTATTTTGTCCGCTGGATGAAGCGGTTTCCCGATGTAAAAACTCTCGCCGCCGCCAGCGAAGAGGAAGTATTCCGCCACTGGCAGGGGCTTGGATATTACAGCCGTGCAAAAAACATCTTGAAGGCGGCGAAGGCTATCACCCTAGAGACGCGAAGCTCCGATAGGGTCCACCTGCCCGACAGCCGCAAAGAACTGGAAGTGCTGCCCGGCATCGGGGCCTATACCGCAGGGGCGATTCTCAGTCTGGCATACCACCAGCGTGAAGCGATTTTGGACGGGAACCTGGTACGGATTTTTTCAAGACTCTATGCATTGGATTATTTGCCTACAGAATCCAGAGAAGCTGCAGAGGTCTATTGGGATTACGCCCGGAAAGTAGCAGCCTCCCCCAAGGCATACATGCACAACGAGGCCCTGATGGAGCTGGGCCGCACCGTTTGCAAAGTTAAAAATCCGGACTGCCGCAACTGTCCGCTCCGCAGTTCATGCCGCAGCGCCCTAGAAAACCGGGTGGCAGAATTCCCGCCTGCAAAGAAACACCCGCAAAAAGACTGGCATGGAACGGTCTTGGTGGTGGAAAGTGCCGACCATAAAATCCTTGCCGTACGAGGCGGACAAAAGTTTTTCAAGAACCAGTTCGCCCTCCCCCATTTTGAATCTGCCCGGAATGCACCCATAGGGTTAACACTTGAAATGGAAAAAATTGTACGACCTGACCGCGTAAAAAGTACACGAGATTGCGGAATTTTCAAGCACGGAATCACCGTCCACAAAATGGAATGCCGCGTTCTGCATATTTCCCTTGACACAAATGCGCCCAAGCATACGCCGCCTGAAATACAATGGGTCAAAATAGACGAGGCGAAGGAATTTTTCGCCAACAGCTTCAGCTTGAAAGCGCTAGAACGTCTTTCTGACTTGGCAGATAAAGCGTAGGCGATTTTCTGCCCCGTTAGGGGTCTCTATCACTTCGTCCCCCAGCACGTGCAAAAGCGTTCCCGTCAGGAACAATCCATACTTGGGGAACCGCTGTTCAAAGGTAGCATCCCAGAACCAGTCACCCTTGACCACCAGCGGGTCTGCAGACCGCAGGTTCCACTGTGCATCGCTCCTGTAACGCAAGGAATGGGATATGCGGAAGGACTTCCGCAATAGCCAATCAGCGGTGAAAGAGGTGAAGAACTCTGCGGGAGTCACCTCGAAGCGGTTGTCGTTCCCGTCGATACGCTCAAACCCGCCCAAAGCCGTAAAGGAGAACATGTCCCCATACCAGGCGCTAACCCACAGTTCCCCAGTGACGCCCCTTATCCAAGCGTTGATGCGGGAAACGTCGCCATGACGGTAAATCATTTCTTCTTCCGTCACGTATTTATCTACATCAAATGTCTCTGCACCATATTCCGCCCAGAAGCTGCCCCGGCCACCCAACCCAATGTTGCCTGCAGTATCGGCAAAGGCGGTATAGCCCTGCACCAGGTTCATCTGCCCCTTTGCCGTAAGGGAAATGGTATCGCCATCGTAAAACTCAAGGTTGTCTGCCAGCGGGTTCAGTCGCGTTCCCGAAATATTCTTGACGCCAATCAACACCCCGGAATTCTTGGGGGTGGCCGGGCGAAGTTCCACGCTGTCTTGCACCAGCCAATCCCTGTCATTAACGGCAAACATGGCCTCGGCAAATAAATGTTTGGAAGGCTCTACCCGCAATTCCATAAACGGCAGCAAAACACGGTCATTTTCCAGCTGGCTATACACCGTACCAGCATCGTCCACTGCACGGAACGCCATACCCGCAGAAAGCTGCAGCACTCCCTTTTGGCATGCTTTGCCGCAGCGGTAGCGGAGGGAGCCATTCCACTCCTTGCGTTCACCCTTTTCTTTTTTGGAGTGATTCTGGTAGTCCGCATCTTCGTATGCCAGGGTCACGCCCAAGTTCTCAATATCCGCACGGGCCTCTACACGAGGCTTGTAATGGACGGGAATCCAACGAGAGCTTTCCGAAAACAGCCACTGGTATTCCTCCCCCGCCAAAACAGAGGCATTCCAAGAAGCACGTTCATAACCGAAACCAGCGTAGAGGGCGCTGAACAGGGGGTAGTTTTCGCCAAAAATGGAAAACTCGTCATCGACCCACTTTTTTCTTGCGCTCATGTTAGCCGTAGAAAAATGGTCATCTTGAAAAGCCCTGCCCGTAACCCAGAATCCCTTGAAACTGGGGCTACGCATTCCGCCCTCCAGTATAGGGGTCCTATTGCGGGGCTTTTCCTTTTGTTCCAGAAAATCTTGATATATCAAGTCCCCTAGTTCGTTACCCGTCTTTACCCAAACAGAAGGCTGTTTTGGGTCCCAGCTGGGGAGAATAGACATGCGATTGAACAGCAGGCGCTGCCGCAATTTTGCAGGACTCCACATTTCGCTTTCGGAATGCAGTCCCCCTGCACCCAAAATGCGGTCATAATAGAACGTAGGACTCCCAACAAGGAAGGTTCCATCATCGCGGGAATCTACTTCCATGCCTTCAATTTCGGCATCTACGGAAGCAAAGGAGGCAACTGCGGCAGCACAGAATAAGAACGTAGCAAATCTCACCAGAGCCTCCTTTCAATATAAAGGCCCACGGTCAACATGTTGGAGCGTTCTGGCAAAGTCCAAAGTTGTTCCCAAAGTACATCAAAGCCAGCCCCATAGTTACCATAGGTAAAAATAGGCAGGTTTAGCCGGGCAAACCAACCGAATTCGGTCTCGTTATCCGTAAGCGTTGCTCCCAAATCGTTGTTGAAGTCAAGATCCTTCTTGCTTCCATAATAGTCGGCACGGGTCCAATTGCAAAGGAAGCCCACGCCAAAAGCGATAGGTGCAATTTTGCTCCACCGGTAATCTAGTCCTAGCTTGCCGCTAACCTCATGGACCCCGTTAATATGGGGGACCTTGTAATGCGGCTCAAAATAGGAGTACTGAAAAAGGATGATGCCGTCAACATCTTTCCAGTAGGTGTAACGGACGCCCAGGCCCATGTAAAGGGAGTTGTCTACGGCATCTACCAAATCGCCAAAGGGGTACTTTTCGCCACCCTCGACAGAAACGTAAACATGAGAAAAAGAAACATCCTGTGCAAGAGCCGAAATAGCCATGATACAAAGGAACGATACTATGCGAAGGAATTTGTTCATTCTTACACCTTCCGACACAAAGACTGTGCAAAAAATCCATCTAACCTGGAGTCTTCTTCGGCGGCAAATACTGGCACAGCCGCCTTTTCAAACTCCGGATGTTCCTTAACAAAGCGAGACACCACCTTGGTGGTTTCTTCTGGATCGGGACTGCAGGTAGCATAAACCATAACTCCGCCCGGCACAAGACACCCTGACGCCGCTTCCAGCAAGCGGAACTGCAATTCCGCAAGTTCCTTGATGGATTCGGGAGTCAAGCGGTATACCGACTCGGGCCTTCGAGAGATAACCCCCATGTTGCTGCAAGGAACGTCAAGGAGGATGCGGTCGAATTTAAACGAGACTGCGTCATCCTGAGCGGAGCGTTGAAAACGCGAAGTCGAAGGATCTATAGAAAGCACATCGATACATTCAGTCTTCACGTTGGCAAGCCCCAGACGCTGCACCAGGTCCTGCATTTTTTCTACACGAGGCTCCGAAACGTCGCTGGCAAGAATGTCAAGCGTCGGTTCCATCTCAGCCATCAAAGCCGACTTTCCGCCGGGAGCGGCACAGGCATCCCAGACTTTCAAGCCGGGCTTCAAGTCCAGAAGTTCCACCACCTTGTAGGCGGCCGGGTTCTGCAAGCTGAATTCGCCTTCTGCGAAGGCCTGCGATTCCAAAATGGACTTGAGTTTCACCCCTTCGGGAACCTGAATATAACGGTCATAGAGGATGCTCGCCCCTGTAAGTCCGAGTTTCTGGGCCAGCACAGGAGCAGAACCCTTTTGCAGGTTTACCCGGAGCCACTCAGAGGGGCGTTCCAGTGTAGACTTTGCAAGTTGTTCTGCACGGTCGGTGCCGTAGATGTCGAACCAACGACGAACCAACCATTCGGGCACGGAATTCTCGACGGAAACACGACGGACTTTTTGTGGCGGGAGTGCCGGCGTGCCGGACCTGCGCGCGGCGTGAAGCACCGCGTTCACCAGCCGCGCGGAACCTTCGCCAAGGTTCGCCGCCTTTGCGAGTTCCACAGAAGTCGAAACAGCGGCATGGTCCGGCACGTCCATAAAGAACATCTGGAACAGTCCCATTTCAAGAACAGTGCAAACTTCCATCGAAGGTTTTTTCTTCACCAGCGACTTGACAAAATACTGCAGGTACAAATGCCTGCGGCACACGCCCAGGGCAAGTTCCATGGAAAAAGGCGAAAGCCCGCTTTCCTTGATAAAAGTCCCTTCCTTTTGCCACAGCAAAAGGACCCGGTATGCGTCCATGCGCTCTATCAAGGATTCATCTAACAAAAGCAAAGTCCTTCGCGGTTCTGGATTCCCCGCATAAAGTCCGCCACCGGCAGGGGCTTCTTGCCTTCGGCCTGGATTTCAATGACTTCAAGGAGGCCTTCACCGGTTCCTACAAAGAAACGGTTATCCTTGAATTCTACCGCACCGGGAACAAGTTTCGGTCCATTTTCGGGAGTATCCGTCTTGCGCAGGTACACCATGCGACCGCCCAGCTTGCCGTAACCGCCGGGCCAGGGGTTGAAGGCCCGAATCCTGTTATGGATTACCGCAGCGGGCATGTTGAAATCAATAAGGCCTTCTTCCTTTTTCAGTTTCGGAGCGCCACTGGCCTGAGCGTGATCCTGGGTCAAGTCCTTCTCACGGCCTTCTAGCAACTGATGGATGGCATCGTCCAGGGCTTCGCAGCCAGGGGCCACCATCTTTTCCAGCAGGCTTGCCGTAGTGTCCTGATGGTCAATTTCTACGATACGCTGGGCCAGAATCGGGCCGTGGTCCATCTTTTCGTCCAGGCGGAAAACCGTCACGCCCGTTTCTTTAAGGCCGTCGGCAATGGCCCGCTGCACCGGGGCGGCACCGCGATACTTGGGCAAAAGACTTCCGTGAACGTTCACGGCGCCAAACTTCGCTACAGCCAGAATGTTCTTCGGCAAAATGGAGTAGGCCACCACCACGAAAAGGTCCGCACCGTAAGCCCGCAGGGCGTCCTCGAATTCGGGAGCCTTCAGGTCGGCGGGTTGCAGCACGGGGAACCCGAATTCGAGGGCCAGTTGTTTCACTGGCGGCGGCGTTAGCACGCGCCCACGCCCTGCCGGCCGGTCCGGCTGTGTCACCACAGCCACCACGTCTGCAAAATCACATTCCTTAAGATGCTTCAAAAAACAGGCCGCAAACTCCGGCGTTCCCATAAACACGATTTTCATAGCTTGAAATATAGAATATACTTTTTCTACCTTTACCGCCGTCATGAGAATACCGCTCCAGCTAGCCGTCATTTTCGCCATCTGCGTGGCAGGGGAAGTCCTCCACCGTATCGTGGGCGTACCGCTGCCAGGAAACATTATCGGCATGGTCATTCTCTTGATTTTACTTTGTACTAAAGTCATAAAGCCAGAACACATTTCGGGAGTATCAGGCTTCTTTCTGAAGCACCTGGCCCTGTTCTTCTTGCCGCCTAGTATCGCCATCATGGCCGTAGGCGATGACGTTCTTTCCAAGTGGCCGCTGTTGCTGTTCTTGTGTATTGCCCTCACCATCATCACCATTGCCATAGGGGGCCGGGTCACGCAATTTCTTGTCCGCAAGCAGGAATACCGAGAAAACCTGGCCCTGCGTGCCGAACGGCTTGCCAAGCGAGCGGCGGCAAAGGGTGGATCCAGCGGAGGTGAGCTATGAACGCCATCATCAATTCACCCCTGTTCGGCATCTTGCTTACCCTGGTGGCCTTCGAGATAGGCGTACTCATAAGCCAAAAGTTCAAGTATTCCTTCTTGAACCCGCTGCTTATCGGCAATATCCTTATCGTCGGATTCCTGCTGATTACAGGCATTAGCCTCGAAAGCTACAACGTTGGCGGCGACTACATTTCCGTAATGCTGTCCCCCGCCACCGTAGTCCTGGCCGTGCCACTTTACAGACAGATACAAAAGCTTCGTCAATTCTGGAAGCCTATCCTCGCAGGAATTTTCGCAGGTTCCCTTACCTCCATAGGCTGCGTGATTTTCTTCAGCAAGATTTTAGGGCTAAGCAGCACGCTGATGCTGTCGATACTTCCCAAGTCCGTCACCATTCCCATGGGAAGCGTCATTTCGGAACAGATCGGGGGCATTCCCTCGGTGACCATCATCGCCATCACCGTCACGGGAATCACGGGAGCAGTAACGGCCCCCGCCGTATGCAAATTCTTCCGCATCAAGCACAAGGTGGCCCAAGGTATTGCCATCGGTACGGCAAGCCATGCCCTGGGTACCACGCGGGCCATGGAAATGGGAGAAGTGCAAGGCGCCATGAGCAGCCTTTCCATCGGCATTGCAGGACTTTTCACGGCTGTGGTCGTGCCGCTTTTACTGACCGCATTGTCTTAATTTATCGCCCTACCAGGACTTCGCAAAGTAAGGTTTCACTTTCGGGAATCTTGCAGAGTTTCTTGATTTCGTCTTCGCAATAGAATTGTTCTTTGCGGGCGTATTTCCCCAGGCAGCGGGCCGCCTCACGGAGCATCTCTGCCACGTAACCCGCGTTCATGTTCAAATTTCGGTAGGCACGATCTCCCATGATGCCGCAAGCATCCTTCAGGTCCACAGAAAAATACACCGCGAAAGAAGCATTCTCCGTACTTTCCCCCTCCAGGTGGGCCCGCTGGAATTTTTGACGGTCCAATTCACCGGCATGGAGGTACAGGGATTTTTTCGAGGGCTGATAGCGATACATTCCGGGATACACCAGGGACACGTCAAAGCAAGCCACCCATATTTTCAGGAGTCCCGCACCAAAGGCGTTCAAGGTACAAACTTCCATCCAGCGGAGTATAGTGGAGAAATCGTCCAAAGAAGCTGTCCAGGGCTTGAAGGGTCTATGTTCCAAAGCCCCAGGGCCCAAAAATTCGTATTCCCTAAAGAAATATTCGTTAGGGTACTTCAAAGGCGTAAGCGGGAACTCGTCACCAGCAAAAGACTGGTTCTGCACCCGGTAAACCTTAATGCACTTGGACAAGTTCGTAATGCATTCCGCCTTGTGCTGCAACAAGAACCGAGCCTGCACCTTGGCGCCCAGCTTGCCACCGCCAAAAGTAGGAAGTTCACTCCGGTTGGAATAGGCAAACTGCGAGGCCAGTTCGTACTTTTTCATGGCCTTGGGCATTACCGCCACCGCCGCCATAGGGAGTTCCCCTTCTGCAAGGGAAAGCCCGTAGGTGGCCTCTTCGTCCACGAAACTGCCCAGAGGAATGGCCATAGCCCCGATGGAACGGGCCAGTATGGATGTCAGCCCCACGTAGGAACCCACGTCCAACTCCAGCTCACGGTAGGCAGCCTCTTTAAAACGCCACACCGCACGGTCCAAAACCGCAGTAAAGAACAGGGTGATGGGAGCCTCTTCTATAAAGTCTCCGTCGGCAAAAGCATGCACCAAGGCTTCTAGGCGGGTCTTTTTTACCTTGGCGTTTTCCCAAGGGAAAGCCACCAGTTCCTGGGCATCTGCATCAAACTTGTAAAGGTCGTCAGGGACGCTCTGCCCCTGAATGTAGGCGTAAATTCCCACGGACCGCAGGGCATCGGTGGAAATATCGCCCTGGAGCTTGGAAAACAGCTTATTCAACAGGGTGGACGAGGCCTGGGTCAGGTCCGACAGTTCCAAGAAACCCGCCTTTTTGCGCTGGCCCGCCTTGACCCCATTGGGGGAATACCTCTTTCCTGCACCATATGGGTCCTGATCGCCTCCAGATTTTTCCCAATGGAGGGTTACAGGATCCCCCGATCCCTGCCGGGAATACTTGACAGAATCGTGATATGTCTCGGAAAAGAAGTCCACGTTCCAAAGTTAAAATTTTTTCGGCAGCGGTTCCCAAAGTAAACAAAGGTTTTCACGAAATAAGTAAATGGTAAGCTAGTCTTTATGTATATTAAAGTCATAGAGGTTTTTTATGAACAAGAAAAAAGCTTTACTCCTGCCTGCATGTTTCCTGGCCATGGCCCTCACCGCCTGCGAAGGAGACAATTCCGTCAGCGTTACTACCGTTCCTTATTCTGGAAAGGTCGAACCCGGCACAAAACCTGGCAACACAGACCCCGCCGACTCTTCATCGACGGGAGTGGAAGTAAAACTCCTTGTGGACGACTTCGAAGATGGCGACAACCAAAGCCCGCTGGGCGAGTACTGGTACACCTACGACGATGCCAGCAATGGTGCGGAATCTACCATAGAAACCATGACCAAGAGTGCAGAAGGGTATCCGCTACCAACTGCAGCAAACAACGGCAGCAAGTATTCCCTTAACGTCAAGTACACCCTGAAACAGGGCGGCTACCAGCACAACCCCTACGTGGGCTGGGGCGTTCACCTACCCAGCGACGACTATAGCAAGTATTCCAGCGTCAGCTACCGCTACAAAGGCGGTGCCCATGCTATCCATGTGGAAATCTCGGACATTAAGGACAGCGACCACTACACGAAATCCATGCCCGAAAGCAAAGAGTGGACCACCGTCACCGTAAAATTCAGCGAAATGGAACAAGAAGGCTGGGGAGCTTCAGTGGAGTTCAACGCCAAGAACATTTCCGCAATCAGCTACCAAGCCAAAGGCCCTGACACCCAGGATTCCGTGTTCATCGACGACATCTACCTGATTGGCACCGGCAATTCAGAAAATGAAGAACCCGACAAGAAGGCCGACATCGTTCCCATGGACCCCCAGATTCCAGCGCTGCCCGACCTTTCGCCAGCAAAGATAACCATAGACACCGACCTGCAGAAAAAAGCAAAGAAGTACCTGGACAAGGGCGTAAGCTTTACCAACTGGCTAGAAGAGAATCGCAAGTTCAACGGAACGTTCAAATTCGGCCGAAACGACGTAAAGATCCTCGCAGACAACGGGTTCAAGGCCCTCCGACTGCCCATTGACCTGGACAAGTACGCGATCAACAGGGACGAGTTTGTAGCCGACGCTTCTGGCAAGACCGCCCTAAAAATCAATTCCGACACCCTGTTCATGGTGCTGGACTCCTTTGTGGAATGGACCAAGGAATACAAGATGTCCCTGACCATCGACTACCACGAATACGACAACAGCTACAACGCCACTTCTGCCAAGAACGAACGCTACCAAGCTATGATGGCACTTATGTGGAAGGCTGTAGCAAGCCACTATGCCAGCAATGACCGCGAAGACATTTTCTACGAACTGCTGAACGAACCCGACATGAGCAACGGCAAGGTTAAAGCAGACCAGTGGACCAAGGCCGCCCAGGGAATCATCGATTCCATCCGCACCGTGGACAACAAGCACACGCTGCTCTTTGGCGATGTAGAATGGTACTCCATCACCAAGCTGGCCGGACGCACTCCCTTCACCGACGCCAATATCATATACGTCATTCACACTTACGAGCCATTCGTGTTCACCCACCAGGGTGCAGACTGGGGCGAGACCGCAAAAATCAAGAACATTCCCTTCCCCTACGACAAGAAAAAATGGCCCGAGTATTCTTCAGAGCTAGGCATCACAAGCAACACCGCCAGCTGGGTCAAGAGTGCCGTTCTGAACTACTATAAGACAGGCAACAAAGAATCCATCTTGAACCAGATTTACACCGCAAAGGCCTGGGCCGTAAAGAACAAGGTTCCTGTAATCATTAACGAATTCGGGGCCTACAACCTGCGTTCCACCGCAGAAGACCGGCTGAACTACCTAACGGCCATGCGTGAAATCTGCGACACCCTGCAAATTCCCTGGACCCATTGGGGCTACACCGGCGGGTTCGAAGTCATCAGGGGCGGAAAGTTGATTGAAGGCTTGGACAAGGCCTTGGGACTGACAAAGCCCTAACGGGGGCTGCCCCAAAATTGGGCTTTGACCGCTGAATTTCCTAAATTGTACCCAATGAGTTTTTTGGGCACACTGCTATTGTTTTGCGGAATTGCCGTAGCATCCGGATTCTACGGCAACCAAAGCCATATCCAGTGGAAAACTGCGGGGACGGAACATTTCCAGTTTATCTACCCCGCCGAATACACCGACCATGCTTCCGCAGTGGCTTCTTATGCCGAGGCGGTATACGACACCGTGGTAAACCGCTACAACAAGCCTCTCCCCCGCATTAGCGCCGTGCTGAACAACGCCCTGTACAGCAACGGTGCGGCAATCCCGGCAGAGAATTCCATCAACCTGTGGCTCACCAACTGGGACTTCAAAATCCGCAGTAGCCACGGCTGGGTATCTGACGTGGTGACCCACGAATTCAGCCACCTGGTAAGCATCGAGAGCGGAAGCAAGCTACCCCCAAGCCTTTACGGATTCCAGGCCAGCTACACCGACTATTACAACGAACGGATTGTCAGCGACTTTGCCACCATGGTCCCCTTTACGCTGCAACCCCTATGGTTTGCAGAAGGTACGGCCCAGTTCGAGTCCTCCCGCATGGGCTTTGACTCCTGGGACACCCACAGGGACATGCTGCTCCGCACGGCAGCCTTGAACGACAACCTGCTTTCCCTGGAATACATGCACGAGTTTTCGGACAACTCCCTGGACGGGGAGCTTGGCCCCTATACCCAGGGGTTCAGCCTGGTACGCTACATTGCCAAGCACTATGGCGAAGACGCCATTCCCAAAATTTGGAAGGAACTTTCCAAACCCTACCGCGCAACCCTTTCGGGTGCATTGGAAAAGGTCCTTGGAATTTCGGAAAAAGACCTGTACGAAGCCTGGAAAAAAGAAATTACGGAACACTACAAGCAGCAGCGGGACTCTCTCGGCACCCTGGTAGAAGGCAAGAAGATTACCACCGACGCCTTTTGGCAGGACTACCCCGTGGTGGCGGGCAAGCACCTCTATGGCGTTTCCAACTTTGGAGGACCTTGGTTCGACGGAGCGGTGTTCAAGTTTCCCGTAGGTGCCGGCACTGCCGCAGCGAAAAGCGATACCGTCGCGGCAAAAGCAGATACTGTAGCAGGGGTTGGCGTCGGGGAAATAACAGTGGAACAAGAGCCCTCCGATTCCACCATAGACATTGGGGATTATGCAAAGACGGGATTCCGTGCTAAAAAGCCCTGGTTCGACAAGGGCATTGACGTTTTCGAAGACAGCGTGCAAGGCCCGATTTTGGCCTACGTGACTTTCCGAAACCGGGACCGGGACGGTCGAGCCCACTTTGACATTGCCGTAAGCGATACCAACAAGAATCAGGCAAACCTCACCCACCTTTCCAATGCAGTGTTCCCTGCGTTCGATCCCAAAGGGACTTTCGTGGTCTTTGTCCGGCGAGAAAGTTCCAGCACCCGCTTTGTGCTAAGCAAAGTTCCCTTCAACGCAGATTTTAAGGAAATGACTGCAGAAGACCCGGTGGACCTTTACGTTCCCGACACCAAGTACATGTACTACAACATCTACAGTCCCAAGGTGAGCCCTGACGGAAAACAGATTTTGTTCGGATTCTTTGACGACACCCATCGGGGCCTGGCCATCGTGGACTCCGACGGAAAGGGCTTCAAGGTTGTAAGCGACTCCCTCTATGACGAGCGTGACGGAAACTGGATTGACGACAATAAGATAGTGTTTGCCAGCAACCGGAACGGAATCTTCAACCTGATAGAAAAGGACCTTGCCACTGGTGCAGAACGTGCGCTTACCAACGTGACTGGCGGTGCCTTTACCCCGGTGCTGGCACAAGACACCCTGTACTTCACGGAATACGACCAAGACGGATTCTCCCTGTACAAGTTGCCCTACCGCAATGCAGGTCCAGATAGCGTGACCGTCGATAGCGTCGTCGTAACCATGCGGGATTCTACCGTTACCGTTCCCGACACCCTGTGGACCGAATGCCCGCCCGAAGACTCCCTATGCAAGCCAGAGGCCGTGTTTGCCGAAAGGGACAGCGTGTTTCAGGTGGAAACCCGCGACACCTTGAAAGTGAAGGTGGCGGCACAAGATTCCTCGCAAGGCAAGGCGGCAATTGCCGAAATCCAGCTTCACGGCACTCCGCTAAAGCCCGAAAAGAAATTCACTCCTCTAGAAGCCCGCGAAATCACAGGCGCCGAACAAGACTATCGCCCCATTCCCTTTATCCCGCTGTTTGTGCCGCTATTGAGCTTTAACGAGAACGCTCCCGACCTGACGGTATTCGGAGAAGGCGAACTGAAAACAAAGATCGGGCTTGTCACCGTACTTAGCGACCCTCTCAAAAAGAACACCGTCCAGTTGGGATTCCTGCTGGAACTGGGCAAGGGAATCGACTACATCAACGCCGACGGCTTGAACCCGGAACAGGAAAAAGAATTTTTTGCCAGCTGGCTCAACAAGAGCACTCCCCTAGACCTGGGACTGGCCTACAGCTACGCCAACTACACCAGCAAAGACACGGTCCGCTACGAGGACGTCCGTGCCCATAAGGGGGACTCTGTAGGTTACAATCACTACGCCATTTCCATGCAGTCCATTGTAGGCAATGCAGGCTACAGCATATTCAAATCCATCGACACCTTGCAGGTGGCGCTAGGCTACGACTGGGCAGACTTCAACCTTTATGAAGATGACTTTTCCTGGACCTACCACAAGCGGCTTAGCGCCCTGGCGGCCTTGGGGCTTTACGGCGACCACGAAGGTGAAGACGATTCGGGCATTAGCGGGCAGGGCAACGGCCTGTTGTTCTACTATCAGTACTCCAATAGCGATTTGTACAGGCCGGGAACCTTCGCCGAAAGTTTCTACGTCACCGAAAGCGGTTCCGTCAAGCCCCGGTACAGGAACTTCAACATCCACCAGGCCGGATTCAACCTTTACGGAAGCGTCCAGAGTCCCCTTACGGGAGCACGGCTGGCAGCGGGCGGAAAACTTAGCGGGATTTTCAACTGGAATACCGACGCCAAGGAAGACACCCTGGACTCCTACTACTTTAGCCCCATTTTCCTGGAAGGCTACCCCTACCTCCGCAATTCTGAAAGCTACACAAGGTCAGGCACAAAGAACGCCATCGCGGAACTGCACTACCTGTT
This sequence comes from Fibrobacter succinogenes, assembly GCA_902767785.1. Taxonomy (GTDB): domain Bacteria; phylum Fibrobacterota; class Fibrobacteria; order Fibrobacterales; family Fibrobacteraceae; genus Fibrobacter; species Fibrobacter succinogenes_D. Next base: position 2,275 of record CACXIR010000012.1, on the reverse strand, counting down.
CCCCATTTACGAAGACTGGCGCCACTCCTTCTGGATTTTTGCAATCAGGGATTTTTACGTAGACTTCTTTGCCCAGGCGGGAGCAGCCTGGAACGGAAAGTGGAACGAATCCGACAGATTCACCAAACACGGTTTCTGGGACCGCTCTGTAGGACTCAGCTTCAGAATGTCCAGCAAGCTGTTCTACAGCATTCCCGTGGACCTGACCCTCACATTCGCAAGGGCGCTGGACCGCATTGGCGAAGAAGAAGGGGGCGGCACCAAGCTCACCCCCATCGATTTGCCACTGCTGCCCAAGTCTGCCGACCCCACTCGCATCAAGTTCACCCTGGGAATGGGATTCTTGAACAGCTGGCAATAGGTTACCGCAGCTGGATCCGCTGCACCTTCCAAGAAGTTCCTTCTTTGACCCGCAGCACATAGGCCCCGCTGGGAATTCCCGAGAACAGGACCTCACCAGAAACAGCCTGGGCCTGGAACACCGGCCTACCCTGCATGTCAAAGAGTTGCACCGTGGACGGAGCACTTACCGTCAGGACACGGCCCACAAGGGGAATGCCCATATCGCAATCTTTGCAGCCATCATCTTTAGACGGAGGAGTGGGCTTGTCGTTCTTATAAAGAAGGGTGGTAATGGACCGCCCTGGAAGGCTATAGGTTTGTGCTGCGGCGATGCTTTTGCTCTTCTCGCCATTTTCCACAGACTGGACCACCGTAACAGACATATTTTCAAGCTGTATTGCCGGAGCATCCAGGCTTACAGCCGAAGTGCCTTCGTTAATAACCACCACCGTTACGGAATCCTTACCATTCTCGTTTCTAAAGGCAACAGCGTAAAGATTGTCTGCACCGGAAACTATGGCAGGAACCACGTACCATCCCGGATTCACGAATTTGGAATAATGACGCATGGCATGGTATTCGGGGCTAATCACAATTTTGTCTTCAGTGCAGTCACCCCAACCCTTGGTACAGACCCCAATCAGCTGGCCCTTACCATCACCCCAGAACAATTCCCAAGCAATATAGCCGGAAATCCCGCCCGAAGTAAAACCAACCTGCATTATGTGAGCAAGGCCAATCATGTATTCTTCCTTGCCATTTTCCGACATGGAACAGAACTCCGTCATAATAATAGGCTTCGTAGCAGAAAGGTACTGGGTCATGATACCTTCCATGGGGCTCCGAAAAGCTTCGGGGCTAACGTAGTCTTCCCATGCTTGCTTGCCGCTTCCCGAATGATACAAGTGGTAGGCGTAGCCATCCAACTTGTTAGCATCCAAGGCTTGCATGTAATTCTGGAAATCGTTATAGCCAATACCAAGAGGTTCAGGTCCCAAAATCTTGGGCGGATTTTCTATGGACTTCAGGGAATCGTAAACCGCATTCAAAGCCTGCGCGTAGCCTGCTACAGTACCCGACTCTGTGGGGTCAAACAAGGTTTCGTGGTAATCGGCAAACATGTCCGGTTCATTCTGCAAACTGATGTAGTCTATAGGTATTCCTGCAGCACGATAAGCCAGGTAACTCTGTTTCCACCAGCTGGCAAATTCCTTGTAAACGAATTTTCCATAGGGGTCCGTAGAGGATGTCTTAAGCGTAGCCTTTGTTTTATCTCCACCAGCATCACTTCCATTCAAGCTATTGCTGGGTTTCAAGTTTGCTGGGGCAGACCAACTGGACATTTCGATTTTCAGCTTATCTCCCTGGCGTTCCTTGGCAGCCTTGACAATAGCCACGTCATCCTTGCTAACTCCTTCGGACAGGTCTTGCACCCAGTTGCCCATACGCAAAAGGGAAAGGTTCAAGCCCGTGAAGGCGGTATCGTAAAAGGCCTGGCGGGTAGACGCTCCAAGAGCGGTAACCCACCCCTGGTAATAGACGGCACCACCCCCAAAACCAACAACCTGCTGTTCAGGATTGTCCGTTTGAACCGTTATGGAGGCCCCCTGGGCCAGCACAGCCGCGGAAACGGCCAAGGCAGCCGAAACCTTTGCGGCCGCACAAACGCGAGAAAACATCATGATTCGCTCCTTATTAAGGAAATTTTGCTAGGGCTTCACAAAGCGGATAGTTTGACCGTTGCCGCCTATCTTGAGCAGGTAAGCCCCACGGGGCAAGTTCCTTGTAGACACGAACTGGGAACTGGCATTTTCGGGCATTGCGCCCTTCAAAAGCACCATGCCGTTCAGGTCGTAAACCACCCAAGAAGCTCCATTCATGGTTGCCCCATTGATGACAAAGCCGTCCTTCTGCATGTTCAAGGAGAAAGAGC
>CACXIR010000011.1:1879-26976 GCA_902767785.1 Fibrobacter succinogenes | reverse complement strand
TATTTCAACCATATCTCCAAAATGCAGTATATCTATACTTCTTATATGCTTTCCGTTGGCAGTTATGCCGTTTTCGGTGCGTTTGAGCTTTATCAAAAGCCTTGATGATACATTACAATGACGCTTCAAAATGGCTTCTTCAAACGCAGGGCGTAATAAATCCTTCTTTCCGAGATACATTTTCTGCTGGCGGACGTCAAAATCTTTCAGGAGTAAAAGTGCCTAAAATTATTTATAATATTTTTAGTTGGAAAGATGATTTAATAAATATTTTTAATGAAAAAGAACTTCCACAACAACATTTTGAACATTGGAAAACAAGAGTCCTGTCTATTGGAAGATTTTCAAGTGTAGAAAAAGACATTCTCAAAAAAATTGTAGCCGATATAGGGAAGAAAATTGTTCATTAAAAAGAAATGCCCGTCTAAATATATCCTGCACTTGATGCGGAGCGGACTTGGCAAGAGGGGCGGGGTATGACCTGCTGTGGTTGCGAGGGAACACCGTGACCGAGCAACCTCCTGCGTCGCGAAACTTATTTTCGAGGCGAGAGGGCGTAGTTGCTAGGCAAAAAATCCGGAGGGTAGCGGCGAACAAAGTGAAGTCGCGACCGACGGTCTTTTTTGCAGGCGACTGTGCCCTTGAGACTCGGATTATTTAGGGGGCGTTGCGGGGTATCCCCGCAGAGGGGGTAGCGGAAACGGCAAGGAGATCCCCGCCTGCGCGGGGATGACAAGATGGTGGCGGGGATGACGAGCCATTGTAGCGAGGGGGAGGCTTCCCCCCCCTTTATCCCATCAAGAGGCCCTTGGGACTTTGTAAACTTTTTTCTATATTTGGCCCCGAAAATTGAAGTTCCGCGGGGTTGATCCGGCGGAAAGGAGTCAAGATGAGCAAGGATTTGAAGGAACAGGCGCTGGAATACCATTCCATGGGCAAGCCCGGCAAGATCGAGATTGTGCCCACCAAGCCCCATAGCACCCAGACGGACCTGGGCCTCGCCTACACTCCGGGCGTGGCTGTGCCCTGCCTCGAAATCGAGAAGGACAACAATCTGGCTTACGAATACACGGGCAAGGGCAACCTGGTGGCGGTGATCAGTAACGGCACTGCGGTGCTTGGGCTCGGCGACATTGGCGCCCTCGCGGGCAAGCCGGTGATGGAAGGCAAGGCTTTGCTTTTCAAGATTTACGCGGGCATCGACGTCTTTGACATCGAAATCAACGAGAAGGACCCGAAGAAGTTTATCGAAATCGTGAAGGGAATCGCCCCCACGTTCGGTGGCATCAACCTGGAAGATATCAAGGCTCCGGAATGCTTCGAGATCGAGGACACCCTCAAGGCGGAACTGGACATTCCCGTGATGCACGACGACCAGCACGGTACGGCCATCATTTCGTCTGCTGGCCTGCTGAACGCTATCGAGGTGGCGGGCAAGAGCATCCGCGACGTGAAGATGGTGGTGAACGGTGCCGGTGCTGCTGCCTGTGCCTGCACACGCCTGTACCTTTCTCTTGGCCTCAAGAAAGAAAACCTGGTGATGTGCGACAGCAAGGGCGTTATCCGCAAGGACCGTAAGGGCCTTACTGAAGCCAAGGCTTTTTTTGCCACCGATCGCACTGACATTGAGACGCTTACCGACGCCATGAAGGGTGCCGACGTGTTTGTGGGGCTTTCGAAGGGTAACATTCTGACCCGCGAAATGGTCCGCAGCATGGCCGACCAGCCCATTGTTTTTGCGCTGGCGAACCCCACTCCCGAAATCAGCTACGAAGAGGCCATGGCCAGCCGTGGCGACCTGATTTTTGCCACGGGCCGCAGCGACTACCCGAACCAGGTGAACAACGTCATCGGTTTCCCCTACATTTTCCGCGGTGCCCTGGACGTGCGGGCCACCTGCATCAACGAACACATGAAGCATGCCGCCGTGCGTGCCATCGCGGCCTTGGCGCACCAGCCGGTACCCGACGTGGTGAACATCGCCTACAACGCCCAGCGCTTTACCTTTGGCAAGGAATACCTGATTCCCAAGCCGCTGGACCCGCGACTTTTGACCGACGTTTCTATTGCGGTGGCGAAGGCCGCCATCGAGAGCGGCGTGGCCCGCAAGCCCATTACAGACTGGGACGCTTACTACGACAAGCTCCGCGACATGATGGGCTACGACAACAAGCTCATCCGCCAGTTTAGCGATACGGCCCGCAGCAACCCCAAGCGCGTGGTGTTTGCCGAAAGCAACTTGAACATGCTCAAGGCTGCCGTGCAGGCGAAAATTGAAGGCGTGGCCCACCCCATTATGTTGGGCAACCCCGAGCGCATCCAGATTATTGCCCAACGTGAGCAGTTGGACCTTACGGGTATCAAGATTGTGAACCCCCGCTCTCCCGAAGAATTCGAGCGTCGCCGCAAGTATGCGGGCATTTACGCCGAAGAGAATGGCCGCAATGGTGTGACTCTGGAAGAGGCCCGCGACGACATGTTTGAACCCAACCACTTTGGCATGATGATGGTGAAGGTGGGCGACGCCGATGCGTTCATTACTGGCGGCTACTCCAAGTACAGCGAAACCATTGAACTGGCCAAGGAAATCATCGGTATCCGTCCCGAATACAAGCACTTTGGCGCCATGCACATCCTGAGCACCCGCAAGGGGACGTTCTTCTTGGCGGATACGCTGGTGAACCGCGATCCCGATGCCGAAACTTTGATGGACATTGCCAAGCTCACTCACGACGCTGTTCAGTTCTTTGCCCACGAACCCGTGATGGCCATGCTCAGCTATGCCAACTTCGGGTCTGACAAGGAAGCGGCCCGCGGTACCGCCAACAAGGCCCGCGATGCCGTAAAGATGATTCACGAACAGTTCCCGGACTACGTTCTGGATGGCGAAATGCAGGTGAACGTTGCCTTGGACAAGGACCTTCGCGACAGCAAGTACCCCTTCAACAAGTTGAAGGGCCAGACGGTGAACACCCTTATTTTCCCGTGTCTGTCTTCTGCCAACACCACCTGCAAGATGCTCCTGGAAATGGGCGTAGGCGAATCCATTGGTCCTGTGCAGATGGGCCTGAACAAGCCGGTGCACTTTACCGACTCCGACGCCTCCGTTCACGACATCTTCAACTTGACCGTGGCTGCCGTCATCGACGCCATTGTCCAGGAGAAGAAGGACGAGGAAAAGGACCGCAAGCGGTTCGATAAAATCTGGTAAAAAAAACAGCCCGCTTTCGCGGGCATTTTTTTTATATCTAGTAGCTTAACTTTTCCGTGGTTCCTTCCACGAAACTTCCTAGGCGGTAAACGAAATCGCAGTAGGATTGTAGTTCCTTCAGGGCGTCTATGACAACGGGTTCCCTGGGATTCCCTTCGAAGGACAGGTGGAAAATGTATTCCCAGGGCCTGTCCGGATGGGGCCTGCTCTCAATGCGTGTAAGGTTCAAGTTCCGCTTGGCAAAACAGCCCAGTGCCGCATACAGGGCACCGGATTTTCCGGAATCGCTGAGCATGAACAAAAGCGTGGTCTTGATTTTCCCTTGGGTGGGCAGGTCTTTCGCGATTTTCTGGATGGCGTAAAAGCGGGTGAAGTTCACGCCGGGCAGGTTCTCAATGCCTTCTTCCAGAATGTCCAGGCCGTAGAACTTTGCGGCGTAGGAACTGGCGATGGCGCCAAGAGCCTTGTCGCCGCGTTTAGCCACCTCTTCGGCGCTGCCTGCCGTGTCGTAGAAGGCGATGCTTTCTATGCCGGGGTTACGTCCGAAAAAGCGGCTGCACTGCGCAAGCCCTTGAGGGTGGCTCAACACTTTTTTCAAGTCCGCCAGCTTGACTCCGGGCAGGGCGCAAAGGCTGTGGGAAATCTGCAGCTTGACCTCGGCCACGATAGGCAGCCGCCACTTGTAAAGCAGGTCATAGTTGTCGTAGATGGAACCCGCCGTAGAATTTTCGATGGGAATTGCACCGCCGTCTACCACGCCAGTCTCGATGCTCTGGAAAATCTCGGCAAAGGTGTCCATGGGCACCACTTCGATGTCGTTTCCGAACAAATGATAAGCGGCACTTTCGCTATAGGCCCCGCGGCGGCCCTGGAATGCAATCTTTTTCATGCGGGAAAAGATAGAAAGTTCTAACCACTAATCCCACACTCCACATTCCACATTTCTATTTAAACCGTCGTGCCCCTTGGTACTTTGGACGCCAGTAGTTGTCGCTCATGGGGGAAATCATCACGCCCCTGCTGGAACTGGCGTGGGTAAAGCGGTCCCCTTTCAGATAAATTCCCACATGGTCGATTTTCCAAAAACTGCCAAAGAACACCAGGTCGCCTTCTTGCAGGCTGCCCCTGCTCACAGAACTGCCGCGACTGTCGTCGTACATTTGGCCGGCGTTATGTGGCAGGCTTATGCCATAATGGGCCTTGTAAATTTGCATCACGTAGCCGGAGCAGTCCGTGCCGGACTTGGAACTGCCACCGTAAACGTAAGGCGTTCCAATCCAGGACTTGGCCAGCTGTTCCAAGGAAGAATTGGAGGCTTGCCTAGGTGCGTTTTCATGGGCCATCTTGTATGCGGCCGCCTGTTTGGCGTTCCCTGCGGAGGTTTGTTTTACCGTAGTGTTTTGCAGCCCTCGATAGGTTTGGGGTTGTTTGGCATCGGTTCCGGTACTCGCCGTAGATGCCGCATTCGCTGTTTGCGTTGCTGCCGGAGCAGGCTTGTAGGCTCCCGTTTTGCGGTCGTAGCCCGTACGTACGGGGAACGTGCAGCCGAAAACGCACAGGCAGATACCTGCGAGAATCAGGGCTGAAAATCTGGAAAACGCTGCCATCGTAAAAAAAATCTAATTAAACTGCGGGCAGTTCAAAACAGTGTGTCTAAACAGTAGACCTAAACTGCAGATGGTTCTTCGGGGTGGACCCGTGCAATGGTGCCTACGGTGGCCCTTGTCGCCTTAATCAGGTCTGCAGGTGCTACCTTCAGTTGCAGCCCCCGTTCCCCCGCGCTCACGTAGATGTAGGGGAACTGAAGTGCCGTCTCGTGGATAAAGATGGGAAAGTTCTTCTTGAGTCCCAGGGGGCTGCAACCTCCGCGGATATAACCCGTGAGGGGAGTCAGGTCCTTGAGGGGGACTGTGTCAATTTTCTTGTTCCCGCTGACTTTTGCAGCTGCCTTCAGGTCCACCTCCAGGTTGCCGGGAACCACGCAGATCAGGTAGCCGATCTTGTCGCCATGCACCAAAATGGTCTTGAAAACCTGGTTGATGTCTTCTCCAAGACTTGCTGCCACGTGTTCCGCCCCCAGGTCATTTTCGTCCACCTTGTAAGGGATTAGTTCGTACTGGATTTTTTGTCGGTCCAGGATTCTTGCCGCATTTGTCTTTTTGATATCCATAGGTTTCCTCGTAGATAAAGATAAAATTTTATATTGTGGAAAAAACTTGGGGGTGCTATAGGAACTATGGCTGAGAACAAACCCCTTGAACCTGTGCCAGTAATTTGGCCGTAGGAAAAGTGAGGAATTTATGGATATAAAGGGTGCGACCTTTCCGCAATCCAGCAAGATTTATGTGCAAGGGAAGTTGTTCCCTGAGATTCGCGTGGGCATGCGCGAAATAAAAATTGACGATCCCGCGACTCCTGTAGTTCCTGTTTACGATACCAGTGGCCCTTATGGCGATGCCGCTGCCGATATTGACGTAAAGAAGGGCCTTCCCAAACTCCGCAAGGGCTGGAGCGAATGGCTCAAAAAATTTCCTGGAGCCGATGGTTGTAGAACCCAGTTGGATTTTGCCCGCAAGGGAATCATTACCCCTGAAATGGAGTACGTGGCCATCCGCGAGAACCAGCGCCTGGACCAGATCCTCCCGGAAGAGGCTTCCTCCAAGGCCATTACGCCGGAATTTGTCCGCAGCGAAGTGGCGGCAGGCCGTGCCATCATTCCCTCCAACGTGAACCACCCGGAATGCGAACCCATGATTATCGGTAACGCTTTCCTCACCAAGATCAATTCCAACATCGGAAACTCCGCCCTCAGCAGCAGTATCGAAGAGGAAGTGGAAAAACTGGTGTGGTCCGTCAAGTGGGGCGCAGATACCGTAATGGACCTTTCCACCGGCAAGAACATTAACGAGACCCGTGAATGGATTCTGCGGAACAGTCCGGTACCCATAGGGACCGTGCCTATTTACCAGGCCTTGGAAAAGGTGAAGGGCAAGGCAGAAGCTTTGACTTGGGAAGTCTATCGCGACACGTTGATAGAACAGGCGGAACAGGGGGTGGACTACTTCACCATCCATGCAGGGCTTTTGCTGAAGCACATTCCGCTGACCCTCAAGCGTACCACGGGTATCGTGAGCCGCGGCGGATCCATTCTTGCCCTATGGAGTATGGTCCACAAGCAGGAAAACTTCCTCTACACTCATTTCCGCGAAATTTGTGAGATCTTGGCGAAGTACGACGTGGCCGTTTCTTTGGGAGATGGCCTGCGTCCCGGCTCCATTGCTGACGCCAATGATGCCGCCCAGTTTGGGGAATTGGAAACCCTGGGTGAACTGACCAAGATTGCTTGGGAATATGGCGTGCAGGTGATTATCGAAGGTCCGGGACACGTACCCATGCACAAGATCCAGGACAATGTGGCCTTGCAGGTGGAAAAGTGCTTTGGAGCCCCTTTCTACACCCTGGGACCCCTCACTACCGACATTGCGCCTGGCTATGACCACATCACGTCTGCCATCGGTGCTGCCCAGATTGGATGGTACGGAACGGCCATGCTGTGCTATGTGACCCCCAAGGAACACTTGGGACTCCCCGACAGGGACGATGTCCGTGCCGGTGTGGTGACTTACAAGTTGGCGGCACACGCCTCGGATTTGGCCAAGGGGCATTTCGGCGCCCAGTTCAGGGACGACGCCCTTTCTCGTGCCCGTTTTGACTTCCGTTGGAACGACCAGTTTGCCCTATCCTTGGACCCCGAGAAGGCCATGGAATTCCATGACAAGACTTTGCCCGAAAGCAAGGCCAAGAGCAGCCATTTCTGCAGCATGTGCGGGCCAAACTTCTGCAGCATGAGGATTTCCAAGGCTATAAGAAATTTCGTCGAAAAAGGCGAAGTGGGAGACGTTTAGGGACGCACATGTGCCGAGTTGAAGATTTTCTACTCTAGCATAATCGTGAATGGGCCGTCGTTTGTGAGGCTTACTTGCATATCGGCACCGAATTTCCCTGTCTGTACGACGGGGATTTCTTTTTTGCATTCCGCGATAATGTATTCGTAGAGTTCGTTCGCGAGTGTGGGATTGCCGGCTCCGTTGAAGGTTGGGCGATTGCCCTTGTTGCAGTTGGCATATAGCGTGAATTGCGAAACTAACAGAAGCTCACCATTCACATCCTTGATGGATAAGTTTGTCTTTCCGTTTTCGTCGGCGAAGATGCGGAGGGCAAGCATCTTGCGGATGAACCTGTCGGCGATTTCACGGGTGTCGCCTTCACCGACGCCGATGAGAATCAGGTACCCTTTGCCAATTTTACCGACTGTCTGCCCTTCAATATCCACCTGGGCGTTCAATACTCGCTGAATCAGAAATTTCATATTACTCCGCGCTGGCCAATGCCTTCTTGTAGATGTCCTGCATCACTAGGCCTGCTAGCGTAAATCCGAAGATGGCAGTGGAGTGTGCCATGGTGCCGTTGATTTGCGCCTTGCTGCTGCACCATTCGTGATCGACTAGGCTTGCATTCCGGAGTTCGGCTTCGCTCCTTTCGTGGCGAACCTTGGGGCACATGCAGGCGTCCGTTCCGCAAGAGGAATTCTTGCCGCGGTTTTTCAGGAGTTCGTCGCTGTAGACGCACAGCACCTTTTTCTTGAGTGCCATTTTCTTTTTCTTGAACTTGTCGCGGAGCGCACGGGCGAGCGGGCATCCGGCGACTTTCCAGAATTCGGCGACCTTGATTCGCGTGGGGTCCATCTTGAGGGCTGCCCCCATTGAAGAAAATACCGTGGCCTTGGTGCGCGTGGCGTGCCACAACAGCTGCATCTTGTTTTCGAGGCTGTCGATGGCATCGATGATGTAGTCGAAGGTGTCCAGCTGGAATTTGTCCGTATTCGCTTCTTCGTAGATATCCTGGAGAGCTACGATGTTGGCGTGCGGGTTGATTTCGAGCAGGCGATTTTTTAGCACGTCAACCTTGACTTGTCCCACGGTTTTCGTGGTAGCCATCAGTTGGCGGTTCACGTTGGTGACGCACACGCGGTCTGAATCAACGAGTACGAGTTCCTTGATGCCGGAACGCACCAGGCTTTCGGCGCACCAGCTGCCGACTCCGCCGAGACCGAAGATGATGACGCGCTTCTGGTAGATGTTGCCCATCACGTCGTCTCCGAGCAGGAGCGATGTGCGGTTAAAGATGCCTTTCTCGATTCCCATACGAGTCCCGGTTAACCGAAGAGTCGGAGAACGCGCTTGATGCCCGCCATAAATCGGTCAATGTCACTCTTCAGGGTGTAGGCTCCAAAGCTCAGGCGGAGCGTGGCGTCCACGCCAAAGCGGTCCATCACAGGTTGGGCACAGTGGTGACCGCTGCGAACGGCTACGTTTTCTTCGTCCAGAATCATGGCGGCATCGCTTACGGCGATTCCGTCCAGCGTGATGCTGATGAGGGCCCCCCGTTCCTTGGGGTTGCCCAGCACTTTCACTTGCGGAATCTGCGTGAGCTGTTCCAAGGCGTACTGCGTAATTTCTTCTTCGTGCTTGCGGATGTTTTCGATGCCAACTGCATTAATCCATTCGATTGCCTTGCCGAGCCCGATGACTTCGGCAATCATGGGCGTGCCAGCTTCAAAGCGGGCGGGAACGTCGGCGAAGGTGGTCTTTTCAAAAGTCACGTTCTTGATCATCTCGCCGCCGCCGTGCCAAGGGGGCATGCTGTCCAGAACGCTGTACTTTCCATAGAGTACGCCTACGCCAGTGGGGCCGTACATCTTGTGCCCGCTGAAAGCCAGAAAGTCGCAGTCCAGTTTTTGCACATCGATTTTGATGTGGCTGGAACTCTGGGCGGCATCGATTAAAACCTTCGCTTGGGGGGCGGCGGCGCGGACGGTCTTGATGATTTCTGCAACTGGATTCACGGTTCCTACGGCATTGCTCACGTGGGTTACCGCCACCATCTTGGTGCGTGCGTTCAAGAGTGTGGGAATTGCATTCAAATCCAGGTCGCCATTGTCCAAAACGGGAATGACCTTGATTTTTGCACCCTTCATCTCGGCCACCAACTGCCAGCTCACAATGTTGGCGTGGTGTTCTAGGCCGCTAATCAAAATTTCGTCGCCCGCTTCAAAGAACTTGCGACCGTAACTCCAGGCCACCAGATTGATGCTTTCGGTGGTACCGCGGGTAAATACGATTTCATCTTCGGTTTTGGCATTAATGAACTTGGCAACGTTCTTGCGAGTAGCTTCGAATGCCTCGGTGGTGCGGGCACTCAGGCGGTACACGCCCCGCTTTACGGAACTATAGTGCTTGCGGTAAAAGTCGTCCATGGCGTCAATGACGCAGGCGGGCTTTTGCGTGGTGGCGGTACTGTCCAAAAAGGCCAGGGGCTTTGCCTCTTTGTCGCCTGCTACCAGCATGGGAAATTCGCTGCGGATTTTCTCCGCATCAAAGTTTGCATCAATCATGGACGCAAATTTAGAAAAACTATATTTACACCGCAAAAAACAGCGAGGCTTGTATGAAGAATTTCTGGACCGCTTTTAAATGGACTACAATGACCGCCCTTTACATGGCCATTTCCGCCTTTGCCCAAGACTCCCTTCGCGAAGCAGTGGATGCCGGTGATGTGGCTACAGCGCAGAAGATGGTAAAGAATGGCGAGATAGAGGAAATCTATTGCGGAAAGCTTTCTGCCAACGACGCAGTAAAAGTCTATGAAAAAATTTTCAAGGCTATGCCCGATGAATCTTTTGCCCAGTGCCCTTCCCAGTTCTCTTATGGCTATGGCCCAAAGGTATGCTCCAACGCCAAGACCATGAATGCTTGTAACGAGGTGGTGAGTTACTTGCTCATGGAAGGAACGTCAGGAAACATTGGTGCGCTAGATGCTTTGGACAAGGTGGTAAAGGCTGCTCTCAAGACCAAGGCTTTTGCGAAGCCGGTTAAGGAAAAGGTAGATACCACTTTGTGGCAGGCGTGTCCCAAGAAGGGGAAGGACAAGGATTTCTGCGCTTTGCAGTGCGAGTCCCAGGCGGATTCCTTGAATGATGAAGCCCACAAGGCTTCCTGCGCCACCAAGCCCGAACATCTTGTAGAGACCGCCATTACCGTCACCAAGCCTTCGCCCCTCTACGAAAAGATCCGCACGGGCTTGATGGATGGGTACTGGAAATCTCCCATGACTTTGGCGGAAACTTTTGCAAAAATGATCCAGTCCAGCGCCAAGGCCCTTTCTATTGCTGATATTGCCGTGCCGAACCTTGGTTATGTGAAACGTTGGGCAGAATCTCATAAGGCGGATTCTACGGCACTTCCCGGCGGGGAACTGTTCCGCTTCTGCACTGCATGGCAACCGCAGGTGGATTCCACATTGGCATCGCTGGAGTTTGAAACCCGTTGTCCTGTTTTTGAAAAGTTCACCGACCCCCGCGACAACAAGGTTTATAAGGTAAAGGAGATTGCAGGCTTGCATTGGTTTGTGCAGAATCTGGACTTTGCTGTGGAAGAAGGATCCATGTGCTATGACGGCTACGATGAAAACTGTGCCACTTATGGCCGCCTGTACACTCAGGAAGCCGCCAAGACTGCCTGCCCTGAAGGAACGCACCTGTCTGGTGACGACGAATGGAAACAGTTGGAAAGTTTTGCCGGTGGCTCGTCGGAAGCGGCCCTGAAGCTTCGCAGCAATGGAGGCGACGACTACGCCTTTACCGCCATGTTCGGTGGCTACGCCAACAAGAATCATATTTCCACTATCATGGGGGAGGGTGCTTATTTCTGGACCGAAAAGCAGGATGGAGATTCTCGCGGAACGGCTCGTTCCATGTTCAGCACCGACAAAGAAGTATCCTCCATTTCCGTTGACAAGGGATTCTACCTTTCTGTCCGCTGCGTAGTAAACGCTCAGGCTGAATAAGCGTCATATGAGTTCTATGACTCCGGAGCAAAAAGATTTCCGCCCTACCTGCGATCGCAAATCTTGGGTGCAACGCCAAGCCCTGATGGGTAAGGTCCGAGCCTTCTTTGAAACCCGCGGGGTGCTGGAGGTGGAAACTCCTGTGCTTTCATCTGCAGGTGGAACGGACCCGCAGTTGGACTACTTCGAGGTGGCCGGCAATCCGAACCGTTACCTAATGACCAGTCCTGAATTTCACATGAAACGCCTGCTCTCGGCGGGCTACGGGGACATCTTCCAGATTACAAAGTCTTTTCGCAAAGACGAATTCGGCTCCCACCACAACAACGAGTTCAGCATGGTGGAATGGTACCGCGTGGGCATGCCTCAGGAGCAGTTGATGGATGAGGTGGAAGCCCTGGTGTCCGAAATCATGGGGCGGTCCGTGAACGCCCGCCGCACCCGCTGGATTGACGCCTTCAAGAACTACGCCGGCGTGGACCCTCTTGCGGCAACTTCCGCTGACTTTTCTGCAGCTTGTGCCAAACAGAACATTCCGCTTCCTGCCGATGTTTCCGCCATGTCCCGGGAGGACTGGTGGGACTACCTAATGGTATTTGCGGTGGAACCCGCGTTGGCCAAAAATGGTCCTGAATTCATTCTGGATTACCCCCAGTCCCAGGCGGCGCTGGCCCAGACCTATGTAGGCGAGGACGGCCATACTTGGGCTAGGCGTTTTGAACTTTTTGTGGACCAGGTGGAACTTTGCAACGGCTATACGGAACTGACGGATGCCGCCGAACAGCGCCGCCGCTTCAAAGCCGACCTTGAGATTCGTCGCAACATGGGAAAGCCCCTGCCTACCTTGGACGAGAACTTCCTTGCGGCATTGGAATCGGGCATGCCCGCCTGTTCCGGCGTGGCGCTTGGCCTGGACCGTCTGTTCATGCTGGCCATGAACAAGAAAGAAATCAAGGACGTAATCCTTTTCCCAAGCGTTATCGCCTAATATTAATCCAACAACTGCCTGATTCTTTTTTCCAAATCGTTTTCGGAAACGTCTCCGACAAAGACCTTTTCAATTTTGTTGTTGGCTCCCACCAGGTAACTAACAGGGATCACTCCGGGATTGCCCAAAGCGTTCATGGCGTCGTAGTTCCAGTGGACTACGGTCCAGGGTATCTCCTTGGCCTTGGCAAAGCGGTCCATGGTCTTCAAGTTGTCGTCCTCGTTAATCATTAGGATCTTTAGACCCTTGCCGCTGTATTCCTGGTGCATTTTCTTCAATAGGGGTATTTCCATGATGCATCCGGGACACCAGCTAGCACTCAGCACTATGAGGGTAGCCGTTCCTTTTTCGCTTTCATAATCGGTTCTGCTCCCGTCGGCTTTTAGGGCCGCAAAATTGACAACTTCGTCAGGCATTTCCCGGAAGGATTTTTCCAGGGAAATTGTGTGGTAAAGTTGAATGCCTACCAGCAAAACAGCTGGGATTATGGCCCATTTTAGTGCAGAAATACGCATTGTGCCATAGAATTTATGAAAAAAATCCACCTTTTTAGTTATATTCTTTAGCATGGCATACAATATTCAAGAACTTCTTTCTGAAATGGTTAAACGTGGGGCTTCCGACTTGCATATCACGGCAGGCTCCCCGCCTCTACTCCGTATTTCCGGCAAGCTCACCCCCATCGGGGCCGATAAGCTGAAACCGGACGAAACCATGCGCATGACTTACAGCCTCATGAACGAGATGCAAAAGAAAGCTTTCGAACAGCAGAAGGAGTGCGACTTTTCTTTCGGTATTGCCAACCTGGCTCGTTTCCGTGCTAACGCTTACTTGCAGCGCGGTTGTGTGGCCCTTGCCCTGCGTATCATTCCTCTTGACATCAGAACCTTCAAGGATTTGGGCCTCCCCAAGATTTTGGCGGAATTTACCACTCGTCCCTCGGGCTTGGTGCTGGTGACTGGTGCCACGGGTTCCGGTAAGTCCACCACCTTGGCGGCCATGATCGACAAGATCAACAAGGAACGCCATGATCACATTTTGACGGTGGAAGACCCCATTGAATTTTTGCATAAGCACCAGGGCTGCATGGTGAACCAGCGTGAAGTGGGCAGCGACACCAACAGTTTTTCCCAGGCTTTGAAGATGGCTCTTCGTCAGGACCCTGACGTGGTGCTTATCGGCGAAATGCGTGACCTGGAAACCATCCGTGCGGCACTGACCATTGCCGAAACGGGTCACTTGGCCTTTGCAACCCTGCATACCAACTCCTGCGTGCAGACCATCAACCGTATTGTGGATGCTTTCCCCAAGGGCGAACAGCAAACGGTGCGTACCCAGTTGTCCTTTGTGCTTCAGGGTGTTATATGCCAGACTCTGGTTCCCCGTATTGGTGGCGGTCGCGTCATGGCTTACGAAATCATGAATGTGACTCCCGGTATCCGCGCCCTTATCCGCGATGACAAGGTCCACCAGATCGAGTCCATGATTGAAATCGGCCAGAAGTTCGGCATGAACACCATGAACATGTGCTTGTGCGACCTTGTGAAGAACCGCAAGGTGGACCGCTTCGAGGCCCTGTCCCGTTCTCCCAGCCCTGACCAGCTGGAACAGTTATTTGTGAAGGAAGGGGTGTAACCTATGCCAGAATTTCTGTACAAGGCCCAAAATACCCAGGGTAATGTTTTCCAGGGTTCCTTGGAAGCCAAGGACAAGGCTGAAGCGGAGGCCATGCTCCTTCGCCGCAGGCTCGTGATTACCAGCCTCAAGAAAAAGCCCACCGAAATCAAGATTAAAATCGGTTCCGGCATCAAGCACGCTGACATTGCTCGATTTACCCGTATGTTCTCCTCCATGAGTTCTGCGGGCCTTCCCATGCTCCAGTGTTTGAATATTTTGGAGGAACAGTGCGAGAATCCGGAATTGAAAAACGTGATTCACAAGGTCACTCAGTCCATTAACGGCGGTTCCTCTTTGGCAGATGCATTGTCGCAGCACCCCAAGGTGTTTGGCCCCTTGTACACCAACATGGTGGCCGCTGGCGAAGCGGGCGGTATCTTGGATGGCATCCTTGCGCGACTTGCAGAGACTTTGGAAAACCAGGAACGCTTGAAACGTAAAGTGAAAAAGGCCTTGACCTACCCTGTGATGCTGGTGATAGTGGGTATCTTGGTGGTGGTGGCCCTTATGACCTTCGTGGTGCCTACCTTTGCCGAACAGTTTGCCGCCTTGGACGCGGAGCTTCCTGCTCCCACTTTGGTGGTGATGGGAATTTCTGATTTCTTGCGTGACAATGGCGCGTTCATTATCATTGCTGTTGTCTTGTTGATTGTCGGCTTTAAGATGTCCATGAAGGTGCCTCAAGTCAAGTTTACCTGGGATGGCTTCATGTTGAAGGTTCCCAAGTTGGGGGACCTTCAAATCAAGTCCACCACGGCAAGTTTTGCCCGTACGTTGGGAACCCTTTTGAATGCGGGCGTTTCCATTATGGACTCCCTGAAGGTTGTAGCTTCTACGGTTAGCAACAAGGTCGTTGAAAAGTCCATCAACAAGATAGGCGTCGGCATCGCTGGCGGTAAGTCCATTGCCGAACCCATGACCGAAGTAGGCATTTTCCCGCCCATGGTGATTCAGATGACTGGCGTGGGTGAAAAGACTGGTAACTTGGGTGGCATGCTTTTGAAGCTGGCTGACTTCTATGACGAAGAAGTGGACGCCGCCGTGGATGCGGTGGTGGGCATGATGGAACCCATGATCATCGTGGTCCTTGGTGCCGCAGTCGGTGGCTTGCTGATTGCAATGTATATGCCTATGTTCTCCATGGGCGACGCCGTTAAAGGCTAGGAAATCGTCGCGATACTTTGTTGCAGGGCTCCTCACGTACGCTTTAGTACGCTACGTCGCCCTGCGTCGCGTCTCGCTTGATTTCCCGACTTCTTTTCTGTTGTTTCGGGGTCGTTGCCTCGTCTTACTTGTTTCTTATCCCTTACCTAATACAGTACGCTACGTCGCCCTGCGTCGCGTCTCGCTTGATTTCCCAAAGTCTTGTTTCTTATCCCTTACTCAATTAGTACGCTACGCGGAGTTGTTCCTTCTCTTGCTAGGCTTCCGTACGCCTTTAATTAACTTCTGCAGGTCGAGCTTCGTCTTACTTATTGGCGGACGTCGAAAATGATACGGTTGATACGGTTTTAACGTTTTATGTATCTGCGGGTGGTTCGTTCCTTTCGCGGAAGTGTATATTATAGGAGTAACAAGAGAGGTCTATTATGAAAACCAAGTTCTTACTCCCCATTCTTGCCATGAGCCTGTTGGTGGCTTGCGGCGACGACAGCAGCAGCTCGTCGACTACCGGTCCCAATTTGGAAGAGGAATCGTCTTCTTCTTCGGAGGCTGTGGTTCCTCCTAAAGAAGAATCTTCCAGTTCCAGCGAAGCTGCAAAGGAAGTAACCTACAAGTATTATGGTGCGGAGCTTATTGGATTGGAACAGTTTAAATACGGTCGTTTCGAAGCCCGCATGAAGATGGTTGCTTTCCCCGGCACTGTCAGCTCCATGTTCCTTAATTACGACATTTCTTGGAAGAGGGGTACAATTCCCTGGAACGAGATTGACATTGAGGTGATTGGAAAGAACAAGACTAAGTGGCAGTCCAACATTCTTACGCGTGAAGGTGACCCGAGCATCAAAGATTTGACAGCAACGGAAAAACTACACGAAATTGACGACGTGACGGAAAATTTCCATTTGTTCGCTATTGTCTGGACTCCGGAATATGTGGCTTGGGAAATTGATAGCGTCGAGGTCCGCCGTGTAGAAACGGGTGTTGAAAATGGCACTCATGCTGATAAGGACCAGGTGGCATTCCTCACGGAAGAAGAGTCTCTACGTTTCAATCTGTGGGCATCTAAGACTCCGGCCTGGACAGGAAAGTTTACAGGCGAAGAACTCGCTGATGGCCCCCAGGTTCAGTGGATTGACTATGTTCGCGTCTATTCCTACGATACAGAGAAGAAGACTTTTACCAAATCTTGGCAGGATGACTTCGATGGAACCACTCTTGATGCGACCCGTTGGAGTAAAGGCGACTGGGAGATGGAACTCACGAATCATTCACCCAAGAATGTTGTGGTTGAAGACGGCTACTGCAAGCTGTTGATGACCCGCGAAGCAAAGTAATTTTCCCCGATTTTCCTCCTTATTTGGGGATTTGTAAACCTTTAGCTTTTTGCTAAAGGTTTATATTTTTTTTATGAAGAAAGTGAAAATCCTTTTCGTATGTCATGGCAATATTTGCCGAAGCCCCATGGCGGAATTCGTCATGAGGCATAAGCTTGCCGCCGCCGGAATCGAAGGCTTCGAGGTGGCCAGTGCTGCCACCAGTACCGAAGAAATCGGGAACCCCGTTTATCCGCCGGCACGGCGCATGCTGAGTTCTCACGGCATAGACTGTAGCGGTAAATACGCCCGCCAAATGACGGCTAACGATTACGATTATTACGACTACATTGTGCTTATGGACCGTAATAATTTGCGGAACTTGCGGTGGATCTTGCCTAGCGATGTTTACGAAAAGGAATCGGCGACGCCTTGCAAGGTGTCGCTTTTGATGGAATGGGCTGGTGTGTCCCGCGACGTGGCGGATCCATGGTACACCGGAGACTTTCAAGCAACTTGGGACGATGTGAATGCCGGCTGCGACGCCATGATAGAAAAATTGACATCGCGGAGACTATAACGCGGTTATAGAAAGCCGTGGGGTTTGAACCCCAGGCCTTTCACCAGTTCGAAATCCTTGCAGCTGTTTACGCCAGCGGTGGTGAGCATGTCGTCGGTGATGGCGGCGTTGGCCCCGCTCTTGAAGGCCTGCTTGCCGTCGTCGCCCAGTACGCCGCGGCCCCCAGCTAGGCGGATGAATGCCTTGGGGTTGATAAAGCGGTAGATGGCCACAATGCGGCAGAACTCGTCGTTGGTAAGCTTGGGCAAGTTCTCGTAGGGCGTACCCGGGATGGCGTTCAGCACGTTCACCGGGGTGGACTTGACTCCCAATTTACGCAGGTCCAGGCCCATGTCGATGCGGTCTTCCATGGTTTCGCCTAGGCCCATGATGCCGCCACTGCAAATTTCCAAACCTGCGGCCAGGGCATTCTGCAATGCCGCAATCTTGTCGTCGTAGGTATGTGTGGTGCAAACGTCGGGAAAGTGCCTGCGGTAGGTTTCCAGGTTGTTGTGAAATCGGGTAAGTCCAGCCGCTTTCAGCTTGTCGAACTGTTCGTGGTTTAGGAGTCCTGCCGAAAGGCATACGGAAAGTTTAGTTTCTTTTTTCAGCCGTTGTATGGCTTCGCAAATCTGCTCTACGTCACGGTTCGAGAGGGTACGGCCCGAGGTGACTATGGAGTAGCGAGGAATGCCTGCTGCCTCCTTTTTCTTGGCGTCGGCGACGATTTCGTCGGCGGAGAGCAGCTTGTATTCGGGAGCACCGGTGTGGTAGTAGCTGCTCTGGGCGCAGTACTTGCAGTTCTCGGAGCAGCGACCGCTACGGGCGTTCACGATGGAACAGAAGTCGAAATTGTCGCCGTGGAATTTTTTGCGGATTTCATTAGCGGCATTGCAGAGCTCGTCTAGGTCTTCGTTTAGAAGGCGGATGGCTTCGTCGCGGGTGACCTCGTAGCCGCTCAATACTTTTTCTTTTAGATCAGAAATAAAGGACATAATTAAAGTTGGATTATGCTTAATAAATCAAGAAACAAATTTTGTATTAGAGGCGAAAAACAAAAACTGCATTTTGCTTAAGAAACGAGTAGGGCAAGGCGTGAGCCCCCGAAGTGTACAAAGCGTACATGAGGGGGCGAACAACGCAGCAATGCGAAGTCTATTAAGCAAAAGGAGGGATTACCTGCCAGAGAACAGCTTTATGCGCGTGAAGTCTGTTCTCCGCTTCTTCGAAGCTCATGTTCACGTCCAGGTTGTCCATGACGGAATCCGTGATTTCTTCGCCGCGGTGGGCGGGCAGGCAGTGGCTCACTTTGCAGTGTGCCGGAGCAAGCTTCAAAAGTTCGTCGTTGATCTGGAAAGGCAGGAAGTGGCTCTGCTTGGTTGCCTTTTCGCCTTCTTGACCCATGGAAACCCACACGTCGCTGTAGAGGATGTCGGCATCCTTTACGGCTTCCTTGGGGTCGTTGAAAACGCGGTACTGGCAGCCTCGTTTGTCCATGAGTGCCTTGGCTTCTTCCACTACCTTGGCGGGTTGTTCAAAGCCTTTGGGGCAGGCCAGCGTGAAGTTCATGCCCACCTTGGCGGCCAGGGCGAGGAAAGAATTGGCCACGTTGTTGCCGTCACCGATAAATGCTACGGTCTTAGGCTTGTTGCCGTTCTTGAAGCCGCCCAGGTTTTCGCAAATCATCTGGGCGAAGGCGATGGCTTGGCAGGGGTGGTAGTCGTCGGTCAGGGCGTTCACTACAGGTATGCTACCGTATTCGGCTAGCTGTTCCACCAGGTCCTGCTTAAAACAGCGGACTACGATGGCGTTCACCCAGCGGGAAAGGCAGCGGGCCACATCTTTGACGCTTTCGCGCTTGCCAAGCCCGATGGAATCGGGGGACAGCAGCACGGCGTGGCCGCCTAGCTGGTTCATGCCCACCTGGAAGGTGGTGATGGTTCGCAACGAGGGTTTTTCGAAGAACATGCCGATGTTCTGCCCGTGCAGACGGTCAGACACTTTGCCGGCGTGGACCTCTTTCTTGAGGCGCGAGGCAATCTCGACGGTTTCCAGAATCTTTTCTTCGCTCCAGTCCATGAGGCGGAGGAAATGCTTGTTGCGATCGATCATTTTCTATTCCCTGGGCAAGCCCTGTAAAAACGAAAAAACAAAAACGGCTGCCCGCTTGACGAACGGCCGATTTATTGAACGAAAGTCTAAATATATATAAAAAAAAGGGGAAAAGTGAGAAATAAGATTTTTTTAGTCAAATAAATAAAGAGATGCCCGCTTGCGCGGGCATGACATTGGGCTGGAATGGTGCCTTCCCTTAGAACTTGAGTTCTTCGGGACCCTTGATGGGGTTGCTGGCCTGGTACTTCTTCTCTAGCACCGGGTCCCAAACGTCTGGGTCGAACCCTTCCATCTTGGAAAGGGTCTTGCCCCTGACACACAGCATGGTGCCAAGCACCAGCGCGTTCTGGATGGCAAGGACCAAGGCGGTCTTGTAGTCCAGGCCAAATCCCAGGGGAGCACCCTTCAGGTTTTCGGGGCAAACCCACAGGATGTAGTCGAAGCAGATAAAGGACATGAATATGCAGGGGATAAGCGCGATAAAGTAGTTCTTTCCCTTGCTGCGGAGGTACACGGTGGCCACGCAAAGGCTGCACACCGCCATGAGCTGATTGCTCCAGCTAAAGTAGTTCCACAAGATGTTGAACCCTTCGGGGTTCAGGTTGCTCCAGAAGATGAGCAAGGCGCAAAGGGCGAACATGGGGACGGTTAGGAGCAGACGGTTCTTGGCGGACTTCTGGTCGATGCCCGTGATTTCTGCAATGGTAAGGCGCAGGCTGCGGAGGCTGGTGTCGCCGCTGGTAATGGCAAGTATTATCACGCCCACAACCACCAGCACAGAGATGGGTGCGAAGGGGATGACGGTAGAAACCAATATGCTCAGCACTTTCACGCCGCTGGCACCGGTCATCAGTTCGGGCATCTGGTGGTAAATGAACATGCCGCCGGCAGCCCAGATCATGCCGATAAGGCCTTCGATAATCATCATGCCGTAGAAGGTCTGACGGCCTTTTTTCTCGGTGACTTCGGTGCGTGCAACGATGGGACTCTGGGTGCTGTGGAACCCGCTGATGATGCCGCAGGCTATGGTCACGAAGAGCATGGGGATTATGGGCTGGCCCGCCGGATGCTGGCTGAAGTTGCTTCCAAAGTCAGAGAAGCTGAATTCGGTCAGAACGTTCAGGTTGGGGGCGATGCCGATAAGAATTCCAAGAGATGCAAGAATCAGGAGTCCGCCAAAGATGGGGTAGATGCGTCCGATAATCTTGTCGATGGGGAAGAAGGTGCTGGCAAAGTAGTAGGCGAAAATGCAGGCCACCGCTATCCAGAACACGGTGGGGGACTTGGCAGAACCTACGATAACGGGGGTGTTGATGAGGGCGGCGGGAGTGTTGGTGAACACCGCGCCCACAAGAATCAGGGCTACAGAAATCAAGGCCATCACCAGCTTGGAAGGACCTTTGCCCAGGAACTTTCTTGCCAGGGCAGGAACGTTGTAGCCGTTGTTGCGCATGCTAATCATGCCGCTGAAGTAGTCATGGACGGCTCCGCCCAGAACGTTGCCCAACGGGAGCAAGATGAACACGATGGCGCCGAATTTGATGCCAAGAATCACGCCAATGACGGGACCGATTCCGGCGATGTTCAGCAACTGGATTAGCATGTTTTTCCAGTGGGGCAGCACCATGCGGTCTACGCCGTCGGGGTTTTCCAGTGCCGGAGTCTTGCGGTCGTCGGGTCCAAAAACCTTCTCCACGAACTTTCCGTAGGTGAAGTACCCTCCAATGAGGATTGCTATGCCTATAAGAAACGTAATCATGTTTTACCTTCCTATAAAAAAGCCCGCCTTGGCAAGACGGGTTCTTGTTTTTTAAAAATCGTCAAATTCGGAGTTGTCCTCGTCTTCTTCCTCGGGTTCCTGCTCCACAACCTTCTTTTTCTTTAAAGCCTTTTTCTTCTTAGCTTTTGGAGTTTCCTCTGCCTCGTCGTCTTCGTTTGAAACGTTGCCGCCACGGACGTAGCCCTTTTCCTTTGCGATTTCGTCGGGAGTCTTGTCTTCGCCGAACTGCTGCTTGAAATAGAGTATGTTGGTGGTGAAGCTGGATTTTCCGGCGTAGTCGTATCCCACCACCGGGTGGAACGAAGATCCCACCTGGAAAGCCACGGCCAAGCCAAACTTGAATCCGTTGTTTCCGTCGACGGTCAGGTTCGGGTTGATATCCTTATCTTTGGTCCAGCCCTCGGCATGGGAAATCAGGTGGCCGCTAGATGCCATCTCTGCAGATTGGTAGCCTAAGGTTAGTAAAAATTCTACGGGTGCTATGAGCTTGTAGCCAATGACCACGTCGAAGGTGAATGCGGAAATGTCCAGGTCCAGGGTGCCTTCGTAGTCCTCGGGCTGGTAGCTAATGCCGCTGGAACTGTAGCCCAGCACCAAGCTTACGTCGAGACCTTGGGCTTGCTTGGGGAGCATGTATTGGAACAGGTGGCCAAAGCTGTACTGCAGTCCAATTCCCAGCAGGTTGAATTTTTGAAGTTCGCTAACGGCAGGGAGCCACATTCCCCTGAGGGCAATCCTTGCGTGGTAATAGCTGCCAGCAACTTGCAGGTAGGGGTAGGTGAACAGGCCCAGGTTGTGGAGGGTTTCGTTGCCGTAAACTACTTTATCGCTGGGGTTTGCTTTAGGGTCGCCGTGGCCGCCAAAGATGGTAGGGACGCTTGCACCGTTTTCTGTAAAGGACTGGTCGTCGCCACCGATAGAAATCAGCGACAAAGGCATGCCTGCCTCAAAGACCATGCTTTGGGGAATGCTGGAACTGACGTACCAGTTGCTGTTTAGCACGTTTCCGAGGTTGGCCACGATGGGCTTCACGTAACCGGGACGGTTGAATATTCGGGCGTCGTAGTTAGGTTTGTCTTGGGGCCTGTCTTCGAAGGCGGCTATGGATTCGTAAATGGAAGCATAACCCTTTTCGTCCATGGCGTTTGCCATGGCGACCAAGCACATCACCAAGGGCAGAGCAATCTTGATTGGCGATTTCATGGGTCCAATTTTAGAAAAATTGGACCCATTGTGCAAGAACTAATATGTGCAAGTCCCTGATTTTCCGATAGACATAATATTGAAGTTGTACTCGCCGTCAGCACCTTGTGCAATAATTTTCAACGCAACAAGCATGTGAGAGGCTTCGAGACCCGATACCGAATAATCGGAACTACTAACTGCCCAGTTGGGCATTTTGAAATCGTTCCAGGAGAAATTTTTCATAATATTATCACCCGTGGGAAGATAAACAGCTGGAGGCCCATCACTTAGTTCATGGTCTATTGTTTCTCCAAGGCTCATTTCGACTCGTAACTCTATGTCGGCAGAATACACGATGCAAATGCCACCCCAAGCACTGGCGTCACCTACGGCGGCATTGTGGTTGGAAGCGCTGGTTTCGCCAACTATGTTGAAACCGATACCGACAAATGCATCGTAAGTCAACGCTCTATGCGCAAGTGAGGCTTTGCCGCAAATACCATAGCATGCGTTGATGATGGGCTCAAAGCTGCCAGAATTATATTCGTTGCCCTTTTCGACAGGCCATATTATTGTAGATTGGCCCCCTGCATAGTTGTCATTATATTCGAACCAATAACCATTGGTCCTGGTGTCGTTTCCTAGACCGGTATTAACCTGTTCTGAACCAGTTCCCCCACACCACATATCTCCACAGGAAGTATTCCATAAATAAGAAGAGGAATTGCTGGAGGAGGACTTCGGGTAATCAGACTGTGTGCCCCCATAGTATGAACTGCTCCATGAACCCATTGTGCAGTAGTAGTAGCCGCCCGCTGCCTCTACATAGACTGAGATTCCTTCTAACATGCTATTACAGTTGGGCAAATCATAGGGGGAGCTAACTCTAGAGGGGGTGCTGGCAGCGCTGCTGGAAGGCTTGCGGGCGCTGGAGGACTTCGCATCATTCCGGGTCTTGGCAGCAACCCATTTTCCTTTTTCGGAATCGCACTTGACAAGCAAATCATCTTCTTCTACGTAGTAGATCATGCCGTCTTTCTTGGCGGTACATTTGGGTAAATCTTCGATAGTTTCGACGTCGTTGTCATAGTCGCTGTCATAGTCGCTGTTCCATTGTGTCGTTTTTGCAGATACGCTGGAACTGGAGGTTATGTCTGCGCCAATGATGTTGTTTGCACCCATGCCATCGCCATTGCCGCAACCGGCAATTATCAAAGCCCACGTTGTAATCGCTGGAAGGAGAGGATATTTTTTCATTGCAGAAAACCTCCGTTTAATCTGTAATATAAATAAAAAAAACGGTAAACGCTCAAAAAACAGGCCAAAAAAAATTCCTGCTTAGTCTAGAATTGGAATTGCAGGGCGATGGAGCCAGAAATGAAGGTTTGCCACAGGTAAGGGTCCAAGTCCCGGTTCTCGCTGTCTTCGGTGTACACGTTCTTGAACCAGTTCCTGTAGAATTTCACCGATGGGACTATGGCAATGTTGTTGTTGAAGAAGTACTGGACGTTTGCAATCAGGGCAAGTCCCGATCCCATGAATTCCGTATCGTGGAATTTTTCGCCGTTGAAGGCACTATTTTCCGTTTTTAGGCTAGTGTAAGAGAATCCGCCGCCCAGGCCGATTTGAAAGTAGTCAGGCCAAAAGAAGTTGTAGGTGAACTCGAATCCCAGTCGCCAGTACCTGCAGGATTCTTCGGTAGAAAGCTTTACCAGTTCCTGACTCTCTTTCCAGTATTGGAACGCCACCGCCAGGGTAAATTCCCGGATGTTCACGCCAACAAAGAATTCGGGGTTGCCCATAAGGCTAATATCCGGCGGGTAGGCCTTCATCTTGTTGCCGCTGGTGTCCTTTACGGTGATGGGGCGTTCGTTCAGGTCGCCGGTAGTGGCCAGAATCCCCATGCCCGCGCCAATAAAGTAGGAACGGGGCCAGTAGTTCTCTTCGTAGGCGTTTGCCGCGGTAATGGCGAAGGCGAGAAGAAAAAATGTCAGAATTTTTTTCATGGTGTCACGAAAGTCACTTTTCGGCGTAGTAGAACATGGCGTCGATGCACTTCTTGGCGGCTATGCGCAGGTCTTCATCCAGTTCCACGTGCTTTGCCTTTTCGGGGTGGCGAAGTGTCTCCAGGATGTTTTCCAGAGAGTTGCTCTTCATGTATTTGCACATGCTGCAGCTGCCCACGAATTCTTTGTCGGGGAATTCGTAATGCATGCGAGCGTTTAGTCCGCACTCCGTGAGCAGCAAGAACTTGGTGCCATTGGGCTGGTTCTTGATGTAGTCCACCATCTGGCCGGTACTTCCCACGTAGTCGCTCAGCAGGGCCACGCCGGGGTGGCATTCGGGGTGGCTTACCACCTTCAGGCCCGGGTTCTGCGCCCTGAAAAACGAGATGAGTTCGGAATCGTAGGTCTCGTGGACATAGCAGCTGCCGGAGTAAAGCACGATTTCTTTCTTGATGCCCCGTTTCTTAAGTTCTTCGGTAAGGTTTTTGCCCATCAGGCCGTCGGGAACGAACACGATCTTGTCGTTTTCCAGGCTGGAGACAATTTTCATCACATTTCCGCTGGTGACGCAAACGTCGCAGGCGGCCTTCACGTCGGCGGTGGTGTTGATATAGCAGACGAAGGTGTGGTCGGGGTATTTTTTGCGGAGTTCCCGGACTTCGGCGCCGGTGATGGAGTCGGCGAGGCTACAGCCTGTAAGCGGCCCCGGAATCAGCACGTCTTTTTCGGGGTTCAATATTTTGGCGGTTTCGCCCATGAACTGCACGGCAGAAAACACGATGGTCTTTGCAGAAACCTGGGTGGCGTCTTGGCTTAGCTTGAAACTGTCGCCCGTGTAGTCGGCGACACCCAGCACGATTTCGGGGGCCACGTAGCTGTGGGCGAGGATTACGGCGTCTCGCTCCTTCTTGAGCTCGTTGATTTCGTTGATCAGGGGGAGCATCTGCTCGCACTTTTCACGTGAGTAGGTGCAGAGCACTACGCCGGGTTTGATGGTGCTAAGGCGGTTGTAGAGTTCGTCGACTGTCATGGGTGTACCGTTATATAATATATAGTGTAAAAATAGAAAATCAGTATCCGGCCCATTCGGCGCTGATGGAGGGGCTTGCCTTGCGGATAGCCTTGTCCTCTTCGCTATTGCGGGCGGGGGCTATTTCCCCCTGGGCTATTTTTTCCTTGATTTCGTCGAAGGTC
>CACXIR010000011.1:0-1832 GCA_902767785.1 Fibrobacter succinogenes | reverse complement strand
CCTCGGATTCCTTGGCCTTGTCTTTTACGGGGGCGTATTCCCGGGCGGCGGGAACTTCGTAGAACTTGTCTTCTTCGGGGCACCAGGCGGTAAG
Source organism: Fibrobacter succinogenes (assembly GCA_902767785.1). Classification (GTDB taxonomy): domain Bacteria; phylum Fibrobacterota; class Fibrobacteria; order Fibrobacterales; family Fibrobacteraceae; genus Fibrobacter; species Fibrobacter succinogenes_D. The sequence continues at coordinate 1,738 of CACXIR010000011.1, read as the reverse complement.
TTTCTTACCGTAGACACAACCGGAATCCAGCCCGATGAACCCTGGGCGGTGCACGAACCCCATCTTGGCCCAGTGCCCGAATACAACGGTCTTTGGCCAGCTCACCTGCTCAAACCAGGGGCGGTCATTCCAGTTGCGTATAGAAAGCAGAACTTCGGGACTCATGTCCTCGAGGCGGGTCTTTCCGGGTTCCAGGCCCGCGTGGACCAGTAGGGCGTGGGGCGTGTCCCGCCAAAGGGGCCAGTCTTTCACCGTGTCCCGGATGAAGGTCCATTCTTCTAGGGAGAGCCTGGCAAAACGCTTCCGCTGCTTTTCGGTCCATTCCGTCTGCGGGGTTTCCATCATGCGGATCAAGTGTTCTTCGTGGTTTCCACGAACCGTCAAAATTCCCAAATCCAATACAGTCCGCAAGGCCCGCATCATGTCGGGGCCTTTGTTGATGATGTCGCCGGTCTGGTATAGCGTATCTTTGCCCCGCACGAACCCGAAGGCGTCGATAATCCGTTCCAGTTCGTCGGCACAGCCGTGGACATCACCTATATATAATGTGCGGTTCATAGCCCCACGGCCTGCTTAAGCTTGTTCATCTCGTCGGGGGTGAGTTCGCGGTATTCGCCGGCGGGCAGGTCTCCCAACTTGATTTTGCAGTAACTGATGCGTTTCAGGTCTCGAATCTCGTAACCCAGGGCCCGCATCATGCGGCGGATTTCCCGGTTCTTGCCTTCGATAAGGGTGAGTTCCGCAAAACCATTCTCCAGGTACACGTCGGTGGCAAATGCGATGTCTTCCTTGGCTTCAGGATCCTCGCGGTCACGGATGTCCACGCCGTCTACCAATTTTTGTGCCGCACTTTCGCTCAGGGGCTTGGTGGTCCACACGTTGTAGGTGCGGGGGATTTCGTAGCTCGGGTGGGTCAGGCGGTACAGCAGCTCCCCGTCGTCGGTAAAGAGCAAAAGTCCGCGGCTCTGCAGGTCCAGGCGGCCCACGTAGTTCAAATGCTGGTAGCCGGGGGGCAGATAGTCGTAGACGGTGCGGCGGCCTTGAGGGTCTTCCTTGGTACACACGCATCCGGGAGGCTTGTGGAAAATTATGGTGGTAATTCTCGCGTGTTTATAGAACCGAAGAATCTCAGTACCAGCGATGTGTATAGCTGGAACTATGGTTGTCATCCGAATAATTGCCAAAAAGGAGACCAATATGTTGCTACCATGCGTTATGCTATAACACGAAGCAGACAGACAGCATATGTGACTGTATCTGTTCATTTCGGCATTGACTGCATACCTACAGGTACTTATGATGATTTCAACGTAGACCCATCGCTTTATTCATGGCGTAATATGCAGAAAGTGGGTGAAGAAACAATTACGAAGTCATTTGACATGGGTTCTGTGGACGCCTACAGCAAACAGCTGATTCCTATCAACCTGAATGCTATACAGGCAAAGTTCCCCGAAGGTGCAACGGTTGATGACCTAAAATACATGGCATGCACAGATATCAAGACAGGTGAACTGACCTCAAGCTTAACTTCTTCTAACGGTTTTTACTTGATGTTTGACGGAACCGCCACTTCCTGGGGCAAGAGTGAGTGTAAAGTGGGATACAATCCAAGTACAAGTACTTTGGATTTTGCCTATACTTCAGATCTTGAAGCACCAGCCAGCGGCAGTAAATGCACTGCGAGTGTCTTTCTCGTATACGATGATCGATACTATTATAAGTTCAAAATTTTTAT
>CACXIR010000010.1 GCA_902767785.1 Fibrobacter succinogenes | reverse complement strand
TCACGTCCATTTCGGCGCTGGGCTCCGTGAACGGGAAGAAGCTCGGGCGGAAACGCGTCTTGACGCCTTCGCCGAACAGCTTGTTCATGAACACCTGCAGCACACCCTTGAGGTCTGCAAAGCTGATGTTTTCGTCGACCACCAGGCCTTCGCACTGCTGGAACATCGGGGCGTGGGTCGCATCGTTGTCGACGCGGAACACGTGGCCCGGAGCAATCATGCGGAACGGCGGCTTGTGGGTTTCCATATAGTGGATCTGCGTGCCGGAGGTATGCGTACGGAGCATCACCTTGTCGTCCACGTAGAATGTGTCCTGCATGTCGCGGCTCGGGTGGTCAGGAGGCGTATTGAGAGCCTCGAAGTTGTACCAGTCCGTCTCGATGTCGCGACCGAAGTCCACTTCGAAACCCATCTGGCTAAAGAAGTCGATAATCTCTTCACGCACGTCGTAAAGCGGATGCGTGCTGCCCGCCGGAATGCCTGCACCCGGGAGCGTGGTATCTACAAAGCCGCTTTCCAGCTTCTTTTGGAGTGCAGCCTGGTTCGCGGTCTCGATAGCTTTGTCGATGGCCTCGGAGACGGCGACCTTAAGTTCGTTCACGAGCTTGCCATAGGCCGGACGTTCCTCGGCGCTGAGCGTGCCCATCTGCTTCATGAGGTCGGTCACGGCACCCTTCTTGCCCAGGTACTTCACGCGGAGGTTGTTGACGGCTTCTTGGTTCGTAAGGTCGGTTTGCGCAAGTTCTGCGTCAAACGCCTGCTTCACATTGTTAATAGCTTCACTCATAGTGGCCACAAATGTAGAAAATAGACGAGCACCCGCTAAGCCTCTGGCTTCGCTTTCCCGGTGAAATTCGTACTCGTTATCTTGAATACGGTTACGGGGGCGGCTTGTCCAGGCGTGAATTCGAACTTATGCTGTGCAACGGATTGCGGGGCGCCAGCGGCTTGCCGTTCCATCAGGAGCGAAAGCCCGCGGCATTTTTCGGTAACATCTTCGACGATTTCTGCCTTGCCCTGCCCGACAACGCTTGCATAAAAGCGTCCGCTCTTGCAATAATTGTCTTCGTGAATTTCAAGGTGGTTCTCGATGCACATGCTGAACGCAACATTCGGATTCTTGCGGATGCAATCGAGCTTTTTGCCAACATGTGCACAATGGAAATATAGTTCCAAAACGCCGCCCTCCAGGCTATACCCGAACGATAGCGGAATCACGTAAGGCATGCTCGCGTCTGCATGGTCCAACATCGCGACATGGCAGGTCGTACACTGCTCGATAATCTTCGCGATATTTTCGTCGCCTAAAACTTCTCTATCTTTACGTCTCATTATTGCCCTAATAAATGCATAATTACCGGGCGGTTTTTCCCATTTTCGGTCTTGTGGATGGTTAGCTTTCCGGTACTGTCGTAGCTGAACTGCTCGCCCACGCGTTCTCCGTTCACAAAGGAGAGGCTGTCTCGCAGGACTCCGGTCTTGTACCAGTTCCGTATAATTCCATTGCGTTTGCCGTTTTTCCAAAAGGTTTCGTTGGCGAGTTTCCCACCCAGGGTGTCTGGATAGAAACTGCGGCTCTCCGCAATTTCGCCGTCCCGCCAAACTTCTTCATAGCGCAGGTCGTGTCCCTTCTTGTAATACCATAAGGTAGCTCCTGCAACTGCCTTCCCCAAGATGGCGCTGCTGTCCAGAGTCCCGCCAGGAACGTTTGCCACAAAGGACGTTTCTGCGCAGACCTTCCCATAGTCCTCTTCACATTGTCCGTACCCGATTCCCGTGCCGTTTACGAACTTGCTTTCGATAACCATGTGCAGGTGTCCGTCGTCCAAGCGCCAAATGGAGTCTCGCACCCCGTCGCTCCAGAATTCTCGCCTGTAGGGTAAAAGGCCGTCTTCAGAAGGGAGGTAGAATTCCCGTGTTCCGTTCAGCACCCCATTCGAGTACCCTTCTGCAAGAAGCCAGGAGTTCTTGGTGTCTGCGGCGTAAGTGATTTGTGGCCCATGCAGCACCCCGTATTTGCAGCTTGTGGCATGTTTTCGTTTTCCGTTGTCATAGTACTCCACGATGGTTCCTGCGTTGTCGCCTCCATGACAACTGTTTTCTTCCTGGAGTTTCCCGTTCTTGGACCATTTTTTCCACACACCTATGGTGTCGCCTTTTTCGCTGAAATGCTCCTCAAATGCTTTTTCACCGTTGTGGTGGAACCCCACCCAGTCCCCTATGGGCTTGTCCTCTTTGTAGTGGCGGATGGCCTCTATTTTTTTATCAGTGTAATAGCTAATCCATTTCCCTTCGCGGAGGCCCTTCTTGTACTGGCCCACCATGACCACATCGCCCAGTCCGGTCCATCGTTTGATTTCGCCATGGGGAACATTGTCCTTGTAGGGAATTTCGAATTCCTTGATGCCATTGCTGTACCACTCGTTCCGTTTTAGGATCTCGCCATCGGGATACACCCAGATAGAGGTCTTTTTTGCCCCGTTTGCATGCTGGGCGACAACCGTTTCTTCGGCATGCTCCACTGTGCAGCCCCATAAAAGGCCGATAATGCAAGAAAAGGTGATAAAAATTAGCCCCTTCATGACTTTTAAGGTAGAAAAAAGGTAATTTCTGGATGTGGAAGAATTGAAAAACAAGACTGTGGTGGAAACATTCCGGTCGAAGCTCAAGACTCCTTGGGTGTGGTTGGTGGTAGTCCTGACTGTGGGGCTTACTGTTTTGTTCTCGTTGTCCCAGAAGCCCCAGATGGTCATGTATTCCCAGTACATCAAGTCCCTTTCGGATTTTCAGCTGCTGGATGCTAGGCTTTCGCGGGATATGGAACGAGCTCGTTCGGGGTACGGTTTGGATTCCATGAGGATCATTTCGGAATCCATGACGCTACGGGAAATGGCTGTGTCTTTTGCCAGGCAGATGGATGAACTGGAAGGTCTGGGGATCAATCACCCCAGTTCCAATGCGGTGGCCCGTTTTGAGCGTGAGGTCCTGGGGAAAGTTTCGTCTGCCAGGCGTTACCTTTCCATTCGCAGAGAATGGCTGGAATCCTGGCAACAGGCTTCCTATTCCATTTCTGGTTTGCCGGACAATCAGGAATATGGCTTGCGCCAGATGTTGGACTCTGCGCGTGCGGGCTTTCCGGTGACCCTGCCCGAAGGACTGGATATTCCTGATTCTGTGAAAATGCAGCTGGTTCCCCTTCTTGCAACCAACATGGATCTTTCAGTGGCCTGGAACCGGTTCAATAGCGATGCCGCCATGCTAAATAGCGAGGAGCTGATACAGTTTTTCCAGATGGAACGATTGAACGAAATCGCGTTGAATGCAAAGATTCCCTTGGTCTTTTACTTCTTGACCTTGGTGCTTCTTTTATCTACATTTTTCTTCATGTTCCGCTCCAAGCAATAAAGTTCATGCTGTCTCGCCTTTATACACGCCGTTCCCTATATTTCAATATCGCTCTGCTGCTTCTTTTGATTGTGGTCTGGTGCGTTTCTTATGCGGGGCCGGTATTCAGAAGTTTTTTCAAGGACGAACACCTGTTTTATGGTAGCGTCTCTTACGCAGCCATCCCCAGCGTTTTTGGCGGCAGCAACGTTCCTTTTTTAGACAAGACCTTTTTCAAGATAAATGGTGACGAGAAAGCCACCTTTGTCCTCTATGCTTCAGAGGAAATGCTGGAATCCATGTCGGACTGGTTCAATTTTGCGGCTGTGAACGTGGATGAGGTGCCGCTAGAAATCAGTGCAGTCCGCATTGCAGAAGATAGGTTCGTGGTTCGTTCTCTTGCCTCCACGTACGGTGAGTTGGATTGGGAAACGGTAGTGGAATACCACGTCTTTTATTCCTTGATGGCTCTTGGAATTATCGGCGTGTGTTCTATTGGGTTCATTATCTGTTTTATTATGGCTATAAAAAACAAGCCATGAAAATTCTTTTGGCATTGACGCTCGTTTTTTCTCTGGCCTCTGCGGGCAGTCCGGATTCTTTGACGGTCCGGTCTGTCGATCCAGAAAAAAAGGTGTATGTCAGTAGTGCGACAGGTGTCTGGTGGCCTGTACGACCGAAACAGTCCAAAGCGGGTTTTCCTCACCATGCCGCAAAATCCCATGTGGTGGTGTGGTTTCATGGGGGTATGACCAGTGGTAATTGCCAGAAAGGTTTTGTGGCGGGAGACAGCTTTTCGAAACTTTTCCCAGATGTTGTGGTGGTGAGCGTTTCTGCTTGCCGGGAGAATCACTGGGCCACGGGAACCATGGTGGCTGCGGTGGATGCGGCACTGGACTCCGTAGCCAAACGACGTGTTTCTTTTGTGGAAGAAGTTTCGCTGGTGGGTGTCTCGGATGGGGCGATCGGCGTGATGGTTTATTCCATGCAGGGCAAACGCCGGGTAAAAGACCGCCTGCTGGTCAGTTCCTTTGGGCCTTCCTTGGGTCCTGCCGCCCAGGTGGCGGCAGCCTTAACTGTAAAGTCCGGTCGCTGGCGGTTCCTCCAGGGTGGTTCCGACCGCTTGTACCCGCCCCACGAAACCCTCCCCTGGATTCAGGAATTCTGCAAAAATGTGGGGGTGGACTGCGATCTGAAGTATGACCAGGCGGGTGAGCATGACTGGAGTTACTGGCTGCAACACCGCCGGGACTGGATTCTTGAGGCGTTTTTGCGCAAGACCCCTTGACAAAAGGGACTTTTTTTTCAAAATTTGGTGCACCACGCGGATGTGGTGGAACTGGTAGACACGCTAGATTCAGGTTCTAGTGCCTGCGAGGGCATGAAGGTTCAAGTCCTTTCATCCGCACTGAAGGCCCGCTGACATCTGTCAGCGGGCTTTTGCATTTCCGCATCCCTTTTTTATATATTCCCCCCTATGGACGATTTTTTGGACGAAATTCCCGTAAGGACCCTTGGCGGAGCCAAGGTGGAACTGTGCAAGCTTGTAGCCGATGACGCACAGGAGCTGTATGGGAAGATTGCACAATCTAGGGACCACTTGGCGGAATTTTTGCCCTGGCCCCCCGATTGCGACTCCCTCGAAGATGTGGAATCTCGCTTGGAAACCTGGGACATGCAGGCCCAGATGGGGAACGGTGCCTGCTGGGGCATTTTTGAGAGGGGGGCCAAGGCTCTAGAACTGGCAGGTTGCATTTTCATAGGCTGGATTCACCCAGAGCATCGTTCGGCCACGGTCAGCTATTGGCTGTTTTTGCCTTATGTGGGTCGTGGCCTGGCCACCGAGGCCCTGGAGCTTTTGTGCCACTATTGCTTTGAGGAACTGGGGATTAACCGCCTGGAAATCACGGCGGCAGTGGAAAACACCAAAAGTATTGCCGTTGCCACACGTGCAGGATTCTCCAAAGAGGGCGTTTGCCGGGAATTCGAGTGCCTTAGGGGCAAATTCCTGGACCACTTGCGCTTGTCGAGGCTTGCGGGCGACGTGGTTACTTAAGTAAACGTTATTTAACCATCAGGCAAAGCTTTTGGACCCCTAGACTTCTATTTTTATAGTCATGGAAAATGGAGAAAATGTAAAACTGACTGAACCCGACGTGTTGCAGTACACGAATTTCCGCGTGTACCTTCGGGATTACTACGACTATAAGAAGAAGACCCAGCCGGCCTTCAGCCTTCGTTTTTTTGCCGAAAAGGCAGGGCTTTCCAGCCATGCCCACCTCAAGCTGACCATCGACGGAAAAAGGAACATCACCAAGAGCACCGTCACCAAGCTTATTCACGGCCTCGGTCTTATTAAGCAGCGTGCGGCCTACTTCGAGAATCTGGTGTTTTTTAACCAGGCCACCGATGACGAAGAAAAGAAGGTCTATTACGAACAGCTGGTCAAGGCCAGCCCCCATTCCAAGCTTCACAAGATGGATCAGGCCCAGCTTAGGATTTTCAGGGAGTGGCACCACTCCGTTATCTTGGAAATGGTGGCCTTGAAGGGTTTCCGCCCTATTCCCGACTGGGTGTCCAAGAGGCTTATGGGCAAGGTGACCCCGGCACAGGTTCAGGAATCCTTCAACCTGCTCCTGGAACTTGGGCTTTTGGTCAAGACTGCCAATGGCTTCCGCCAACGGGACCCCATGATTACCACCGATGACGAGGTACAGGACCTGATGGTTAAGCAATACCACCAGCAGATGCTCCGGGTTTCCGGTGATATGTTGTCGGAACTGGCAAGTCAGGACCGGGATTTTTCCGCCCTCACTTTTAGCATTAGGCGCAAAGATTTCCCCAATTTGAAAAAACAGATCCAACTAATGCGCAAAGAACTACTAGATTTCTCCGCGGATGCTGGCGAAGGTGACGATGTTGTCCAAGTGAACATCCAGTTGTTCCCCCTTACTAGAGGAATGTAATGCGTTTTGTGGGGTTTAGATTTGGATTCTTGTTTGTCGTGGCTTGTGCGGCCATGGTTTTTGTGGCTTGTTCTGATAAGAAAGTGTCGGGTATCGAAATAGGTAACCCCTCCCTTGCTTTTACGGCAGATTTTTCTGTAGACTATGCTCAGGTGTCCAATGGCTCGCTGGCCAAGGCGGCTTCTGACAATGAGCCGCTATTGCTGGATTCTTTTGCGTTGGACTTTTACCAGGTGCGTTCCTATTCCAGCTACTATGTGGCGGTGAATATCGACATGTCTTCCGGTGTGCAGATTTGGCCCGACGACGATATGTCGGATTCCTCCCTTAGGGTTTCCTTCACGGACGCCTCGGTGGTGGATGATGCTTTCAAGGGTATCGACCTGGAAGACGTGGGCTACTTGAAGGAGATGGGAGTCCTTTTCAGGCCTCATGACGATAAGGATTACGTGGTTGGCCGCCTCATGGTCAAGGGAAAATATGTTCCCTTCCGTTATTCCCTTTCCTGGTTCAAGAACTTTGAACTGCGTTACCACTTCTCCCAGATAGAGAGGGTTTCCGACAGCCTGGCCAACTTGTCTGTGGTATTCTACCCTCGGTATTTTGCGGATGGAGTAGACTTTGACCAGGTTATGGTGGCAGAAGATGGCGTGGCTTATCTTGACGAATCACGGAATGCGGATATTTGGGCGAAACTGAATCAGCAGTTCATTCCTAGCTTTAGGTCCCTCCGCTATGGTTTCTCCAATGCTCAGGGCGAGTCCACTGAAGCCTATGTGCTAGACATATGGGAAGGCATTATCGGGTCCATGAGCGATAACACCATCAGCAACGGGGACTTTTCCAAGGGCTTTGAGAACTGGATCCTCTTTAACCAGTTTGAAGGGGAGTCCAAGGCTTCGGTAGAAAAGGAATCTTCTGGGGAACATTATGCTAAGATTCAAGTGACCCAGGGCGGTTCAAAGTCCTACAGCGTCCAGCTGATTCAAGAAAACGTGGCTTTGCTTGCGGGCAAAAAGTACAAGTGCGTGTTTACCATTTGGTCCGACAAGGCGGGCCAGATTACGGCAAGGATAGGAGCTTACGACGACTATGTAACCGTTGGCTTCCAAAAGCACGTGGAAGTGGGGACCAGCGGCAAGTCCGTTGAAATAGAATTCACGCCAAAGGAAAGCACCCCGTTTGCAAGGTTTGAACTGAATTTGGGAAAACAGGTGCGTACCTTCTATGTCAAGGCGGTCAAGGTTTATCGCCTGCAAGAGTGATAAAAAAATAAAATTCTGTGGCCTATTTCCCCTGAAAAAAGCGTCTATACAAGAGGACGTTTTTTTTGTGAGGTGAAAATGCTGGAATCCTGGTCTAACCTGGTCTTTGGAATGGAATGCGTGGGATGCGGGGAGTCTTCGGACTCTCTGGACCCATGGTTGTGCAAGTCGTGCAGCGAGAAATTGAAAAGCCTTTCCAAGGAGGTGTGCTGCCCTACGGACGACGTAGTCTGCCTTTACCCCATGGAGGCAGTGACCCGCAAGTTGGTACACCTTCTCAAGTACCGTAGCATTCCCGCCATGGCCGCTTACCTGGTGGAGCATTCCTTGGCATTGCAAGAAACTCCCGAAGTTCTTTTTCCAGGATGCTCCCGCCCCCTGTACTTTATTCCTGTCCCGCTGCACCCCTCCAGGTTTAGGGAGCGGGGCTACAACCAGGCGGAAATGATTGCAAGGGCTCTTGCGAAGTTGACGGTTGGGCGGGTATGCCGCTGGCTACGTCGCAACACCTTCCGTGTGTCCCAGACAAAGCTTTCGCAGAGGGGGCGGGAGCAGAACGTGGCGGGAGTGTTTGTGCCGAACTATCCCAGGTTCCTGCCCGCCCGTGGCACTGCGGTTGTCGTGGACGACGTTTATACCACGGGCGCCACTACCGGCGCTTGCTTGGACGCCCTGGGAAAGAATTTTCCGCTGGACGTAAAAGTGTGTACCCTCCTTTATGACCGCCCTGCAAGCGCCACCATGGACTTCGTGGCCGACCGGCAGGCTTTTTGGAATGCGACGGGCTGACAGAGGGTTTTATACAGGAAAGTTTAGATAAACGAACAGATGTAAAAAAAGCCCCTCCATGAGGGGCTTTTTTACGGAGGAAGAGGGACTCGAACCCCCAAGCCTGACGGCGGCGGTTTTCAAGACCGCTGACTTACCAATTAGCCTATTCCTCCAAAGGGCGGCTAAAGAATAAAAAAAAGGGACGGCCCCGTCAACGGCATTGGTAGATTTGCTATCTTTGCCGCCATGCAGGAGCAGACGGGTACAGAATCCCACAGGATATTGGAGTTGCTCTTTTCGTACATGCCGAGGATTGCGGCAGAACGGAAGATGGACAACTTGCTGGTCCTTATGGCCGACTTGGGCCGTTCTATGGTATCTGCGGACCGCTGTTCCCTGTGGCTTATCGATAGGGAATCCAAGGAACTGTGGACCAAGGTGGCCCACGGCGTGGATGAACTCCGGATTCCCATTGACGCGGGTTTTGTGGGTTATTCCGTACGTACGGGGAACCCTCTTCTTGTGGAAGATGCCTACCAGGACCCTAGGTTTGACCGCCGTAGCGACGAAAAGACCCACTACCGTACCACATCCGTTCTTACGGTTCCCCTTTTGGACACTGCAGGCGTGGTCATGGGGGTGTTCCAGGCCATCAACAAGCAGGGGAAAGACCCGGTTTTCTCGCAGCAGGATTTGGAACGGTTGGCATTGACCGCAGTGTATTCCGCCAAGACGGTGGAATCCGCACGATTGATTGCGGAACAGGAGGCCACCCAGAGGGAGATCATTCACATTTTGGGCGAAGCTTCCGAGTACCGCAGCAAGGAGACGGGGGACCATATCCAGCGTGTGGCGGAAATCTCCTACGCCTTGGCAAAGTACTACGGTCTTTCGGAAGAAGAAGCCGAACAAATCCGCCTTGCCTCGCCAATGCACGACTTAGGGAAGATTGGCGTCCCCGATGCCGTGCTGAACAAACCAGGCCGGTTGACCGAGGGCGAGTTCTGTTTTATGAAGTCCCATGCCATTATTGGCGAATCCATGCTGAAGACTTCCAAGCGCCCCCTGTTGCAGTTTGCCGCCTCCATTGCGGGGTCCCATCATGAGCGGTGGAACGGGACTGGCTACCCCCGAGGGCTGAAGGGCGAAATGATTCCTTTGGCGGGGCGCATCTGTGCCGTGGCCGATGTGCTGGATGCTCTTTCTAGCCCCCGTTGTTACAAGGAACCCTGGCCCGAGGAACGTATTCGGGAAGAATTTGAGCTGCAGAAGGGGGAACAGTTCCAGCCGGAACTGGTAGACCTGCTTTTGGAACACTGGGACGAGCTTTACGGCCCTTATCGTTCCTAATTTTCAGAACTGCGAAAAATTGCCCAAAACGGCAAAAAAAGAAAGACCCCGGCACAAGGCCAGGGTCCTTCGTGGTTCCGATTGGAGTTGAACCAACGACACGCGGATTTTCAGTCCACTGCTCTACCAACTGAGCTACAGAACCATTTGGTAGCCCAAAAATAGATAAAAAGGGGCTTTTGTCAAGGGTAAAAGTGACTTTTATCAAGAGTAAATAGAATATTACTGGATTTTTTGAGAAAAAAGATTAAATTTAGACGGGATATAGAGGATAGAAATGCTGTTTCGGGGTCTAGCTCTTAATACGTTCATCGCGGCTCTTTGCGGGTCGCTGTACCTTGCCTGTTCTGATGAAAATTCCACGACGAAAGTTTTGGAGGAGGTTTCGTCGGAAGAGGGTGGCGAGGGTTACATTCGCGTGATAACGGAAGATGGCGATACGATATACGTGAAGGATACCGTCACTGTATATTCCGACACGACTCTTCCCGTCCATTGGGTGGGAAATTCTGCACTGGTCATTACCGAAATAGCCTCTCTCAATTTGGATTGGCTGGATGTAGATGGCGATGATCCGTCTTGGGTGGAAATATACAATGCCGGCGCGGTTTCGGCGAATTTGAAGGGCTGGGCCCTGGTGGAAAACTTGAAGGACCCCAGGAAATGGGTCTTTGGCGACGAACCCATTGCACCCAAGTCTTTCCGCACGGTGTTCTGCGACAAGAAGAACATTACCTCGGTGAAGGGGAGCGACACAACGGTAAACAAGCAGGTTCTTCACAAGCGGACCCACACCAACTGGAAAATGGACAAGTCCGGAGGGACAATCTACCTGATTGATCCCAGTAACGGAATTCGCGATTCTATCGCTTACCCCGAGCTTGCTCCCGGCCTCAGCTGGGGCATTGTGGATGGCGGAGCCTGGAAATACTTTGCCAAGTCCACTCCCGAAAAGAAGAATACGGAATCCACCGCATACGACGGCATGGCTCCTTCTGCGAATATGGATGATATCAAGGCTGGGTTCTATTCCAGCTCCGTTACCATCAATCCGCCCACCGTGGAAAGCGGTGTGACGGTGCGTTGCACCATGGACGGTTCCGCGCCCACGGAAAATTCCGAGGCCTTTACTTCGGCCAAGACCATTTCCAGCAATACGGTCCTTCGCTGTGCGGCATACAAGAAGGGGACCATCACCAAGGAGATTGTCACCAAGAGTTTCTTTATTGACGAGAGCGTAAACATGCCGGTGGTGTCCATAAGCGTGGATCCGCAGTTCTTTGTGAAGTATTACAAGGAAACCTGGGGAGGGCGCCCCAATATGGATGGTGACCAGATGTACGCTCCCAATAAGTCCTATCCTAACGATTCCGGAGAGATGCCTGTCCATGTGGAATACTTTGAAAACGGATCCAACAGCAGTGGCAAGGCCTGGGAAATCGATGCGGGCATATCCCTGATGGGTGGCTGGAGCCGCATGGAACACAAGAAGACTGTCGCCATTGTGATGCGGGAGGAGTACCAGGAAGGTTGGCTCCACTACTCGCTGTTCGAAACCCGTAAGAAAGCAAACGACAAGTACAAGGCCTTTAACCTCCGCAACAACGGAAACCGTTTTGTGAGCGACTACTTTGCTGATGCCCTGGGCGGAGCTATCCTCGAGGGCAGCGGCGTGGATTACCAGCGCAGCCGCCAGGTGGTGGTGTTCTACAATGGCAAGTACTACGGCATTCACGACATGCGGGAACGCTACAACAAGAACTACGTGGAATCCAACTACGGCATAGATGCCGGTACGGTGGAAGTTATAAAGCATTTGGGTATCGAGATTACCAGCAACACCACTACGACCAACTACGAAAACATGCTGTCCTTTATAAACAAGAATGATTTTTCTGGTTCGAACAATGCCAACTACAACAGTTTGAAGACCATGATGGATGTGGGCAACTATGCCGACTACATGGCGGCCGAAATTTACATCCATAATGGGGACTGGCCAAACAACAATGTGCGTGCCTGGCGTAGCCCCGATCAGCCCTACAAGTTCATGATTTACGACTTGGACCATGGCTTTGATTGGAAATGGGAAGTGGACGGCTTTAGTTCAGAAGGCAGTGGTACGAATATGTTCACCTGGATCAAGCAGGGAGGCCTTTCTTCGGGCAAATGCTATGCTCCCGGTCAAGAAACGTTTACCGGCGACAAGGCTCGCTGCTTCCATACGATTTATGTTCGCTTGATGAAGAACCCCGATTTCAAGCGCTTGTTTATCAACCGTTCCGCCATGATGTGGCAGAGCTACTTGAATGCGGGGAAGGTTGAGGATGTCCGTGCGGCCATGGAGCAATCTATTGACAGGGATGAATCAACGCGTGACAAGGACGTACATAAACAGGACAAGCGTGGTTATGATGATGGCTTCTCCGTTTCTAATTTGAGACTGACGGAGTGGGCGGATTCCCGGGATCTCAATATTGTCAGCCAGTACAAGAGCGAGTTTAGCCTTGGCGACATGGTTACGGTGCAAATAGGCGTTTCTGGAAATGGTTCCGTCCTCATAGAAGGCCGCAAGGTCTCCACCCCATATTCGGGCAAATTCTTCACCAAAAACGAGATGGAGCTGACCGCGGTGCCCACAGGTTCTGCCGTGTTTGCGGGCTGGTCGGATGGAAATACCTCTAATCCTCGAAAAGTGCAGATTTCCGGTGCGGCCTCCTATACGGCCAACTTCAAATAGGTAAAGGAACTCTTTGGTTTTGACAAAGCCTTGCCTGCGTGGCAGGGCTTTGTTGCATTAAAAAGCTACATTTGGGCCAATGAAAAGTCCTGTCCGCAAAATGTTCGATGAAATAGCGAATCGCTATGATTTTCTGAACCACTTTTTGAGTTGTGGACGTGACATTGCTTGGCGCAGGGCTTGTTGCCGCGAGCTGCAGGCATTGCATCCAGGGAAACGCCTGCTGGACCTTTGCGGCGGCACCGGAGATTTTGCAGCAACTTATGAGAGGTTGGGAGGCAAGCCTGACGTTGCTGTGCTAGGAGATTTTTCTTATGGCATGCTGAAGGGGGCTGCTGGCAAAAAGATGTCGGCGGTACCGGTGCAGTTGGATGCTATGAAGACGCCCTTTGCTGATGAAACCTTTGATGTAATATTGAATGGCTTTGGCATGCGGAACTTGCCCGATGCTAAGACTGGCTTGCGAGAATCGGCACGGGTTCTTTCTGCCGGTGGTTACTTGCAAGTCTTGGAATTCTTTTCGCCTCGCGGTCTTTTCAACAAGTTCTTTTACAAGGTGCTTGCGCCGTTGTTTATCCCGGTATTGGGAGCGGTGTTCAGCAAGCGAGACGCATACGAATACCTGGTGAATTCCGTGCTGCGTTTCTTGCCGGTAGACGAATTCGTAGCTTTGGCAGAAAAGAACGGATTTGAATTGGTACACGTGAAGCCCTGCTTTTTTGGGGTGGCTTTCCGTGTGTTGTTGAGGCGAGCATGAGTCGTTTTGTTCTGGGAGTGACGGGTGCTAGCGGGGCTATATATGCCACCCGTACCGCCATGCACCTGAAGCGCCTGGGGCATGGCGTTTCCTTGATTGTGACGAAGCCGGGTCGGGAAGTGGTGGAATATGAGGGCCAGGCGTCGCTTTTCGATTTTGCAGACAAGGTGTTTGCCGTGGACGATTTTTTTGCGGAGTGCGCCAGCGGAAGCACCGACTATGCAGGCATGGCCGTGGTGCCCTGCTCCATGGGGACTCTTGGCCGCATTGCCGCGGGGACTTCGGACAATCTGCTGGTACGGTCCGCTGATGTTTGCCTCAAGGAACGTCGTCCATTGGTGATTGTACCCCGGGAGATGCCCTACAACTTGATTCACCTGGAAAACATGGAACGGGTCACTCGTGCAGGTGCGGTGGTGATTCCTGCCTCGCCGCAGTTTTACAGCAGGTCCACGACGGTGGAGCAATTGGCAGATACCGTGGTGGCGAAAATCCTGAAGCACCTGGGGGCAGCAACGGTTGAGAATCTTGCCCAGATTGTGAAGCCATGGGACGGTAGTTCTACATGTTGAAGAAAATCTTAGAGTTTGGCCACTTGGTTCGCTTTAGCCATTCGCTTTTTGCCATGCCTTTTGCCATAGGGTCCATGTGGGTGGCGGCGAGGGGTTTCCGCGGCATGGATGCCGCAGAGGCGGTCAAGATAATAGCTTTGATAGTAGGCTGCATGGTGACCGCCCGCAACAGCGCCATGAGCTTTAACCGCATTGCCGACGCCGACATTGATGCCAAAAACCCGCGCACCGCAGGGCGCCACCTGCCTGCTGGGCGTCTGAGCAAGGCGTCGGTCATTGCGTTCCTTGCCGTTAATGGTGTGCTATTCGTCGTGTTTGCGGCGCTGTTGCAACCCCTCGCCGGCCTTTTGGCTTTGCCCGTGTGGCTATTGCTGCTGTCCTATTCTTATTGGAAACGCTTTAGCTGGCTTTGCCATTGGTTTTTGGGCTTTGCAATAGGCATGAGTCCCCTGGGGGCCTGGATTGCCATCCGTGGAGAATTTGCAGTGTTCCCCGTGTTCCTGTTGGTGATTCTAATGTTATGGATGGGCGGGTTCGACATCATCTACGCCACCCAGGACGAGGAAATTGACCGCGAAATGGGACTCCATTCGGTGCCGGCCCGTTTTGGCCGCAGGCGGGCTTTGCAAATAGCCTTCTGGAGTCACGTTGCCATGCTCTTGCTTTGCATCGCTTTTGGCGTGTTCTGGGGCATGGGAATCCCCTGGTGGATTGTCACCGGCCTGATGACTGCCGCCGTGTTTTACATACACTTGTTCAGAAAGTCCGATGACTTGGATGCAATGAACCGGGATTTCTTTTTGGCCAATGTGGCCATTAGCGTGCTAGTGATGGTTGGCCTTATCGTGTGGATTTGCATGGGAGGAAACGTAGATGCCCTTTATTAAGAAAACGGATGGAAAGTTTACCACTGGGGACAAGATCAAGATGTTCCAGCAGATGGGTTCCGTGGGGGCGGTCATCGCCTTAGCTTGCATTATCCTTATCGAGACGGGTGTGGCAGGGGAATACGTTTCTTTGGCGGAAACGGGACTTACCGCCATGATCGTGGTGCTGGCGGTTTCCCTTGTGGGGAGCTTGTACTTCAAGCGAAAAGAATAGCACTAAATTTCCAAATCAGCGCTGTACACGGTTTCGGTGGTGCCATCGTCACACTTGAAAAGCAGGCTTCCGTCGTCTTGCATGTCTAGGATGGTTCCGGACTTTTTAACCGAATTTTCGACAATGGTTCCCCGAGTTCCGATGAACAGGTCCATTTGCCTCCAGGATTCTACCCAGGGTCTGATTCCGAAGGCTTTGAACTGTCCCACGGCCCGTTCAAGGCTAGCGATGAGCAATTGCAATAGCTTTTCGCGATTGACGGTTTTGCCGCAGATGTCTTTCAAGGTGGTAATGGGGCGTTCCAATCGGGCGTAGTCGGTTCCATTGCTGTTTACGTTGATGCCCACGCCCATGCTTATGGCTGGTTTAAGCGTGCCGTCGACGCCCTTTGCATAAATCACTTCCGCCAAAATCCCGCAGAACTTGTGCTTGCCGCACAGGATGTCGTTGGGCCACTTGACGGTGACTTTTCCAAGGGCGGTGTTGCCGCTGCCCTGGCTAATTGCGTCCTCTTGCAGTCCTTTGAAAATTTCGGCGAAGGTGAGGGCGGCAATTTGCGTTATTTGCGCTGCCTTGGAGAGGGGGATGCCATCCAGCGGAATTAAAATGTTGAAATAGAGGTTCAGGCCGGCGGGGGATTCCCAGCTGCGTTCGTGCCGGCCCCGCCCTGCGGATTGCGAGTTCGCCACAATCAGGGTGCCGGGGATGACTTCTCCTGCGGCGGATTTTGCCTTCATTAGGGAGTGCGTGCTTTCCAGGGTCTCAAAAAGGAGGGCCGGCGAATTGCCGAAGCCTGTAACCTTCCAATTCGAAAAAGTCTGTTCCGGTGAAAACACTTATACAACCTCGGGCCTGGTCCCTCGTGCCTTGCGTTCAGGACGACGTTAAGCGGATTCTTATTCCTCGTCTTCCTGCTGCTCTTGCAGTTCCTTGAGAGCTTCTTCGGGGAATATGGCAAAGAATTCCCGCTTGCGGTCCTCGAACAGCTGCAGAATGCGTTCCTGCTCAAACTGCTCGCGGTCGATGTTCTGCATAAAGAATTCGTCGCGGGCGAAATCCCTGGTGGTCATCAGTTTTTTGATGTCTTCGGAAAGGTCGATCATATCCCACAGTATGTAGTAGGAACCCACATCCAGACTGCCGAAAATATCCACATTGAGCAAGATGGTATTGGCTTTGGAAGAATCTACCAGCTGGATGTTGGCATCCCTTTTTTCGGGGCGGAACACTTGCACGTCGGACACGGGCTTGGACAGGTCTTGAGCCCAAACCGTTGCCGCGGCCATTGCCAGCAGGAGTACAAATGGTAGCATTCTAAAACTCATAACGACAATATATAATCAAAAATCCATGAATCCAAGCACAAACACTTTTTTGTGACGTGAAATACCTTAAATTGCAAGCGGCATCCAGGGCTTTACTACATCGATGGAGGTGAGCTTTCCTTGCAGCTTGCGGCGGATGGCCGCGGCGGCAATCATGGCCCCGTTGTCGGTACTGAGGCTCCTGTCGGGAACGCAGAACATGATTCCGTGTTTCTGGCAGTAGTCCTGCAGTCGCATCCTTAGCCAAGCATTGGCACTGACTCCGCCGCCCATGACCAAGGTTTTCATCTTTGTTTTCTTGAGGGCGCTGACCGTTTTCGATACGAGACTGTCTACAATGGCGTCTTCCAGTGAAGCACAGATGTCTCCCAGATTCTTTTGAATGAATTCCGGATCGTGTGTTTCGGTATAGCGGAGAACGGCGGTCTTCAAGCCGCTAAAGGAAAATTCGCAGTTGCCATGGGTGTGGAGCGCTCTTGGAAATTCCACGAATTTGCGGTTGCCGTTCTGCCCCAACTTGCTGATGGTGGCCCCTGCGGGGTATTTGAGTCCCAAAAGCTTTCCGCACTTGTCGAAGGCTTCTCCGGCGGCGTCGTCGCGGGTACGGCCGATGCTGGTGTACTTGAAGCCAGGTTCCTCTAGCACCAGCTCCGTGTGGCCCCCAGAAACGGTGAGCGTCAAGAAGGGGGGCTTAATTTCAGGGTGGGACAGCCACGCTGCGGCCAGGTGTCCCTCCAGATGGTTTATCCCGTAGGCGGGAATCTGCAGATCCCGGGCCAGCCCTTTTGCAAAGCTTGCTCCTACAAGCAGGGGACCCATAAGTCCAGGCCCTGTGGTGTAGGCGATGGCGCCAATATCCTTCAGTGCAACGCCTGCTTCCTTGACGGCAGCTTCTGCAATGGGGGCGATTTTTTGCAAATGCGCTCTTGCGGCGATTTCGGGAACTACGCCGCCGTATAGGGCGTGTTCGTCTATTTGGCTGTAGAGCGGATTGGAAAGAACTTTTAGCGGATCGTCTTGCAATACGGCGCAGGCAGTCTCGTCGCAGCTGGATTCAATACCGAGCCAAAGCATTATTCTTCTCCCAGGGAGTCTTCGGGAACGGGAGCGGGGTCCATTCTGATAAGCCTTACCTTGTCTGGCGAAAGTTCGAAACCCTTCAGGGACATTTCGCGGTTGACGCTAGGAGGCAAGGCGAGCTTTATGGTGGGCGCCAGGCTGTCGGCGTCTTCAATGGCGAATCGGTTGATTTCAACGAAGAGCTGCAGGTTGGCCGATGTAATTGAATCTAGTACGGCCTCGCCTCCGGTGACCTTCACCGAAACCGTGTCGGGAGAAATTTTCGCTTCGTTCTTGTCGTAGTGACCAATAAGGTGGACAGGAATCTTGTTGAAGGTCTTGGAACCCAGCTTCTGGATGTTTATTTCCATGAGCACAGAGGAGTCGCTGGGCGTGACATAGGCGGGGAACTGGTCGAAGTTCAGTTTGACCTTGAAATTGTCGCTGGTCACCAGGCTGTCGTAACGGATGGAATCTGTGGGAATTTCGATAATGCGGGTGATGGCGTTCCGGGCGCCGAATACGGTAATTTCGCCGGGCAAAATTTTGGGATTGTCGGTAACGATGTAGCCGGGTGCGGGGTCAAAAGAAACGTTGGATTTTACAGGGATGCTTCGCTGTATGCGCGTGTCCAGCTCAATGTCCAGGAACAAAAGCTGGTTGGAGGGTTCCACGAACTGGATGTTGGGGAAGTTAGGGGCTTGGAAGTTTCGGGCACCAATATGTTTACGTGCAGAACCCAGCTCTGCTCCCTGCAGGTCTATGACGATGGAAACAGCGTCGGAGTCCTTGTTCAGAAAATTGGAACGCATGCGAATAAGGTCGAAGGCGGGACCTCTTACCGTAATGGGAAGGGTATGGGGGGGCTTGGATGCCACCGCCAGCATTTCGGGCAGCCTCACCAGCTTGACGGGAACGTCCATGGTAATCTGGAAATCCTGGGTGGATATTACGAAAAACCACAGGGCTATTCCGAACAAGAAGGCTGTTATCTTTAATCCGATATTATTCATAGCAAGTCCACAATAAACGCTAGTAAATTTAATTATATTCCACCCGTGCTAGGACAATTAGGTTACTTAATATCTGAATCTTTTCGGGGGCTTAAACAACACCGCACGGTGGTCCTTCCGTCCCTGGTGACCATATTCCTTTGTTCTCTGCTGTTGTCGGGATCGCTGACCGCCTTTGGCGGCGTGGTGAAGCTTTTGTCTGCGGAAAAGGCCCTTTACACGGTGGAGGCCTTCTTGCCGGGGGAGGTCCCGGCGGATTCCGTAAAGGCCATTACGGAGAACCTGCTCCATACCAAGAGGGTGGAGTCCGTGGAATTTGTCAGCGCGGATTCTGCCTTGGCGGATTTTCGTAGGCACTTTTCGGGCGAAATGCTAGACCTGGTGGAGGGGAATCCCATTCCGCCTTTTTTCAAGGTGCGTCTAAAAGAAGAATTCCGCAATCCCGTGGACTTGATAGAGACTCGGCAAGAAATCTTGCGCAAGGGTATTTTTGAGGAGGTTCAGGCCCCGGTGGACTGGGTGGAACGCATTGCCAGCTGGAAGTTCAAGATGGTGTTTTGGCCCCTTTGCTTGAGCGTGCTGCTCCTTGCCACATTGTCCCTGATTATTTGCAATTCTGTGCGGTTGTCCCTGTTTTCCAGGCAGCTTTTGGTGGAGAACATGAAGTACACGGGCGGCAGTCCATTCTTTATAGAGTTCCCCTTTGTGCTGGAAGGCTTGATCCTTGGACTTGTGGGTAGCGGGTTTGCCGTGGCCCTCATGGCAATCTTTGTAAATGCCATTGGCGATGTGATTCCTGTGGTGTCGGCAAATAGGGACGGTCTTGGACTCTTGCTTGCTGGTGTCGTCCTTTTGGTGACGGTCCTTTCGGCTTATTTCAGCTACCGCACGGTGCGGCACTTCCTCACGATAAAGCGGTCTGAACAGGAATAGGATGCGGCTCATTTCCATCATGTTGTGCCTGCTGGTGGGGCTTGCATTTGCAGCCCCCAAGAAAACCGATGCCCAGATTAAGGAGCAACGGACCGCGCTCAAAAGGCTGGAGACGGACTTGGCCAAAAAGAGGCGGGAACTGGCTTTGTTGGAAACGGAAGAAAAGGGCGTGTTGAACACCATCTCCCTTTTGGACCAGAACCTGAACCAGACCAGGACCTACATTACGGAACTTTCCAAGAACGAGATTTTGGTTCAGCGGGCGGTAAAGCAGCTGTCCCACGATTTGGATTCCCTGGATGTGCAAATCAAAAACCGCAAGGTGGCCATGGCCAAGCGCATCCGCATATTGTACGAGAAGGGCCGCAGCAGCGAGGCGGAAGCTTTGTACGGCCTTTTGACCCAAAAGGGAAATCCAGAGCGGCAGGCTTATTGGGTCCACCACCTGTTATACCAAGACCAGGAACAGGTCAATACTTTGGTCAGGCTGCTGCAAGAGCGGGACGAAATGAAAAGGCAAGAGGAAAGCCACTTGCGGGAACTGGCCCAGTTGCGAAACAAAAAGGCTGCAGAAGAGAAGGGGCTGGTGTCCCAGATGAGCGGGCAAGAAAAGATGCTCCTTTCCTTGAAGCATGACAAGGCCATGCAGCGACGAGCCTTGGAAGAATTTGAGCGGAACCAAAAGACCATGCTCGCCCTTATCAAGAAGTTGGAAGAAAAGAGGAAAAAGGAAATTGCCGCAGCCAAGAAGGCCGAGGCGGAGCGGAAGGCGAAAGCGAAGAAGAAAGAAAAGGAAAAGAAAAAAGAGAAGGTGGTGGAAAAGCCCAAGGCCACTGTCACCGCGACGCTTAAAGGCCCCAAGTGCATGCCTCTGGAGGGCGAAGTCATAAGCCTTTACGGATTGCAGGAACATCCTGTGCTTCACATTGCCACCCGCAACCTGGGCATAGAAATCCGCGGCAAGCGGGGCAAGATGGTCAAGGCCGCAGCTCCTGGAACCGTGGTGATGGTTTCCGAAATTGACGGCCGCGGACCTTCGGTAATTATCGAACACGAGGGCGGAACTTACTCTGTATACGGTCACCTCCGTTCCATCAAAGTCCAGGAGGGTAAAGTGGTACAGAAATGCGAGGAAATCGGCGAAGTGGGCGATATTGCCTCCCTAAATGGAATTAAATTGTATTTCCAGGTAAGCGAAGGGACCCAGACCGTGGATCCCCTGCAGTGGTTGAAGGAAAAGTGATGGAATTCAGGCTAAAAGGTCCAGCTTCTCAGGAACGTCAGCGGATCCGGCTCATGTCGGCGCTGCGTGAGGGCCGTTTCCCTCAGGCGGTTCTGATTGACGGCCCTGCCGGCATAGGCAAAAAGGCCTTGGCCATAGAGATTTCCCAGGCTCTGCAGTGTTCCAATGGCGACCTGCGCCCCTGTGGCAAGTGCTTTGGCTGCAAAATGGCTTTGGATGCGGGCAACACCGATGGCTGGGTAGTCCCCATGGAATCCAAGGAGGCCCACGCCCGTAGTGCCGCCGATGTATCTGCGGGGAGTACCGCCAAGACCGTGCAGGACTTTAAGCAGGCTTATATTTCCGAGATTTTTAAGAACCCTTACCGCATAGACACCTTTAGTGCCGGTGCCGAAATTTCGGTGGACCTGATCCGCTCCATGACAGGCTCCTTTGCCCTGAAGGGCGACCGGGTGCGGGTAGTGATTATTGCCGAAGCGGACCGCATGAACGATTCTGCGGCCAACGCCTTTTTGAAGACTTTGGAGGACGTTCCTCCCGACACCTATTTCATACTGACCACTAGTTCCAGGGAACGGTTGCTGCAAACCATCCTTTCCCGCTGCCTGGCGCTGCACCTGTTGCCTCTTGCCGATAACGAAGTCAGGGACGAGACCTTGCGGCTCCTTGGGGAGGATGCGGACGAAGACATGGTCGGCGATGACATTGTGGGTCTGGCCGTAGGCTCTCCCGGCAAGGCGCTTTACTATGTGGAACACGGCGGCCGCTGGTGTTCCATGGCGGTAGACTTTTTAACGCTTTCCCTGCGGAACGAATACGGAGAACTGTATTCCATTCTGGCGGATGCGTCTTTTGAAGACCCGCTGGATGCCAACCGCTTTTTGGAAGTCCTCTCTTTCTTGATTACGGATTTGCTCCGCCAAAAGTCGGGAGCCCCCTTGCGGATTCCCGAAACCACCGGCCGGGTCCATCTGGACGCATTCCCGCAGGTAGACGCCAACGCACTGGAAAAAGCTTTGGCTACGGTCCAGGAGACCATGTCCCGCATTGCAAGCCGCAGGACCTCTGTGGGCATGTGCCTGCAGTCCCTTGCCATCAAGCTGTTTGAAGGGTACAAGTGATGGAAGACTTGGTGGCCTCCACATTGTCTATGGAACTTGGAGTCCCGCACTTGGTGGCGCGATTCTTGGTTTCCCGTGGAATAAGGACGGTGACCGAAGCCCGGAAACTGATGGCTGGCAGTGTGGACGACATCCTTTCCCCTTGGGGAATCTTGGGAATGGAACAGGCCATTCAGTGGATTCTTTCCGTGCGAGACCGTGGCGAAAAAGTCTTTATTTTCGGGGATTACGACTTGGACGGCATGTCCTCGGTAACCCTTTTGACCCGGGGCCTGCAAGAAGTGGGAATCGAGTCGGAGTGGCGCCTGCCGAATCGCTTTGGCGATGGCTACGGGCTTTCCGTTTCAGCAGTGGACGAGATGCTGGCCGCTGGCGCCAAGAACGTGATTACCGTGGACACGGGCATTACCGCCAATCAAGAAATTGCTTACGCCAAGCAGCAGGGCATGGCCATTATGGTCATAGACCATCATCAGCCTTCGGGCGATGGGCTGCCTCCCTGCGACGTGCTGCTGGATCCCCATCAAGAGGGGGATTCCTATGTGAATCCCGAACTGTGCGGTGTGGGGGTTGCCTACAAGTTCATTTGTGCCCTCTTTGAAAAATTGGGCAAGCCTGTTCCCGAAAAATTCCTGGACCTGGTGGCGTTAGGAACGCTGGCGGATTTGGTCCAGATGACTCCGGAAAACAGGGCTTTTACCAAGGCGGGACTCAAGCGGATTCAGAACAGCGAATGGCCAGGAATCCAAGCCCTTTACGGCTCCCTGCAAAAGTCGGGAAGCCCTGTGGGCGGCATCGACGTAATGTACAAGTTTGCACCCCTGCTGAACGCTCCGGGCCGTATGGAAAAACCGGACCCTGCGCTTAAACTGCTGCTTTGCGAAAACAAGGCAGATGCGCCTACGCTTTTGGCAGAATTGAAGGATTGGAACGCCCGCCGCAAGCAGAAAGAGGCTGAAATTACCGAGATGGCGTTGGAGCAGGTGACCGCTGTTTATGGCGATACCGTTCCGCCGGTCATCGTGGTGGCGGGCGAGAACTGGCATGTGGGCGTTATAGGCATTGTGGCTGCAAAGCTGGCCCAGGAATTCAACCGCCCTGCTGCGGTGATGTCCGTGACCGACGGCATAGCCAACGCCAGCGCCCGTGCGGTTCCGGGGTTCAATTGGCACAAGGCCCTTTTCGAGGCCAGGGATTTGTTCGACCGCTGGGGCGGCCATGCCAATGCAGCAGGATTCTCTTTGCCCGAAGATAAAATCCAGGAACTGCGGGAACGGCTTTTAGTTTCTGCTAAGGAGCAGGGCTATGCCGGCGGCTCGGAGAAAGATTCTTCCCCTTGCAGTTTCGACATCCAGGTGGCCCTTGGCGAACTGGCGATGCAAAGCGGCGAGAAGCAGGGCATGAACGTGCTGGACTACTTTGACCAGATGGAGCCCTTTAGCGGGAATTTTCCGTACCCCACCATGCGTTCCGAAAATGTGGTGGTCCACAGGGTCCGGGAACTGCGGGGCGGCCACCTGCAAATGGAACTTTCCCAGGCAGGCAGCCCCAATTTTGCCGCCATAGGATTTGGACTTCGCAAGTGCAAGTCTCTGATAGCCAAGTCTCGCAAGGTGAACATCGTGTTTGAGCCCACCTGGAATTACTACAACGGACGCCGCACCTTGCAGCTTTGCATCAAGTCCATCGAGTAGGCAACATGTTCAGGCGTAACCTTCCTCTTATTGTCCTGCTTTTGGTTTTTGCGGGATTGCTGGATTTGCTTTGGCAGATTCCGGTTTACAAGCCTCCCGTAAAAGTTGAGCCGGAGGCTGAACCTGTTGAGTCTGGCAGGCCCTTTACAGGACGCATGACCATGCCCTCCTTGGAAGAAATCTACGTGCTGGAAAATACCGCCGGGCGGGACATTGCCCAGCTGGAAAGGTACATCCAGGGCCGTGCCGCAGGGCTTCACTGGCTTTCGCAGGAGCATTTCAAGAACAAGAAGAGCGGCGACATTTCCTTGGGGCTCCACCTGACCGTGGATTCCCTGGGAATTTTCCATTGCCTGGAAATAATGTTTTCGGATGCGGACGACGCCGCTTTTGAAGGGCGGCTGGTGGAACACATCCAGTATTTTTGGCGGTATAGAAGGAGCGAACGCGGAAAAACCGAATTCTGGATTCCACTCCGCTGGAAGGCTAAGCCTTAAGGATTGCCAATAGCTGGTCCGCCTTTTTCTCGATAAGGATAAAGGCTTCGAACATGCGGGCTTCCCGCCACTTGGTCAGGTACTTGGTTCGCCATTCTGTGGCCACCTGGTCCCGGTCTTCCTTGTCCTTTTCGTTCTGGTACCAGATTTCCTTGGAGATTTCCTTGATGACGGCGGCCATGTCTGCGGCAGGCTGCAGGGAACCCTTGCAAAGCAGCAGGGCTCGCAGGTTGTCCAGCAGGATTTCGTCGGTGGGGGAGTCGGAGTCGTCGCGGGCGCAGTCCCAGATTTCGCCACGGTGGCGTTCTGTCCAAGAAAGCAGGTGCCTTTCGGTTTCTTTAAGTTCGCCCTTGGCGAGCTTTTCCTCTACCGCCTCGCGGGGGTAGTAAATGCTGTTGGGATAGAATTCGATCATAGGACTCCCTAATATGCCGTTAGTGCCCGGGGCGGGACTTGAACCCGCACGAGGTTGCCCCCAAGGGATTTTAAGTCCCCAGTGTCTACCATTCCACCACCTGGGCTGTTGGCATGAGCACAAATATAGAAAATTTTTTAAATTCTTCTCCATGAAGAAGATTATCCCCTTATTTACCGCAATAGCCTTTTCCATGCCCTTTGCCTACGATGGCGACATGGACACCTACCACGAAGCCAAAGAGGAACTGGCCCTAGTCAGGGACGGCTACTTGAGTGCCCTGAACGTGGCCATGGACGATGCCAACGAAGGGGATCCTGAAGGCTGGTTCAAGGCCCGCGACAACGGGGAATGCGAAGATTGGGACGATCTGGAATATGTGGGTCCGGAGCTGGAACATTTCAAGTTGACCGAAATCCCTTACGGATTCCAGTTCAAGGGACAGCACGGAGCCTATGTCGTAGATGTGAAAATCAAGGTGGTCACCCGCGACACCGACATCTTTTACGACATCCAGTACCAGAAAGGCACAAACGCACCCGGCAAGGAACTTGTCGAAGAAGTTTTCAGGAACGACCGCAAGGTCTTTTACGACCCCAAGTCGCCCTGCACCCGGGAAGCCGTCACCTGCATAGGTCAATACAGCAAGGGCACTCTCGGGACCCTGAAAAAGAAAAAGTCCAAGTAGGCCTTTATGAAGCGAACGCCTGCCAAGGGAAATTCGGTAGAAGGCCGGATTCAAGAGGCCCTGTTCAACGCACAGGACCTGAAGTTCAAGGCCTTTCACAGCAGGCTCATTCCTACGATTCCTGCGGACACCGTTATCGGCGTGCGGACTCCGGACCTGAAACTCATTGCCAAGAATTTTTCGGCAGACCCGAACATTGACAAATTTCTGAATAGGCTCCCGCACAAGTATTACGACGAGAACCAGGTCCATGCTTTTATTTTGTCTGCAATCAAGGACTTTGACGAATGCGTTGAGCAAGTAGAAAAATTCCTGCCCTATGTGGACAACTGGGCCACCTGTGACCAACTGAGGCCCAAAGTTCTGGGGAACACTACGGAACACCGTGAGAAGCTTCTGAAATCCGTAAAGCTCTGGATTCGCGGGCGGCTGGCTTCAGGCGAACAGGTAAAAGACGACACCTATGTTGTGCGTTTTGGAATCGAGATGCTGATGAGCTATTTTTTGGACGGAGACTTCAAGCCGGAATACCTGAAGTGGGTTGCGGCAGTCCGCCGCGAAGATTACTACGTGAAGATGATGGTGGCCTGGTATTTTGCCACCGCCCTGGCCAAACAATACGATGCTACAATACCTTATATCCA
>CACXIR010000009.1 GCA_902767785.1 Fibrobacter succinogenes | reverse complement strand
GTTCTCGTTGTACTTGTCGGCGTGGCCGGACTTGATCCACAAAGTCTTGTTCACGATTTCCGGCGTGATCACTTCGAGGTAGCCGCGACGGTCAATCTTTCCGCGGATGTAGTCCTTCAGGGCGTTCACCATCTTGGTGCCCTTCGGGTGCCAGAACACCATGCCCGGAGAATGGTCTTCGATGTGGTAGAGGTCCATTTCCTTACCGATCTTGCGGTGGTCGCGCTTTTCGGCTTCTTCGAGGAACTTCAAATAAGTTTCGAGACCTTCCTTGTCGGCGAAGCAGGTACCGTACACGCGAGTCAGCTGGTCGCTGTTCTGGTCGCCATGCCAGTATGCACCGGACATGGAGAGCACCTTGAAATTCTTGAGCTTGCCAGTACTCGGCACGTGGGGGCCGGCACAGAGGTCTTCAAAGTTCTTGCCCGGTTCGCCAGTCACGTAGAAGCTGAGAGTGCCGTCGCTACCTTCGCGGGCGAGAGCGCGTTCAGCGTTGTCCGTCTTGTACTTGTCGCCCTCGGTGCGCTTCAGGCCATCGGCGGCGCTGACTTCGCAACGGGTAAACGGACGGTCTTCCTTGATGATTTCCTTCATGCGCTTTTCGATGCGCTCGAAATCCGACTGCTGGATCGGGGTCGGTGTCATCAAATCGTAGTAGAAACCCTTTTCGATAGCCGGACCGTAGGCGAGCTTCGTGCCCGGGAACAGGTCGCAGATGGCTTCGGCGAGCACGTGGCTGCAGCTGTGACGCAGGAGCATCAGAGCATCCGGGTCGTCGTTGCTCGGCGTGATAATCTTGATGGTGCCGCTCTCGGTGAGCGGGCGCGTGAGGTCGAGGACCTTATCGCCGAGTTTGACGCCAAGCGCCTTGCGTGCAAGACCTTCGGAAATGCCCTTCGCAATTTCGAGGCCGGTGGTGCCCGATGCTACGGAACGTACGGAGCCATCGGGGAAGGTGAGTTCGATTTGAGACATAAATAATCCTTTCTGTGGGCGGTTCTCGCCCGGTTCCCCAGAAATACGACATCTGGCGGTGCGGCGAAATTTAGAAAAAGGCTATAAAAATGACTAGTGGGAGGGGGAAGAATCCCCCTGATTGCAGCCCGCTACGCGGTCTTCCATCACCCCTTCGCCTAGGGGATACCCCTAAGACCCCATTGCAGATTTAGTTGAAAGATTTCATATATTTAAGGCATGAAAACCTTGAAGATTTCTCTTGCTTTTCTGTTCTCGGCATTCCTCGTCGCATGCTCTACGTCGACAGTTTCCAGCGACGATTCCGATGAAATTGAACGGATATCTTCCAATAGCGAAAAAGCGACTTCTTCCTCTAGCGTTGCGACAAAATTGATTTACGAAGCGGTGGAAGAATCTGGTTTGTATACCACGAAGGATTCTGTGGCCGCATACCTCTGCAAGTTTGATAAATTGCCGAGCAACTATGTCGGCAAAAATGAGGGGCAGTCCTTGTACGAATCTAAAACAAGGAACACTTTCGAAAAATGGAATTTCAATCCGTGGACAACAATCGGCGTGATGATTGGCGGCGATGTTTATGAAAATCACGACGGCCAATTGCCAAGCGGAAGTTATCACGAAGCGGATGTTGATTACTCCGCCAAGAACCGCGGAACAAAGCGCTTGATTTACCAGTCAGATTGCGTTATCTACTATACCGCAGACCATTACGAAACTTTCGATAAGCTGGAAATCCGCTAGAAAATTTCATTGATTTTCTATATCTACACCTTATACCGCGCTCTTTTCTCAGCAACGCAAAGCGCTGCTTGTTTGCCACGTTTTCTGAATTTCACTTTAGGAACGAGAGTCATCTGGATTCCCATGGCGTTCAATACCTTGAAGATGGTTTCAAAACGCGGATGGGCTTTTTCGTCTAAAGCTTTGTAAAGGCTTTCACGGCCGAGTCCTGTCTTTTCGGCAATCTGCGACATTCCCTTGCTTCTAGCAATGTGCCCGATGGCACGGAGAAACAGCGCTGGGTCATCAGATTCGCTGACCATATTCAAATATTCAGCGACGATTTCTTCGTTGTCGAGGTATTCGGCAATGTCTAGAACTGTAGTTTCATTTTTTTTCATCTTGCATTCCTCGCCAAATTGCTTTAGCCTTTTCTATATCTCGATCCTGCGTTGATTTATCTCCACCAATAAGAAGAATTACGATAGCATCTCCGTTTCTCGCAAAATATAATCTATAACCAGGCCCATAATCGATTCGCATTTCCGACACCCCTTCACCAATGGATTTGTAATCTCCGATATTTCCTCCTTCGACTTGTGTCAGACGAAAGAGTATTCGGGCTTTCGCTCGAATATCCCGTAATTTACTCATCCATTTCTTAAATGTAGGAGTCTGATTTACCGTAATCATACAATATTAAATGTATCTAATCGGATACAGGTTGTCAAGAGAGATGAATATTTTTTTTGACAATTTTTCAGACAAACATTAGGATGTGAAGAAATCTTGAGGTAACAAATTGTGATCTCAAATGGATATCAATATGTAAAGGGATTTCTATGGTCACAAATTGTGACCATAGAAAATATCAGAAATCAAGCATATAATGTTCGCTTACGATATATAGTCGTCTTCAAAGTCATAATTTGTGACCTTGAACAATAGTGGTTGTAGTTGACTTAATCCTTACGTCCACAAACTGGTAATAAACATGGGGCTTGCGTCATCTGCTTTCTTGAAGCCGCAATGTTCGTAGAAGGCGAGTTCTTCATTGTAGGCGACCACGACAATACGGAGGTAATCCTTGTATTTCTCGTGAACCTTGTCGACGAGGACTTTGCCGATGCCTTTGCCCTGGTATTCGGGGCGCACGAGCAGGTAATGCACATAGGCGTTCATGATGCCGTCGTCCATTGCGCAAATCATGCCGATGAGTTTATCGCCGTCCCAGGCCGAGATGACGGTCTTGAAGTTCTTCATCGCGACAACGAGCTTGTCGGGGAAATGCCCTGAGGACCATTCGACGGAGAGGAACAGGTCTTTTAAATTTTGTTCAGAAAATTCGTGGGTGTCTTTGTATTCGATACTCATGCCTTACTTTTCCCACCGGCGATAAACGTTCGCCAAAATCGCACCGGAGATGTTGTGCCAGACGGAGAAAATGGCGCCGGGGACGGTCGCCATGGCAAGCGATGAAAACGCGGTATTCGCAAGGCTTGTGGCCAGACCAGAATTCTGCATGCCGATTTCGATGGAGAGAGCCTTCGTCTTGGGCGTGGAGAATTTCAGCAGCTTGCCGAGGCCAAAACCGCAGCCGTAGCCGAGCAGGTTGTGGAGAATCACGACGGCGAACACGATGGCACCCGTGGAGAGAATCTTTGCCGCATTGTGCGAGACGACGGCCCCCACAATCATCGCAATGGCAATTACGGAAACGAGTGGCAAAACTTTCACGGCACGGGAAGTATTAGAATATTCACTATATGTAGTAGAACCAATTAATCTAATATCACCTTTAGAAAGATATGTGATAACATTGCTGGCGGTACCGCCCGGGCAAGCGCCTACGAGAACCACGCCCGCCATCAGAGCGGGATCAAGGTCGAAAATCACGGAGAGAACGAACGCCAGAGCAGGCATCACGATGAACTGCGCCGCACACCCAATGGAAATTTCTTTCGGGCGTGCAAAGACGAGCGCAAAATCGCTCAACTTTAGCGTAAGCCCCATGCCGAACATCACAATCATCAACAGGTAATTCACCCAAGAAAGTTCAATCCAAAGGGTTGACTTGGGAAGAAACAACGAGAGTGCAGCAACGGCCAAAATGAAAAGAGCCATCCACTTGCCCACAAATTCACTGATTTTTTCTAGGATATGCATAGCTTTGATTGAGGTATAATAAATTTTCGCTAAAAAAATAACTTTTTCACGCGAAAAAACTCCCCTCCACCATACAAAAAAGGCCGCAGCTTATTGCTACGGTCTTTAATATTTTGACAGGAGATCCCCACCTTGGTGGCCATGCGCACTAAGCACTAAAGTGCTAAGTGCTGTCCGCCCGCCTTCGCGGGGATGACATTAAGCATTAAATCTCTTCAATGCTCGCGTGATACTCTTGCAACGACTTCACAGCACCATGTCCGTTCCTTGCGGCGGCGATGCCCTTCACGGTGTTGTAGGCACCGGCGAGGGTCGTGATGTACGGAACCTTGTACTTGATGGCGGCCTTACGGATGGCGCTTTCGTCCTTGATGGCGTCGCGCTTTGCCCACGGCGTGTTGATGATGAGGTTCACCTGCTTGTTCAGGATGATGTCGAGAACATTCGGGCGGCCTTCTGCAATCTTGTTCACCACTTCACACTTGACACCGGCCTTCTCGTAGAACTTGGCGGTACCTTCGGTAGCGTAAATCTTGAAGCCGAGCTTCTGGAATTCCTTCCCGATTTCGATGGCCTGTTCAGACAAGTTAACCTTGTCGGAGAGGCTAATCAGCACGGCACCTTCGTTCGGGAGGAAGGAACCTGCGGCTTCCTGGCTCTTGTAGTAAGCGAGGGCGTAGTCGTCGGAGAGGCCGAGCACTTCGCCAGTGGAGCGCATTTCAGGGCCGAGAACCGGGTCCACCTTCGGGAACTTGTCGAACGGGAACACAGCTTCCTTGGCACCGTGGTGGTTGAACTTCTTGTCTCCTTGAGCTTGAGGTCTTCGAGCTTGGCACCGAGCATCAGGCGGGTAGCGAGGCGGGCCATCTGCGTGTTACAAACCTTGGAGACCAGAGGCACCGTGCGGGATGCGCGCGGGTTGGCTTCGAGCACGAACACCTTGCCGTCTTCGATAGCGTACTGCATGTTCATGAGGCCGCAAACGTGGAGGGCTTCAGCAATCTTCCTGGTGTAATCCTTGATGGTCGCGAGGTTTTCCTTGGTGATGGTCACCGGCGGGATGATGCAGGCGGAGTCACCGGAGTGGACACCGGCAAGTTCCACGTGTTCCATCACAGACGGGATGTAAACGTGTTCGCCGTCAGAGAGGGCGTCGGCTTCGCATTCCAAAGCGTTGTGGAGGAAGCGGTCGATGAGGAGCGGACGATCCGGGGTCACGCCCACGGCCTTCGCCACGTATTCGCGGAGCATGTTTTCGTCGTAGATGACGCGGAGCATGTTTTCGTCGTAGATGACTTCCATGCCGCGGCCGCCAAGCACGAAGCTCGGGCGGATCATCACCGGGTAGCCACCGATCTGCTTGACGCAGGCGAGGGCTTCGTCGATGTTCGTGGCCATGCCGCTTTCCGGCATCGGGATGCCGAGCTGGTCCATCATCTTGCGGAACAGGTCGCGGTCTTCGGCGATATCGATGGAGTCGATGCTCGTACCGAGAATCTTGACACCTTCGTCGCTCAAAGCGCGGGCGATGTTCAGCGGAGTCTGGCCACCGAACTGCACAATCACGCCAGCCGGCTTTTCCTTGTGGTAAATCTGGAGAACGTCTTCGAGGCTGACCGGTTCGAAGTACAGCTTGTCGCTGGTATCGTAGTCGGTAGAGACCGTTTCGGGGTTGCAGTTCACCATGATGGTTTCGTAACCCATTTCGCGGAGGGCCATTGCAGCGTGGCAGCAGCAGTAGTCGAATTCGATGCCCTGGCCGATTCTGTTCGGGCCACCGCCGAGAATCATGATCTTCTTCGGGTTGGAGGAAGCGGTAGATTCGTCCTTGCAGTTGTAGGTGCTGTAGTAGTAGTACTGGTCCTTCACGCCGCTCACCGGCACGGCACACCAGCCTTCGACCACGCCGAGTTCCGTACGCTTCTTGCGCACGTCCTTTTCGCGGATGCCAAGAATCTTGGCGATGTACTTGTCGCTGAAGCCGTCCTTCTTGGCCTTGATGAGGAGTTCATCGGAAGGCAGGCGGCCCGGGGTCTTGAGCATTTCTTCTTCGAGTTCCACGAGTTCGCGCATCTGCTGCACGAAGTAAGCCTTTTCGTAGGTGGCGGCGAAGATTTCTTCGTCGGTCGCACCCTTACGGAGGGCTTCGTACATCTGGAAGTGGCGTTCGGAGCTCGGAGTCTTGAGCATTTCAAGGAGTTCTTCCTTGCTCTTCTTGTTGAAGTCCTTCGCAAAGCCGAGGCCGGAACGACCATTTTCGAGGCCGCGGATAGCCTTCTGGAGGGTTTCCTTGTAGGTCTTGCCGATAGCCATGACTTCGCCCACGGCCTTCATCTGGGTGCCGAGGCAGTCATCGACGCCGCGGAACTTTTCGAAAGCCCAGCGAGCGAACTTGAGCACAACGTAGTCACCGCTCGGGGTGTACTTTTCGAGGCTTCCGTCGCGCCAGTACGGAATCTGGTCGAGGGTGAGGCCTGCGGCGAGCTTTGCAGAAATGAGGGCGATCGGGAAACCGGTAGCCTTCGAAGCAAGGGCAGAGGAGCGGCTGGTACGCGGGTTGATTTCGATAATCACCACGCGGCCGGTCTTCGGGTCGTGAGCGAACTGCACGTTGGTACCGCCAATCACGCCGATGGATTCCACAATCTTGAAGGCCTTTTCCTTCAGTTCTTCTTCGAGCTTCTTGTCGATGGTGAGGAACGGGGCTGCGCAGAAGGAGTCGCCGGTATGCACGCCCACCGGGTCAATGTTTTCGATGAAGCAGATGGCGATCATCTGGTTCTTGGAATCGCGCACGACTTCGACTTCGAGTTCTTCCCAGCCGAGGATGGATTCTTCGATGAGGCACTGGTGCGTCATGGAGAGTTCAAGACCGTTGGAGCAAATGGTGCGGAGTTCTTCCACGTTGTAGCAGAAACCGCCGCCTGCACCGCCCATGGTGTATGCCGGGCGAACGACGACCGGGTAACCGATTTCGGCCACGATCTTTTCAGCTTCTTCCACAGAGTGGCAAATGCCGGAGCGCGGGGTGTCGATGCCGAGCTTCTGCATGGTTTCCTTGAAGATTTCACGGTCTTCGCCGCGTTCGATAGCGTCGAGGTTCACACCGATGACCTTCACGCCGTACTTGTCCAGCACGCCGGCCTTGCTGAGTGCTGAGGCGAGGTTCAGGCCAGTCTGACCGCCCAAGTTCGGGAGGAGGGCCTGCGGGCGTTCCTTTTCGATGCGTTCCTTTTCGATAATCTGGGTGAGGCGGGCGACGTTCAGCGGTTCGATGTAGGTGGCATCGGCCATGACCGGGTCGGTCATGATGGTAGCCGGGTTGGAGTTCACGAGCACAATCTTGTAACCCTGTTCGCGCAGGGCCTTGCAAGCCTGGGTGCCGGAATAGTCGAATTCGCAAGCCTGACCGATCACGATCGGGCCAGAACCGATGATAAGGACTTTGTCGATGCCTTCAATCTTCATTTTGTTTATCTCCGTATGACTAATTATTAAACTCTTGTGTTAAACTGTTGGACTGGATCCTTCGGCTTCGCCTCAGGATGACACTGGGAACCGCGCAGCCGCGGGGTAAAAAAAATGCCGAACCAAATGGTTCAGCAAAATCAAAATCAGAAATAGAAACAACCTTGACTGCGCCGGAACGGTGTGTTCCGCAAGGTGCCTTTGCATCCATAATCTTCTGCAAAATCATCTTTTTCCTAGCCAAAATTCGTTCAGTTCAAACTTGCGCAAATATAGACAAAAAATGTAAATCTTGCAACATGTTTTTTCAAAAAACGGAAAACCCGCCGGAAAATTTCCAACGGGTTGAATATCAACGAGTTAGTCATTTCGGCAATCCCTAAACAGGCGTTACTCCTATGGGCAACATAAAAAAAAGCCGCCCCGAAGGACGGCCTTTTAAACCACAAGGTCTATTACTTCTTGGCCTTGGCCTTGGCAGCGTCAGCCTTGAGAGCAGCACCAGCCTTGAAACCAACAGTCTTGGAAGCCTTGATCTTGATGGTGGCGCCAGTCTGAGGATTGCGGCCAGTACGAGCGGCACGGCTCTTCACAGAGAAGGTACCGAAACCGATCAGCTGCACATTGCCATCCTTCTTGATGCCAGCAGCGATACCGTCGAGAACGGCGTCAACAGCACGGCCAGCGGCAGCCTTGGATTCAAAGC
Organism: Fibrobacter succinogenes; assembly: GCA_902767785.1. Taxonomy (GTDB): domain Bacteria; phylum Fibrobacterota; class Fibrobacteria; order Fibrobacterales; family Fibrobacteraceae; genus Fibrobacter; species Fibrobacter succinogenes_D. Next base: position 27,356 of record CACXIR010000009.1, on the reverse strand, counting down.
CTGCAGCCTTGTTAGCGAGGATAGCGTCAATGAGATCTTGTTTATTCATTTTTTTAACTCCTGAGTTAGGTTTAAGAAAGTTATGGGTATATTATACCTTTTTTTTTGCCATGTGGGGAACTTTTTTCAAAAAAAAGTTTTTTTTCTTGAATCGGCCAAAGACCCAGAAATCAAGCCTCGGGCGGTGGTTCGGGCAAATCGAAGTCGTCGTCCACGTTGTGTTTGGGCAACTTCTGGATGTACACCAAGCACAGACAAGTGAACGGAATTGCTACAAGTAACCCTAAGAAGCCCAACAACTTACCCCACACCGACAGCGACAAAAGTATGCCCACAGGAGGCAGATTCATGGAGCCTCCGACAATGCGGGGAACCAGGAAAAAGTCCTGAATAACCTGCACTACCAGGTAAATGGCGGCTACAATCAAGGCCACCTCCCAGAAGGGCATTCCCGTGTTCAAAGCGTGAACCACCGCCAAAAGCAAGGCCAAGGGGATGGTGGTGAGCTGCAAATAGGGAATCATGTTAAGCGCACCAGAGAAGAGTCCAAAGGCAACGCCCATAGGGAGTCCCATAATGCCAAAGCCTATGGCATAGAGAATTCCCACTAGCAGGGCCACCACGGATTGGGCGCGGAAATAGGTACCCATGAATACGTCCGTTTCCTTGACAAAAGAAACAGCGCCATCGGCATACTTGTCGGGAAGAAGGCTAAACAGGCCTCGACGAAGCTTGGGCATGTCCAGCATAATAAATACCAGGTACATGAAAATCACCGCCGCACCGGAAAACCACAGAACAATAGTTCCCGTATAAGAGAGTACGCCCCAGGCTCCAGGCAAAACCTTACCAGCGATGTTCTGCACCTCGCTCCAGAAATCCAGGCGCTGCATGGCAACGGCCAGCTGGTCCCAAGAAATGAGGGAGTGTATTGTCTCGAACAGCCCACCGGGCATCAGGTGCGCAATTCGGGAAGACCATTCCGAGTCGTTGAACATCTTTGCGATCAGGATTCCAAGATTCTGGATTTCGTTTACCACCATGGGTATAAACAATCGGAGAGCGCCTCCAATAACAAGCCCCGCTATAAGCAGCACTATGATTACTGCGATAATCCTATGCTTCACCTTTTTCTGCAACCAGTTCACCAACGGATCGACAATGTAGGCTATAAGGAACGCCGCAAAGAAGGGGAACAGCACACCACGCAAATAATACACCAATACAATGGCCACAGAGGCAAGGACCATGTTTCTAAGAAAACGCATGACCCGGTCCAAGTTCCAGCGCTTAGTCATTTTTCCTCCTGTACTCCAATGGCTTTAGCCCGTAGGCCTTGCAAAAATTACGCTCCATGCGGGAGACTTTCTTTTCCCCCACCGCTATGGCAATCTCAGCAAGGGATTTGTCCGTGGTTTTCAGGAGCCGTGCCACTTCTTGCATCTGCGCACGCGACTGCTCCCCAGGCTTCTTGCGAAACGCCATGTAGGCAAAGCATACTAAAAAGAGTCCCCACAAACCGAGGCCTGCGTACATTCCCCTGCGAAAATCTCGATTTTCGCCCCAAAGGCGCACGGATTTCACCTGAATGACATCCGGAATGCCCCGCAAGGTCCCCCGCCCGTTAAAGACTTCCAGCAGCATGGACCTGTAAAAGTACGTGAGGCCGTCATCTTTATCCAGGCCCTGCCCCGCAAGCCACCATTCCGCAGTCTTGAAATCCGAGATGGCGGCCTTGGACTCTACAAAGTTCCTGCCCGCAGGCACCTGGAATTCCAGAGGCCTGTAACTCAAATAAAAGCCCTTCCTAGAATACACGGGGTCATCGGTCAAAATCCTAATGCCAATGGAATTCATGCGGACCGTGGAAACCTCCACCGCCAGGGAATCGAACTTGGACAAGTCCAAGTATCCCGAAGGGCGGCCGTTTTTAGACATCAGGTTGAACCCGAATCCGGCAAAGGGAAACGCCTTGCCGCTGCGAACGTTCACCACGGCATCTACCAGGGTGTCGCTCACCGTCACCTCGGAAGTAGAAAAACCCAAAGCCTCATGGTCCGTAAGCGTGTAGAGTTCAAAAGCCTTTCCCGGGAACAGCTCCAAGGAAGAATCCTTGAAAGCAACAAAGAAATACACCCATAGGGCAAGGGTTATCAGCAAAAACAGGGCGGCTGCAATCTTACTCTTCATCGTTTTTGACTTTATGACGCCAGCCTACGGCAACAATGGTCAACACCACAAAAATGGCGAGGACAATCCCGTAACTGAAATTGCTGACGCCTACCGCCTTGATGCTATGGATTTTCAAAGAGAAGGTGGTTCCACGAGCCTGGTTCCAACCGGGAGCGATTTCCAAGCGGGCCATGGTCTCATGATGTCTCTGTTTCAAATTCACATCGGCCTTCAAGTCCTCGGACCAAAACTCCGGAGTATAAAGCTGTTCCATGGGAATAGAAACACGGTTGTGGCCCTCATGCAAGGGCATTTCCTTCATCAAAAGCCGGAAGGTCTTGGGCTTACGGATATCCGTCACGTCGGGGTCGTATGCCCATAGCTTCACCAAAACTTCACGGGTCCCCGAAACATCCAAATCAAAAATCAAGGAATCTACAAAAATCCAGTTGCGGAACTGCTTTAAGCTATCGGGATCAAAATTCCAGAGGAGTCCACACCAAGAGGACTTGGCCGTGTCGGCCCCCAAGGAACATTCAAAGGAAAGCTCCGAATCCGTCACCTTGAACGTGGTTGATGATTCTCCCCCATCGGCACGATCGTCGTAAGCAAGGACCGTAGAACCTTTTTCCAGGGGGAACACCAGTTCTTCAAACAAAACATCGGGCAACAGCAAATAAACGGCTAGGACAACCGCTGCAATGGAACCCAATATGATGTATGTCTTTTTCATGTCACTCGAAGAACTTTTTCAGGTGGATATTGTAAGGAATGGTATCCAGCGGATCCTCTTCCGGGAGTTTTTCGCCAGAGAACTTGGAAACCAGCGCATCCAAGGCCCGGATAAAAAAGAAATGGTGCTTGCCCTGGGAGGCGGGTTTCTGGAACGGCGTGTCGATGGTCCGCTTCAAAATCTTTTCCACCATGGAAGGCGGCAAATGGAACATCTTGCAGCAGGTGGCCACCTTGCCTTCGTACCCGTAATCGGGAATCTTGCCGTCTACCAGCGGTTCGCCGTGGTCAATGCAGCAGGCGCCCGTCATGTCCGGATCCTGCAGTTTTTTTGCAATCATGGCATTGTACCACAGCTCCCGAGACTTGTCGGGCAAATCGCCCCGCAAGGCCGTGGTCTGGCTGCTGGGGAAAAACGCCGAAAAGCACTTGGGACACAAGCGAAGGTCCAAGTGGCCTATTTTCATCTGGGCGACTTCCGATTTGCAAAAAGGGCAGGTACTCATGTGGCAGAATATAACAAAATCTATATTTGCGGCATGGCAAAAGTTGTACAGATTACCTCCGAAAATTTTGAGACCGAGGTGGCCCAGGCCTCCGACACCCGCGCCGTGGCGGTTCTTTTCTCCTCGGCAGAATACCCCGACTGCGCCCCCTACTCCCAGCTGCTGGGGCAGCTTTCCACCAGCATGGACTTTACGCTGGGCGTGGTCAGCTGCGACGAACGGGAGAACATGCAGCTCATCCAAGCTTTCCGGGTACGCTCGGTACCCGAGGTCCACATCGTGGACAAGGGCCAGATTGCGGATGTTATCCAGGGCGTGCTGCCCGAAGCGGACCTAAAGAAGCGTCTCGAGAAGTTCTTCGTGAGCGACGAGGCCAAGTTCCAGATGGCCCTGGAAGACGCCATCGCTCAGAAGAACTTTGACCAGGCCCTCCCCATGCTAGACGAAGCGCTGGCCAAGACTCCCGACGACAAGAAATTGCAGCTTTTGTGGGCCAAGGCAAGCCTGGGTCTCGGCGATACCGAAAAGGCCAAAGAAGTGCTTTCCAAGTTCAACGAGGCCGACGACCAGTACCGCGAAGCCAAATCCCTGCTGGAACTGCTGGACTTTCATGCCGAAGCCGCCAAAAAGGATGTGCAGGGCAAGGAAGCCGTCGTATACCACGAGGCCTGCAAACTGGCCTGCCAAGAGGACTTCGAAAGTGCCCTCCAGGCATTCCTTAATTTGTTCGTAGAGGCTCCCGAGTGGAACGACGGAGCCGCCAAGAAGGCAATGCTCACCCTGTTCGGGGTCCTGGGTCCCAAGCACGAACTTACCTGGAAATACCGGGCTAAACTCAATACCATGATGTTTATATAGCCACTATTTATCTATATTTCCCCCCGTATTTTATTGTACAGTAAAACAAGGGATTTATCCCACAGGAAAACACTATGAAAAAGATCAAGTTCCAGGACACCTCGTTCCGCGATGGTTTCCAGTCTATTTTCGGTGCCCGTGTCTTCGCGAAGGACTTTATGCCCGCCGTCGAAGCTGCCTGCAAGGCCGGCATCACCCACTTTGAAGCTGGTGGTGGCGCCCGTTTCCAGGCCCTTTACCAGAACTGCGGCGAAGACGCCTTCGACATGATGGACGAATTCCGTCGCGTTGTGGGCCCCAACGTCCGCCTGCAGACCCTCGCCCGCGGTATCAACGTGGTGGCCCTCGCCCCGCAGCCGCGCGACATGATCAAGCTCCATGCCGACATGTTCAAGAAGCACGGCATGACCCGCATCCGTAACTTCGACGCCCTCAACGACGTGAACAACCTGATCTACTCCGGCAAGTGCATTACCGACGCCGGTCTGGAACACGAAGTCGTGGTGACCATGATGGAACTTCCTCCGGGATGCGATCTCAACGCCGCCCACAACCCGGAATTCTACGAACGCATCCTCCGCAACATTTTGGACGCCGGTGTTCCGTTCGCCTCTGTGTGCTTCAAGGACGCTTCCGGCACCACGAACCCGACCAAGGTGTACGAGACCTTCAAGCGCGCTCGTAAGCTCCTGGGCGACAAGGTGGAACTCCGCATCCACAGCCATGACACCTGCGGTACCGGTGTGGCCCAGTACAAGGCTGCTATCGAAGGTGGCGCCGATGGTGTTGACCTGGGCCGCAAGCCGCTCTCCGGCGGTACGGCTCAGCCCGACCTGTTCTCCATGTTCCACGCCCTCAAGGGTACGGAATACAAGCTCGCCCTCGGTGAAGACAGCATCGTCGACGATCATATTCCGGAACTCATGGAAGCCAACAACGTGGCCGTTGAATGCCTCAAGGACTACAACTTCCCGCCTGAAGCACGCCAGATTACCACCGACGTGATCTTCAGTCCCATGCCGGGTGGCGCTCTAACCGCCAACACCCTCATGATGCGCGAAACCAAGACCTTCCACCTGTTCCCGAAGGTTATCGAGAACATGAGCGAATGCGTCCGCCGCGGTGGCTTTGCCTCTTCCGTGACGCCGGTTTCCCAGTTCTACTTCCAGCAGGCCTACATGAACACCCTGAACCAGGCCGCAGGCCGCGGTACGTGGTTCAAGATGACGGAAGGCTACGGCAAGATGCTCCTGGGCTACCAGGGCAAGACCCCGTGCGAACCGGATCCGGAGCTGGTGAAGATCGCCGCCGACCAGTTCAACATGAAGCCGTTCAAGGAAGCCTACCCGGGCATCCAGTGCGCCGAAGAAATCCTTCCGCCGGGCATCCCGGCTGCGAAGAAGCTCCTCGAAGAAAATGGCCTGCCGGTTACCGACGAGACCATCTTCATCACGGGCTGCCTCCAGACGAAGGCTGGCAACAAGGGTATCGAGTTCCTCAAGGGCAACCGCCACATTGGCGTGCCGAAGAAGGACCCGAACGCCGCTCCGGCAGTGGACACCAAGAACATGAAGGCCGGTGCAACGAGCACCTACCGCATTGCCCTTGGCAACCAGAGCTGGGACGTGCAGGTTCAGACCCTCAAGTAATTTTTCGCGGCGAATGCTGCGAATCCCAATTAGAAAAGTCCCGGAAGAAATTCCGGGACTTTTTTATGAACGAAAAATAATTAGAAGCTGAAGCTCTTGCCCGCCTGGAACATAATTCCCATCTGGGCGGAGTAAGAGAGACCTCCATGGAAACCGCTAGGATGGTAGTAGTTGACGCCAGCCGTCATCACGCCACCCTGAGGCAAGTCATTGGACATCACCACGTAGGCTTCGTTCTTGATGACGCCAAGCCTTGCATGACGTCCCAGATTGAAGCCAAACCAGGAGCCCACCACAGGATAGATTTCCTCTTTACCGTTGGCATTGTCGGCTATGTCAGCACTCTCCAACTCTTCGCGGGCATTCTCGTACTGGCCGCCCGCTTGGAAGAGCAGTGCGCCTACGCCAAAGCCCGCCTGGACAAGACTTCCCAACATGAAGTCTGAACCGAGAAGCATACGCTCCTGCATAGTCCAGAAGGAATATTTCTCGTCATGCCTATCCCTCCATCGGTCATATTCAGTAGTACAGGGAATGTCAGAACAGCCAAACCGCAGGTCACCCATGGTGCCCGCAAAGGACGCTTGGACAAATAGGGGGTTCATGAACCTGTACATTACGGATAGATCACCGCCCAAGGAAAAGACTTCCCGGACATTCTCCCCTACGCCATCAGGGCCTACGAAGGCGTCCCCGGAAACAACCCACTTCTTGTCCTGCTCGCCACTCCACCTGGGTTCATGATAAACCGGCAAAGGTGCCGTACCCATGGACATAAACACAGGCCTGTTGCAGCCCACAAGCAAGCAAAAAAGTGACACGGCAAATAAAAATTTGAACAACATTATACTTTTCATATTTTTCCTTTTAGCACACCAATTATATTATTTTGGTTTTCCTCTTTCAACAAAAACTACTCTAGTGAAATTGAACGGACAATGCATTTTTCTCCGAGCTTCATCGCCTGCAAACTCAGGCGGGAGGCGGAAAGGGAACCCTTGGGAGTGATGTCGGTGTTAATCAAATCCTGCAAAGGTAATTTTTTCACAACAAATCCATTTTGCAAACTACTGTTACCTATATTCACATTTTTCTTGGATTTGGCATCAAAGAAAATGGAAGTGTTGATACATGTTCCTGGCCAGTATTCCACCCTTAAATTCTTGTACGAATCCATGGAGTAAGTTTTTTTCAAGTCAAAATGCACTCCATCTTGACTGGACTTGAATTCAAAGGCGATTCCTGCGCCTAGGCCATCGGAATAATCCCTCACCACAACGGTATCGGACCAGGGGACAGGTTTATACATCGCATTCGGATATATTTTTGCCGAAGGTATAGCGGCGGGAATTTCCTCTAAATCATTGGCGTTGGTAATGAGACGCGGGCGGCGCAATGTCACCTGCCCTCCCTTGGAATTCAATACCAATCGGAACCAACGGAAGCTTTTCAAGGCTCCTGCGGTAGACGGCATTTTCCAACGAACTGTATGGAACCCTCCGTCTTGGGGAACATCCTGCTCTGCAAACTGCACCTGATGGCCCCCATCTTTCCGCTGCGTCAGCAGAAGCTCGGCTTTCATCCAATTGCTTTTGGAATCCAAGACCTGAATTTCCACCTCAAAAATACTGGATGGCGGAACGTCCAGGCCGTTGTCTGCAACGGCCACCTTTTGCCAACCCGCAGGCAGGTTGAAAGACACCTCGGAATTTCTTTCCGTCGCCGATACATCATAATCATAGCGGATATAGCCCAAGGCCTTTGTTTGCAAAATGCCCCCGTTCTTGATAACCGCAGGCATCTTTGCCTGGTCCATGCAAGAAGTGGTCGGAGAAAACAAGCCTCCCAATTTGGGATTGCGGAACTGTCTTGTGGCTGAATTGTAATCGGCCTTGGCCACTTCGCAAAGCACCCGCCAAATATCCGTTTGCATTCCGGCAAGAACCTTCTTGTCTACATTCCCCTTGGAATCCACCGGAGATTCAATGTGGCGGCCGCTCATAGCCTCGCTATAGCGGGGGTGGCTGGAATCCACGGCATAGATAGCTCTAGCAGTACTCCGCGTTCCTGGCGCTTCAAAAGAAATACTCGTAGAAGCCTGGCTGTGGGCGCATCCCTTGCGAATGGCCAAATCTCCCTCGCACTTTAAATCCATGGCGCTGACCGTAGGGATAAAAGTGCTGCTAGCCTGATACAGGGTGTCGTCGTTCCAGTAAGATTTCAGAGGCATGCTTGCAATGGTAAGGCCCTTCACCTTTACCTTTTTCTTCCAGCTATTGGGCATAGCCTTCAGCATTCCTTCGCGGAGCGCGGAATACAGCGTTTTTGCGAAAGGATATGTACTCCCCTGTACAAAGTCCAGCGAAGTCTCCCCCTTGCGGGAAACTTCGTCCACGCCGTCATTGAATTCGTATTTGCGATTACGGGCAAACTCCCCCGATTCCGTCGTGGAATAGGACAGAAAGCTAGAGGCTCTCCCCATAACCTTAGAAAGGAACTCCGTACGCCGCTCCAAACCGAAATACCTGTTCCCATGAGCTGGATCCTTCCCCTTCAGCTGCCCTTGGGAAACAAGGACAACGGGAAATCCCTTGTATTCCGCAGCCTTACGGTAGTCCCCAAAAAGGAACCGGCTCGATTCAGTCTTAGGCTTGTAGGTGGTATTGCCCGCCTCCGTGTCATAAATCAGCAAGTCGCGGGCACCCGGAGAAGAAATCAAATCATAAAAAGCCTCCGCAGAAGCCACGTCCGCTTCGTTAGCCCAAAAGTCGATAGACGCAATCAACCCTCGGGGCATCACCGCTCCCTGATGGGGCGAGTCCAGGGATGCGTAAAACCTAACAGGAACCCCGCCAACCTTGGCCCGCGAGGTGTCGTACAGGTACGCCCCATAACGCCCAATGATTCCGCCCTGGCTAATACCCAGAATCACGAATCCGTCCTGCAGCTTGTTCGGGAAGGGAATCATCTCGTTATTCCCCAGGTAGTTCAATATGCCCGCAAAGGTTTCGCTATTCTTTTGCAGAGAAGTGACCACGGTCTGGGAAAACTGCACTAAAACGGGTGTGTAGCCCAGAGACTTGAGTATTTCGGGAATGCCGAATTCCTCGGTTTCCTCCTCCAATTGCGAGAGCGTCCTTTTTTCGTCGGTACTCAAATGAATTCCATCAATAATAAAGAAGGGCCTTTCCAGGTAAAAACCGAAACGGGCCGAACCAATTCTTGGCGGGTCAATGATCCGCAGACGTGCCTTAGGGAGGCCCGAATTTACTGCCATGCCTTTTTTATCAAAGCATACATCGTTAATCAAAGCCGTACCCCGAGAAAAGCATGGCTTCTCTCCACCGCTATAAAACAGGTCCACGGAATTGGCAAGAACTGTTCCCGTCAAAGCCAGGGAAAACGCTAGAATCCTCTCAATAAATTTCATCACTTAACCTCCACAAAGAGTTTCTGTTCCAGAGTTTGATTTTCTAGATGAATTTTCACCAGGATTTCCTGGATTCCTGCCGAACCGAATTCTAGGACCCCCTCGGACTTGGGGTTCAGTTCCAGGCACCTTCCTGCAGTGCAAAATTCAAGACGAGGCAGCCTCCCGCTAGGAGTCACCGTAAAATAGGGGTCGTATACCAAACGCACCTTGGATGCATGAACACATGGTGTCGGGATTCCCGCAAGAGCCAAGCGGTAATCCTCGATTTCCCATTTGGCACAGGTGCTATCCTCACAATAAGAAACGCCATAGTCCACATCTGCAAACAAGACCGGCAACGTGGTGTAGTCGCTCATGGACGCAATGGTTTGCGCCTCTTCAAAAATCCGCTTAGAATTGGGAATATACCCTTCTTCCAACCTCCCTTTTTCCACCAGGAATAAGCTAGCATACCAGCCACGCCAAGACTCCCTAGCCGACAGGGCGTCCGCATCCTTGATTCCCAAAATCTGCAACTGGCTTTCTTCCGGTATCACAAAATGGGCCTGGGTCTTACCCTTCAAGGACAGCCTTTCGGAGGCGGAGTAACGGGATTTGACAGGCCTTTCGTAGACATCCTCGAACAAGCCCTCGCGCACGGGGGATGCGGGATTCACGTCCACAAAGACATAGGGTGAAAAGTCCGCAGCGGTTCCTACATCAGTGTCGGTGCCGCCAGCCGCCGTTCCGCCAATAGTTCCGCCCGCTGCAGCAACAGCGCCGCCCTCCTGCACGCAGGTCAGCTCAATGTCGTCTACAAACAAGGTGGTGTACTGGTTCGCGGGGACTCCAAACAACCCGATTCCCACCTTGTCTACTTCCACATTGCCACTGCCAAGCAGGTCGGCAACGGGGATTTCCAAAGACTGCGCCTTGCCCGCCGCAAGTGCGTGGAAAGAAATTTTTCCGTTGCCGCCTGCACCCGAGAGCCAAACACCAAAGTTTGCCGCCTGGGTGGAACGAACCTTCAACTTGAGGCTTCCCCCCTGTACCGTGGCGGGCAAGGCGTCAAACACCAGCGAGCCCGTCCAGTCGCTGCGGTAGTTCCGCATGCCCGAAAGGCGAACATAGGGCGATTTCATGCCCTCGAAATCCCCCCAGTTGGCAGACCATTCCGGAGCCTCCGGGAACGACCGCGTGGATTCTTCCATGCGACCAGCAGAACTTCCGTTTTCATACAAGACCATGCTTTTGCAAGTCCCTGCAAAAGCAGTTGACGAGAGCAAAACGCCCCCCAGGGCAGCAAGGCCCCATATCCTATTTCTCATAGGATTCCCTCCAATAAAGTTTCATATGGAAAAGGCGGCAAGGAGCCCGCAAAAAGGCCTTTCAAACAAAAATGGCACACTCCTAAAAGGACATGTGCCAACCTGTTTTAAAATCCGGGGCGAAAGATACATTAATTCCCACGCCTGGAAAGGGATTGCCCTGGAAAATTAATTTTACCCATTTTTTAGGCAAAAATCCCCAAAAAAGGAGTCATTTAATATAAGATATATATATGTATCCGAAAATCGCTCCAACAAGCCCTGCCGGTCCGACCAAAAACAAAAAAAACCTTTTTACATTTAGCCCCGAAAATGATTTGGACCATCGTCACATACGTGCTTATTGCCCTCCTTGCCCTTTTCGGGCTCTTCTACTTGTGGCTGGAAGCACGCTTTTTCCATGCCTTGGGTACAGTCCGTGAAGGTAGGTCCACCGTAAACCCACCCCCGCGGGTCAGCGTCCTCATTGCCGCCCGGAACGAGTCCTCTGGCATCAGGGCCACCCTGGATTCTGTGCTTGACCAGGACTATGCCGGCGTCTGGGACGTTTGGGTGGCCGACGACCGCTCCGACGACGACACTCCCGCCATACTGGAAGAATACCGTGCCCGCCACCCGGAACGGCTTCATATTTTGACCATCAAGGAAATCCCCGAGGGCGTAAGTCCCAAAAAGCACGCCATCAGCAAGATGATCGAGGCCTGCGAGGGGGACATCCTGTGCCTTACGGACGCCGACTGCATTGTCCAGCGGGAGTGGCTTACGGGAATCATCCGGGAGTTCGAACCTGGCATCGAGCTTGTGGCGGGGCATTCCTACATTCCCACCACTCCCGGCAAATCCCCCTTCATCATCTGCATGCAGGCGGTGGAAACCCTCATTTACCGGGTGGCGGGCACTGCAGGCCTAGCCATGCACCTGCCCCTGACCAGCACAGGAAACAACCTGGCCTACCGAAAGGACTTTTTCAAGAGCGTGAACGGCTTTGAAAACGTCATCAAGATCCAAAGCGGCGACGACGACCTGCTGATGCAAAAGCTAGCCACCGACCGCCCCTTTGCCATGCGCTACTGCATCACCCCCACCACCTTTGTCACCACAAACGGCAAAGAGACCCTGAAGGAACTTTGGGAGCAGCGCAAGCGCTGGGCCTCCAAGACCATCTACTACTCCCCCAAAATCGTGTTCGTGCTCTCCATGGTGTTCCTTTTCCTCACCATGCTCTGCGTGACTGCCGCCCTTTCGCCCTTCAGCTTTGAAATCCTTGTGGCCACCCTCATCGCTTTTGTTCTGAAGTGCCTGGGGGACCTGATCCTGATTTTGCGGGGCCTCAAAATTTTCAAGCAGGAACACCTGTTAAAATGGTGCATTCCCGTAGAAATCATCCACGCCCCCTTTACCGTGCTGGCAGTGCTATTTGGCCTGTTCGGTCGATTCAAATGGAAATAAGTTTTAAAGGTCAAGATATATGGCAACCAAATCCAAGCTTCCCGAAAAGACCCTTATCATTGCAGAAAAACCTAGTGTAGCAGCCGACCTGGTAAAGGTCCTTGGCACAAAAAGTTTCAAGAAAGAAACGGCCTATTGGGAAAACGATACCACCATCGTGAGCCACGCCATTGGGCACCTGGTAGGAATTGCCGATCCTAAAGACATTGACGAACGGTACAAGGCCTGGGACATGAAGACGCTCCCCATGCTGCCGGAAAAGTTCCCGCTGGTGGCGCTCCCTACCACCAAGAGCCACCTGACCGCCCTCGGGAAACTCATCAAGAGGAAAGACGTTACCACCATCATCAACGCCTGCGATGCGGGCCGCGAAGGTGAACTGATTTTCTTCTACATCCTGGATTACGTTCTCAAGGGAAACTTCAAGGGCAAGACCCTGAAGCGCCTCTGGATGCAGAGCATGACTCCTGCCGCCATCAAGGATGCCTTTGAGCACCTGCGTACCGCAGAAGACATGGAAAACCTGAAGGATGCCGCCCTTTGCCGCTCCGAAGCCGACTGGCTGGTAGGCATGAACGGAAGCCGTGGTCTTACTGCCTACAACAGTTCCATGGGCGGGTTCCAGATTACCCCCTGCGGCCGCGTGCAGACACCCACCCTCGCCATTATCGTAAAGCGCGAAGAGGAGCGGCTGCAGTTCAAGCCCCAAAAGTTCTGGACCATCGAAGCCAACTTTGACAACAGCGGCAATGCCTACAAGGGAAAATGGTTCTGCGAAAACGGCAAAGAAAAGGAAAAACAGCTTTTCGATGAAAAAAAGGTCAACGAGATTCTCGACAAGTGCAAGGGCAAGCCTGGCACCATCGAAGAGACCACCGCTCCCAGCCAGCAAAAGTGCGGCCAGCTCTACGATCTGACCACGCTGCAGCGCGAAGCAAACAACCGTTTTGGCTTTAGCGCCAAGACCACCCTTTCCATCGCCCAGAGCCTTTACGAACACCACAAGGCCACCACCTACCCCCGTACCGACAGCCGTTGCCTGCCCGAAGACTACGTGGCCCCCGTGAAGGCCACCCTGGGTAAGATTACTGGACCGCTTGCCAAGTTCGCCCAAGAGGTCCTGGACAAGAACTGGGTCAAGCGTACCCCGAAGGTATTCGACAACACCAAGATTTCGGACCACTTCGCCATCATCCCCACAGGAGTCGCTCCCAAGAGCCTTTCCGAAGCGGAACAGAAAATCTACACCATGATTTGCCAGCGGTTCATTGCCGTGTTCTACCCGCCTGCACAGTACCTGAACACCACTCGCGTGACCACCGTAGAAAAGGAAACCTTCCTTACCGAGGGCAAGATCCTGGTGGACCCCGGATTCAAGGCGGTTTACGGCAAGGAATCCGATGAGGAATCCGACATTCCCAAACTCAAGGGGACTGCCGCCAAAACGCTCGGCATCGATGCCGCCGAAGATTTTACCAAGCCCCCTGCACACTACACCGAAAGTACCCTGCTTTCCATGATGGAAAGCGCAGGCAAGCTAGTGGAAGACGACGAACTCCGTGACGCCATGAAGGAGCGTGGCCTGGGGACCCCTGCCACCCGTGCTGCCATTATCGAGAAACTGGTCAGCGACAAGTACGTGGTCCGCGACGGCAAGGACATGATTCCCACCGCCAAGGCCTTCGACCTTATCAAGGTACTTTCTGCCATGAACTGCGACGCCCTTACCAGCCCGGAACTCACCGGGGAATGGGAATACAAGATGGACCTGATTTCCAAGGGCAAGGAATCCCGCGAAGAATTCATGAAGGGCATTGTGGACATGACCCGCACCATGGTGAAAAACATCAAGGGATTCAAGGAAGAACACACCGAGGGCGAAGCAAAGTTCAGCCCCGTAAACGGCAAGAAGGTGTTCGAGACCGTAAGCCGCTACAAGACCGAAGACGGCATTGTCATCCGCAAGATGATTGGCGGCAAGCGCCTTACCGACGAAGAGGTGGTGGAACTATTGACCAAACGGAAAATCGGTCCCCTTACGGGATTCCGCAGCAAGAAAGGCTCCGAATTTTCGGCGGTGGTCATCATCAACGACCAGAACAAGATAGAGTTCGTGTTTGACGAAAAGCCCGAAGAAATCGAAACCATCAAGAAGGTGGGCCAGTCCTACGTAGATGGAACTGACGTGTTCGAGACGCTCACCGGTTACGTTTCCCAGAGTTACATCGACAAACTGCCTACAGGCATTTCGCTACCGAAAATCCTCTTGGGCAAGGAACTGCCCTTCGAGGCCATCCAAAAACTCCTGGCCGGCGAGAAGACGGATCTTATCAAGGGATTCCGTAGCAAGAGTCATCGTCTATTCGATGCCTACCTCTTCTTGGAAAAGGGCAAGCTCAAGTTCGACTTTCCGCCACGTGAATTCAAGCCTCGCCGCTTTGGCAAGAAGTCATCCTAAGGAACACCTTCACTCGTCTTTCAGCAGTACTTTCTCAACCGTCATTCTGAATGGCTCCAGCCACGAAGAAACCAAACCCGAGGTTCATATTTTTAGCAAGGCAAAGACATTCCTCTTTACGGTGATGCTCCTTATTGCGGGAGCAGTCTTGCCTTTTGCGCAGCCAGCCCCCCAGGCAACACCAGCAGACACTGCCGTGGCAGCAGTCCAAGCGGAAGCGGTCCAGGCGGAGGCAGCCGACACTGTCCGTTCCGACAGTTCAGCAAATATGGTTGTAGAAAACCCCTACGGTCTGCCCGATGAACTAATGCCCCTGTGGGACTCCCTGAGCCTCAAGCAAAAAGCCGCTCAGATGGTGATGGTCTACCTGTCCCCAACCAAATTCCTTGTAGAAAACGAATTCGGCGCCGTACTGGTCATGAAGAACCACCTGAAAGACACCGCCGCCTTCAAGCAAAGGATCCGCGAAGCCAACGACTCCCTGAAAATCCCGCTGCTAGTGGCCAGCGACCAAGAAGGCGGCCTGGTAAACCGACTGGGCGGCATTTCCGAAAAGTGGAAGAAGGCTCCCAGTGCCAAAGAGATGCGGGACATGCCGGAAGATTCCATCAAAGCCATCGCCGCTGACATTGGCGGAGAACTTATGGAACTGGGAATCAACCTGAACCTGGCTCCCGTTCTGGACCCTGCAAAAGACCACCGGAAAAAGAACTCCTTTATGGAAGAAAGCAACCGCAGTTGGGAAAAGGATTCCACCAGCACCGAAAAGGTCCGGGCCTTTGTGCGGGGCATGAAATCTAGCGGCGTCATCTGCGTTTCCAAGCACTTTCCCGGTTACGACAGTTGGACCAACAGCGACCACCAAATCGCCATCAGCGCAAGCCCAAAGGACAAGATAGCGTACAACGTGGAATTCTTTAGCCGGCTCTCCAGCGACATTCCCGTCACCATGATGAGCAGCGTGCGGTTTGTCCGTATTTCTAGCCGTCCCGCCGTATTCGAGCCCAAGATTGTCAAAATGGCAAGGGACATGGACCCCGAAACCGTCATCCTTACCGACGACCTGTGGGGCGTTTCCTTGCGGGCCTGGGTCAGCGGCACCGAGCGGGTCAAAAGCAAGGGCTACCCCCGCAAAGATTTCCGCAAGCTTATCCGCACCGCCCTTATTGCAGGGAACGACATGTTCATGATTACCTACCCGCAAAAAGCGGTAGAGATGGTGAACTACATGGTTCAACTTTCCAAGCAGAACAAGAACTACAAAAAACGCATAGAAGAGTCCGCCGCCCGCATCTTGAAAATGAAATTCAAAGCGGGACTGCTTAAGCAATAGGCAATGGCTAGCGGCTCTTAATAAGTAGCGGCTAACGATTCTTTTTGGGAAGGTTCTTAACTTCTTTAAGCAAGGCGGGTTCGCCCACCTTTTCCAGAACCATCTTCAAGATTTCCGCCGCCGCAAGGCAGTCGTCCAAAGCCCTGTGGTGGTTAAAGTCCGGTAGCCCCAAAGACAGCACCAGGTTCCGCAAGCTGTAGCTGGACTGCCCCGGGAAAAATTTCCGGGCAAGCTTTACCGTGCAAAGCCTAGGCGGGTCGTACTTGATGCAGCAACGTTTCAGTTCCGCAATCAAAAAGCGGCTGTCGAACTGCACATTGTGGGCCACCAAAATGCGGTCCTGCAACAAATCCGCTACGCGTTCGGCCACATCAGAAAACTGCGGCTTGCCCTGCACCATCTCGTCGGTAATGCCCGTCAGTTTTTGTACAAAGGGCTGTATGGGCATTCCGGGATCCACCAAAGCCTGGTAAGTTTCCACCACCCTGGCATCGTCCATCAGGGCTATGCCCACTTCGGTAATGCGTCCATCGGAGGGCTTACCCCCGGTGGTTTCCAAATCCACAACAGCGAATTTCACAACAAGCTCTAAGAATCAACCCTACTGGATAGGAACATCTATGTCCAGAGTCTGATGGGCGGCACGGTTTTCCACCCGGGCCTTCATCACCTTGGACTTGGGGCGGCCATACACAGGAACCACCACCAAGTTGGACACGCCGGCATCTTCGCTAGGAGTAGCCTCCGTTTCGGCCACCGTCTTGGAGAAAATGGGAGTCTTGCCCTTGTCGTACACGGAATAAGTGAATTCTCGGTTCAGGCCCTTCTTGATTTGCTTGGTGGGTACCTGGAAATAAATGACACCGCCCTTGGGAACCTTACGCAGGCTGTCCTTGATTTCCTGTTCCGTAGCAAAGTCCGCTTCCAGGGCCATGCGCACATTCTTCTTGATTTTTTCTGCGCTCTCGTAAAGCACGGACACGTTGAACTTGGCGTCTTCGGGCGTTGCCTCGGGGCGAACGTCCCGAACCTTGGCATTGTTCTGGTAATATTCCCAACGGCCGTTATCGTGTAAAATCACTGTAGAACCGTTGGACGTCGTCGCGATAATATCAGCCGCAAACGCCCCTGCGGCAAAGGCTGCCAGGCAAAGGCACCCGACCATTCCACCAAATTTCATATCCACCCCGATTTCTCGTTGTTTTACGACAATAATATAGCATTAAAACAAATTTATATTTACCCCATGTCCGGCAAAATCCGATTCGCGCCCAGCCCCACGGGCTACCTCCATGAAGGCCACCTGCTTTCGGCCTTGTACGTGTGGGCGGCCGCAAAAAAATGGGGCCTGCAAATCCACCTGCGTATCGAAGACCACGACCAAGGCAGGGCCAGGCCCGAGCATATCGCCGCCATCCGCGAAGACCTGCAGTGGCTAGGGTTCAAGTGGCAAAGCGAAAGCATCCAGAGCGCACACTTCGACTCCTACGCAAAAATCCTGGAAGCCCTGCAACAGAAAGGCCTTGTGTACCCCTGCTACTGCAGCCGCAAAGAACTAGAAGAACAAAATCCCAAAAACCAGTACGGCGAAATCATTTACCAGGGAAAGTGCGATGGAGAACAACCCCTTGACGCCCCCCATTCCCTTCGCATCAAGGTTCCAGACAAAGTAATAAACTGGCATGACCTGCGGCTTGGGGACTTCGCAGAGAACCCGAAGCTCCAATGCGGAGACTTTCCCATTCAAGACCGGCATGGATGCTGGACCTACCAGTTTGCCGTCTGCGTCGACGACATTCAAGAAAGCATCACCCATGTGGTGCGAGGCGAAGACCTGCTATCCTCCACTGCCAGACAAATAGCCCTGATGGAGATTTTAGGCAGAACAGATCCTCCGAAATACCTGCACCACCCCCTCATCGTCGACGCCTCTGGCAAAAAACTTTCCAAGCGGGAAAAGTCCCACAGCATTCGCGAAGACCGGGATGCGGGCATCCTACCACAGGAACTCCTGGGGCGGGTCCTTTTCAAGTCTGGCCTTATTCCAAATCCCGCCCCGGCCAGCCTGGAATACGCCCTGGAATTGACATCGCGTCAACTGTAGCCTCTAAATTATCTATATTCAGAACATGCCTCGTTCTGCTTTGTCCGCAACCCTGTCTAAGATTTGTCAGGAATCCGCATTGTTCGATTCTAAGGATTCCTTGTTGAATTTCAACACCAAGAATCTTTACCAGACTCCCCTGGTCATGGAAGCAGGCGACCTATTCTTCGAGAAATGGAACCAGACCAACGGTCCTCTGCCCCTGGATTCCTTCCTTCCCCAGACACCTAACTTTACACCTCAACAAAAGCTGGAAGTCAAGGAGCACCTGTTCGCGGCCCTTAAAGAAAAGGCCGAAGATTTCGGGAACTCCGACTTGTACCTTCTGCTGGGATTCCTAAAATGGGAAGGGAACGCCCTTTCCCCGACTTTGCTGGTTCCTGTAGACGTGGACCTGCAAAACCAGACAGTATCCTTGTCCAAAAGGCCTCCGGTAGAAAACGTGGTCCTTCGGGAACGCCTAAGTTCTCAGATTAACCTGCCCACCATAGAAGACGCCACCCTAGGTGGAAAATTCAGCGTACTCCTATATTTCTCCCTGTTTGAAAAAGCAGTGGCCGCCGAGAAAAATTGGAAATTCACCCGGCATGGCATTTGCCTCACCTTCCTGGACTCCGTAAAGATTGGGCTGAAAAAGTGCCTGGAACGTGGATTGGACGAATCCAACAGTGCCGCGTCCACCACATTGCAATCTCTCTACTCGGCAGAAGGTTTCCAAACTAAAGAATCTGTTTTTGATTCAGGCGTATTTGACAAGATTTATTCGCCTCTGGACCACTACCCCCTGTACATTACCGATTCCCATTCCACCAAGGTCACCATGGACGCCTTGAGTCCCGACAGCCAAGCCTACGCTATCCAGGCCTTGCCGGGAACCGCCAAAATGAAGGTTGCTGCAAACATCGTTGCCGAAGCCTTGGCGAACAACAAAAAAACACTGGTGGTATGCCGCAGGGCTTGTTCCCGGCAGGAATTCAGCGAAACCCTGTTCCCGCTCTATCGGAACTTCAATGGTCCGGAACGAGACGCCTTGCTTCCCGAGCTTC
Source organism: Fibrobacter succinogenes (assembly GCA_902767785.1). Taxonomy (GTDB): domain Bacteria; phylum Fibrobacterota; class Fibrobacteria; order Fibrobacterales; family Fibrobacteraceae; genus Fibrobacter; species Fibrobacter succinogenes_D. Next base: position 8,309 of record CACXIR010000009.1, on the reverse strand, counting down.
AAAAAAACCGTGACGGATTCCTGCGCTATTACGAAGCTGTAAGTACAAACATCCAGCCAGCGGATGCACCCCTTTCAGAACTGCTTGCAGAATTCGTCCAGAATCCCGCCGTCAAAATCAAATCCTCGGAAAGCCTGTTCGCCGAACTGGGAAAAGTATCCTATCAAAGCTATCAAGAGATAAAGGCCGATCTAGACGAGATCCTTTTCCTCTACTTTGAAAGAAAGGGCAAAGAAGCTCGCAACGCTTTCAAGATGGTACGCGTTCCAAGTCTTGACCTAGAAGCCCAAGAAGCCACTGCCAAAGAGCTGGCCTACGCCTCGGACAAGGTCAACGAATTGAAGCCGTTGCTTGCGCTGGTAGAAAAGACCAGCCTGTTCCCCACAGGAATCTACCTCTCAGGACTTTCCGACATCATTGAGCTCATCCTCGAGAATTTCAACCGCAACACGCCCGTCTTTGAGGGCTGGGAGCTTCGTTCTAGCAACTGGGAAGACTACCAGGATTCCCTCAAGGCCTTGCCCGAAGCAGGCGACAAGTGGGTCCGCTACCGCAGGCAAACATCGGAAATCTACACCGACAATGCCGTAGACGAGAACATCCTCTCCATTAGGGAGGACTTTGCCGAAAGCCTCAAGGCGACCCTGAAGGGCCTTTCGGACAGGTACCGCAATTCCAAGAAAAAGCTCTTAAAAGTTCTAAAGGACCCCAAGTCCGTTTCCTCTGACAGCCAGCTGCTAGACCTTATCGACACCCTCATAGAGCTGCAAGAAAACAAGCGTGCCTACAAGGACACCTCCGTCCTGGGAAACCACCTGCTAGGCAAGGATTGGCTCTATGAACGCTCCAACTGGGTCGAGCTGAACAAGAAAATCACCTATATCTACGACTTCAAGGAATCCCATAAGAACGACCCGCGCATAGACCTGCTCTTGCAGATTCTGGAACAATGGCACCTGTTCAAGGATGCTCTTCCGCAAATGAAGGATTACGCCAAGACCGTGCGGGAGCTACAAGAAGTTACAAGGAAGGTGACTCGGTCCCTATCGCTAGAGACCCCCCTGGAAAGCCTCTGCATCGAAAAATGGCTGAACGAAATCCAGCAGTGGAACGACAACTGGGGAAACCTGGAAACCCACATCCGCATCACTTCCCTGCTGCAATCCTTAGAAAGTCAGGGAGCCAAGGCCCTCTGCGCATACCTATCGGATACCGAGAACGTCAATCGAAACATTTCGCAGGCTTTCGCCCACTTCTGGGCAGGCACCCAAATTCAGCAAGCCGGCAAACAGGCACCAGAGCTGTTCTCCCTGCTGCCCAAGGCTAGATCTCAAAAAACAAAGGATTACCGCGCCCAGCTGGACCAGTTCTGCAATGCAAATTTCAGGCTGGTACACGACACCGTCAAGAACAACCCTGGGATTTTCGCCTGCATTCCTTTGGAGCAGAGCTACAACCTAGCCCCCGCGCAAAAGTTCGACATCCTGCTCCTCTTGGATGCCGACTGCATCACCGCAGTGCAATCCCTGCCCGCCATGTTCAGGGCGGAAAAGACCATATTGATAGGCGACCCCCATGCGCCTGTTCTGGAATACCTTCCCCTGGATGGCTATACAGAGGACCTTACTCCCCACACAGTCGCATTCCAGGAATCCATCCTTACCATGAGCCTAAGGCAGGGCATTCCCACACGGGAGCTTTGGTTCTCCTCCACTTATTCCTACCCCTCCCTAGTTGATTTCGCCAACTGCAAAATCTATGGCGGCGGAATTCACCAGCTGCCCCAGCCCAGTCGCGAAGTCCTAAAGAACCAAACCCTGAAAGTCGTCCCAGACAAGATCATGGACACTGCCAAGGCGGCAATCAGGCATGCCGAAAAGCAACCGGGCAAGACCCTTGGAATCGTGGCGTTCCACCAGTCCACATGCCAAGAAATCTGGGAGGCCATCCGGGGCCTGGTATCCAAAGACTCCCTTGCCGCAAGATTTTTCTTTCAGCCCAACAATCCAGCCATCAGCTTTTACATCAAAACCCCAGAAAGGGCCGTGGGCCGAATGCGAGACTCCATCATAGTCTGCGCAGAGTACAACGTTACCGAGAAAAAGGCAATCAATTCCAAGCTTTCCGTTTGCACCACCTTGGCAAGACAAGAACTGCAAGTGTTCCTTGCCGAGCAGGACATGGCACAAAAACCCACAGAAAAGCCGGACTTGTTCTGGGAATGGGTCCTATACCTGCAAAAGGTACTAACCCTAGAAATTCCCCAAGAATCTCCCAAGGAATCCCCGCTCTATTCCCAGTCCATGGAAGCCCTGCGAAACGAGAACATTCAGGTGGAACCGGCATTTTCCCAGTGCGGCATCGCCGTGGGCCCCGTAGTGGTGGACGCAAACAATTCCAAGCGGTTCCTGGCCATGGTGGAGGACGACTGCACCACAGAACGCTTCAAGGAATCCATCGAAGACCGCATCTACATACGCCACACGTTGCTACGGCAACTGGGTTGGAAGGTGCTTAACCTGTGGACGCCCTCTTGGTACATGGCCTACAGCGACGAAGTTGGCCATATGGTGACCACAATTGCCATTGAACAAAGCGTCGCCCCGCCGCCTAAAGAAGGGCCAGAAGGCGAAGCCGAAGAAGAGGCCGAAACCGAAATGGTTACGGCAGAGAGCCTGGGGGTCGTACCCTATGCTGTGCTGCACCCCAAAATCGAAGGCACGCCTCATGACAAGCCCATCCCCGAACTGCCGACTGCATCCCTCATTACCCAGCTGAAGTTCTACGTGGACCACGAATCTCCCATCCACGAAGACTTGCTTAAGCAAAGGTTGGCGGAACTCCATAAAGAAACCTGGCCCAATCCGCAAATCGCCCCGCTGATTACGGATGCCCTCAAGCAAGGAATAAAGAACCAGAAGTTCATACAGACTGGAAAATTCTTCTATTCACTCAAGAACCAAGCTGTGGCCCTCAGGGACAGGAGCTTGCGGCCTAGTTCCGAAAGGAAGCTTATCTACGTTTCGCCCGAAGAGCGCATGTTCATACCCGCCACCGTAGACGAGCGTGAAATCAAACAGATTCTGGGCTTGCTAGAATAACGGCCCTTAACGGACCTTCACAACAAATGCACTAATGTTGTAAGCAGACAATTCGCGGGCCTTGTCGTCGGCGGCTTTCTTGTTGTTCCAACCGCCAGCGCGGAGCTTGTAGAAGGGAGCATCGAACACCACCTGTATGGCATATCCCGTACTGGCAGACAGTTCGGCTCGGCGGCGCTGGGCCGCATCAAAATCGCCAACAGCCTCGAACTGCAACACGTACAGCTCATTGGAAGCCTTCTTGTCGGCGCTGTTCTTCGCAGGCACAGCCGGCCCTTGCGCCGCCGAAGTGTTCCGCAGCGTCGCATCCAATTCCGGAGAATACTCGTTACCGCGGAACAGGGAATCCATGTCCGTCGGGTCACCGGCCAAGGCCATGCTAAAAGCCATTCCGACAATCAAAACATAAAGCGATTTCATGGCCATAATTATAGAAAAATTTCCCTGCACAGAGTCTTGGGCTATGGAAACAGAAATGCCTGGGAGAACCCCAGGCATTTTCATAATCTTGCAATTACGGTTTACTTCACGATACCCTTGCCGCGCTTGGCTCCCCACATGTCGGTTTCCTCGGCCTTGCCAGACTTGGGCTTGCCAAATCGTGCAAGTTTCACGAAGGAGGAGAGCTTTGCGATATAGGCTCCGGTACCTACCAGGCGCTTCTTGTCGGAAAGCATGTTCCAGGCGATGTAGAAGTTGCCCTGTGCAGACCTGCAGTCCTTGCCGCCAAAGTATTCCTTTTTATACTTCTTTTTGTTCATTTCATCCAGGCAATAAATCCTTCCCTTGTCCCCAGCCACGTAGGTACCCAGGTTGGTGTAGTACTTCACCTCGTACTGGAAGTACACATCTGCAAGGGCGTCTGGATGTTCGCTGAAGAAGGCTTCCGTGGTAGAGTCCCTGCTCATAAACGAGGACAGGTCCGACTTCACGATAAAGCCCAAGGTGTTGGGATAGGCCTTGGCAATTTCGTCCTTACCCCACATCGTGGGAACGACAAACACTTCCACCGCCGGGGTCTTCTTGGCATCGATTTCCGCATTCATAGTGGCCAGCTTAACCGCAGACACTTCCACGGAGTAGTCACCCACAACCTTTGCCCAAGGAGACGGAAGTCTCGCCGTAGAGTTGTAGTTCGTGGGGGAATTCCAATGCAAGATACTGTCGGCAGCAGCACGCTTGATGTCTTCAGAGGCTATGTTAGCGGTATCGCTCCACATCCAGGAATCTGCGCGGAATCTGATATAGTCGCCCAGACGCGGAGTGGGGTTCTTGGTGGTCTGAGTCTTGTCGAAAATCAAGACTATCTTGTCGGTACCCATGCCCGTGGGGGCGGAGTTTGCCGTAGACGAGGCAAAGCGGTTGGCTTCAGCCACTTCCGACGCAGAGTTCATGTAGAAGGTGAAGGGAGCCATCTTGTTGGTCTCATCCAGCATCTTCACCGGTTCCGAAAGGGTCACCGTCAGCTTGCTCAGCTGCTCAGAGAAGTTCTGCACGCGAGCCGTCACGATCACAGGGGCCATACGGTCCGTAACGCTTCCGTCGAAATGGCCCTTGGTCAACTTTTTACGGTCCATGTACGTGGCAAAGTTCAAAAGCTTTCCACGGCCATAGGTCTTCACCATGCTAGAGAAAGCGGAATCTGCCACAAAGGTGAGTACGCTGTCGCTCTTGCCTCCATTTGCCTTACGGCGGGTATCAAAGGCCTTGTAAATCGTTACCGAGTCAATTACGTAAGAGCAGGTAACCGCAGTGTCCTTCTTTGTCTTGGAGAAGGGGATGGTATCCGTTGCGGCAGGTGTCTTCTTGTAAGCCTTCATATCCTTGAAGTTGTACTTCTCGTTCTCTTGTTCATCCCAATCCAAGCAAATCAGGAACGGCAGGGAGTCCTTGTACTCGCCCTGCGGGTTGGGGGCAAAAGGCCTGTCATAGTAAATGGCAATGGAATCGCCCTTTCCGTCCAGATAGCTCTTAGACTGCGAGTAATAAGGTTCGGGTATGGGAATGGTTCCCAGGCCCTCTCCTCGAGAGTCAAACATATCCACTAGCTGAGGATAGGGAACAGGAGGCTTGCGGAACCTCAAGTTTATGTAAGAGGTAAGGCTCAGTTCCTTCACGTCGTCGGCACTGGAAATCGTGATGAACGCCGTGGAATCCCCCATGTACTCCTTGCGGGAACGGATCGAAATGACGTACGCTCCGCTATCAAGAGGAATCGGATCGCCCGTCATGGACACTCCAGAAGAAGCAGCCGTCAAGGTCAGCCTAATGTTGCAGTCCTTGCACTTGGCCTGGGACTTGAGGGACACTGTTTTCACTTCGGGGTTGGTGGTCATGCCGTCAAGGCCCTGGGACACCCAAATGGTGTCGATACCCGAGGCGCCCACCGTCTTGGGCCAAGTCACCTTGGTGTCACCAAACCTAGAGGTGTAGGCAACCATGCCGGCCGCCAAGTTCAAAGTGTACGTCTGACCAATGGCACTGAGCAGGTCTACGCCGCCATCGGCAAAGGCCGACACGTACACCGGCACGCGGGAACCGGCAAGTCCCTTATCCACAAACACCCACTTGGTTCCCGAAGCGTAGACATTGCTCTTCTCTTCACCGGCATTCACCGTGTAGGTGGAGGTCTGGGTCATCACATCCAAATTACCCTTGATGCGGAAGCTGATGTAGGTACGGGCGTTGGCATTGCAGTTGCCTTGCTTGTCGCAGAAGTCTATGACAAGGCGGTAGCTGCCCGGAGCAAGGCCGGAAATCTTGTCGGCCAGCACCTTGGGGCTGAAGGGGTTGGAAAGGTCTATGCCGCCATACTGCCAACCCGACTGTCCAGATTTCAGATCAGCCTTCTTTTCGCCACCCCTGGTGAAAATCGAGTACTTCAGGGTCCCATAGTTTCCTACGTCTTTGCCGCAAGCATGGACTTCGCCAGAGCTGCTGCCGCCGCCCACACCTGCAAGAGAGGCACAAGATCCGTCACCGCTCTCGTCATAGCAGATGTTGTAGCTCACGGAACCGTCGGAGTTCTTGGTACCGCTGGCGTTAAGACCGCTGGTCTGCTTAATGAACATGTTGGTCTTGATAATCACGTTGGTCATGGTGGTGCGGCGGTCGCAGAAGAAGATGTCCAACTGGTAGTCGTTCCCGGGCACCAGGAAGTTCGAGCCATACGTGGTATTCAGGTTCTTCAGCACCACGTGGCCGGGAGCCGCAAGGTGGGCACCGCCGTTGTCCACAGCAAGCTTCTTGTTGATGAACACCCAAATATCGTCGTCACCGCGGAAGGTGAACTCCTGGTCTTCGCTATAAGTGAAGGTGGCATGGGATTCAAAGCAATACTGCTGGTTACGAGTCACACCATCCCAGTTCTGGCGGGTTCCCCAGTCCCAGACTGCGGGATTGTCGCCGTTATAGAAGGATTTGGTGGGGTTAGTCAACCTGTCGCAATCGCTGCCGCCAAACCAGCCGGGGGTGTTGCAGTACTTGTCGAAGTCGCCCGAATAAGTGTAGGGAACGGGAGCTTCCGCCTTCCTCTTGGTGCGGCACTTGTCGCAGGCCACGGGGCTAAGGGAAGTCACGCGGGTTGCCGCCGTGGATTTTTCGAGAGGATAGAATCCGCCCGTGTACCCACCCGATGCGAGTTCGTCGCCATTTAGGTTGTAGTGGGTGGAATCAGAATCGAAACCCCAGCGGGGGTCGGTGCCATAGTGCCTAAAGGGCATGTTGTAGCACTGGACCTCGTTCGTATCCTTGGCGTAGTTAAAGAGCGTTCTGAACAATTTTTCATCGCCAGCGCAAGTCGTCGCATTCGAGTTCCCTGCATTGAACTGGGGCTTGTTGTCGGGGCCCAAGTCCACCTTCACAATCCCATTGCGCACACCGGTACAGGCACCATAGCCCGCAGTGCTGGGGTCAGAGGAGAACAAGGGGTTCACGCTTTCGTCGGAGTCGTATATCACTGCGGCCAAATCGAATTTGCAAATTCCGTCCACGCCCGGGTCCGTAATGAACAGGCCCTGGGCAGCTTCTTCCCCATCAGGCCACTGGGTGTCGTCGGGGATAAAGTACAGCCTGTCGGAACCAAAGGCTTCCAAAATGGTCTTCAATGGCAGGGGGACCGCATCCGCGTCGTTTCCCCAAAGGCCGTTCTGGCCTATTTCGTCTTCAGACTTGTTCTTGCGGTAAATGATGACGTCGTCCGGAACCTGGGCTTCTTCGTAAACCATCTGGAACCAGCCGCACATGCCCGGGGCTGGCGACATCTGTTTCCCGGCACCGCTGCCAGACTTAACCATCATCACGTCGGACTGCCACTCCTTGTCGTCGGGAACCAGCACAAAGAGGTACTTGGCCGAGGGAGGAACGCTGCCTTTATAAGTCTTTCCGGGATTCAAAGGGTCGCTAGCCACGTAAAGGGTCTTGTTTGAACCCGGGCAAGCAAACACGGCATTGTTCGTAAGAGCATTCTGCGGGGCTTCGCCTGCACCTACTGCAGACACCCAATTAAGCGAGGTTATCATTTTGATGTCACCCTGCGTAACGCTACTGAGAATGCTGAAGCTAGTCGCACCGTTTTCTTGATGGCCAATGGTACTCAAATCAAACGTGAAGTATCCATCTGCATCTAAAGTAGTAGCATGGCCGGCTAGCGCTGCCGAACAATTTCGTGTACCAAAATACGCTTCAGTCCAATCAGAAGGAGGTTTGAAGCGCACGGTCCCCGCACACTGAGCATCCGCAATACTGCTGAACGCTCCTACGGCCAGCAACATGGCAGGAATGAACCTACCCAACGCACCCTTAAAACCCCACATGGAAAACCTTTTTAACATAGATTTTTCACCCTTTTAGATATGCAACGAAATGCACCAGGCCAAAGGCCCGCCACATAATACTTCGAAAATCTACCCTTTTTTATAAAAAAAAGCAAATCATTATTTGAAAAAAAAGCCCGGAATCAAAAAAATGTGACATGGAATCCCGTTTTTCCACCACACTTTGTAAACTTTTGTTTATATGCGGACTCCCATGCTCCAGTCGTTTTGATAACAAAAATATACAGTGTCTGCTTTTTAGTGACCCGCCTCAACAAAAACCCTAAAAAATTAGACAAGTGCCCATACCGGCCCACGCACTCTTTTGAAATTCCCAGATAAATGAGTATATTTAGAGCCAAGAGGTTTGATATGAACAAGAAAATTCTGATTG
>CACXIR010000008.1 GCA_902767785.1 Fibrobacter succinogenes | reverse complement strand
CCGCCGGCTCTCTGCAGTGTACCCCAGAAAGGCATAGTGCCGTCATAGCATTTATCGGTTATCGTTCGGAAATTTATTATAGCGGAGACCCATATCCTTGTCAATATTTTGATTACGTACGATTTTGATACAATTTTGATAGAAAGGCACATATCCCGTCATACGGAAAGAAAAGCGCAAACCCGCATAAATACCGGGTTTGCGCCTTACGGTTTCGTTTTTTGTTTTCTGTTGAAAAGAGCTTACAAAAAATTTTTATATGCGAATTGTCAAACCTGCCCCTCCCGGATATGCCCACAAAGAGAACCTATTGTTCCGTTTTTTATGAATTTGGATAACCGCAAGGCTAATTCCTGAACCCACTAAGGCTCCGACTACCACATCTGTAGGGTAGTGCTTTCCCGCCGCAATCCGGAGGACTCCTTCTAACGTGGCCGCAGACAGAGAGGCCGCCCAAACAATCCCTTGGTAAGGGGAATTGGGGTAAACCTCGCTAAACCACTCCCCCGTAAACACCGCTATGGTAAAGGCAGCCGAGGTATGCCCACTAAAAAAGCTCCCGTAAGCCTCCCCTTCAGCATTTTCCGCCTTTTCCACCACGGCCCGACTCCCAGACCCATAACCATCTTTGGCGTAAACATAGGGCCTGGGCCAAAATTCCAAGGAACGCACCATCAGGTTTACCCCGCTCTGCAGTGCCAGGGCCTGGGCAAACATCAGCGTATAGGCGGCAAAATCCATTCCCGAGGCATCTCCTAGCCCCCAGGACGCCCCGGCCAAAGCAAGGGGTGCCACCCCAAGAACTACAGCCCAATCGCTTACCCTATCTGCCGACTCGCAGTAACGGCCCGCTATAGGCCTATCCCAGGGAAACAATTCCGAAACCTGGCGGTAATCCCCCCGTTCGGGTATATCCATCTGATTGTAGCGGTAACTGCCAAAGGCGTTAGTAAAGGCAGAAAAGAAAGTGACCGGCATGTCTTTTGACCAGGAAACTTCATAATGAGAAGCAGGCTGCGCAGCTGTAAAAGACCCTCCCCCAGCCAACAAGATTAAAAGAAAAAAAATCAGCCATTTTCTATTCACTCTTCCAAACTAATAATTATATTGAAGGTATGCAAAACAAAAATGTTTCCGTTGAGCCAATAGTCCCCTCTATAGACCTGTTTACCGCTATTTCCGACGAAATGCGCCTAAAAATCCTGATGCTTTTGGACCAGGCGGAGTTCACGGTAAATGAAATAAAGGATATTTTGGATATCCACCAGAGCAACGCCAGCCGGCATCTGGCAAAACTTTCCGCCTGCAAACTCTTAAAGGACCGTCGAGACGGCATCAAGGCCTATTACGGACTCAGCGAAGAGCTGCTGCTTTCCAGCCGCATGCTTTCCGTCATTCGGGATGCATATAGCGAACTTTCGGACAAGGACATTGTCCAATGCAGGGCAGAACAGGTCCTGCAAGACCGCACAGACAAGACCAAGGGACAAATTCACAAGCTGGACCAGGCCGGCGGAAGCCTCAAGGCCCAGATCAGCCTGTTCAGCAAGTTGATGGTTCCCTTTGAAAACGCCGTGGACATCGGCTGCGGAGAGGGTGGCGACCTGAGCCTTATGCTTGCAAACCGGTGCAAGAACGTCATTTCCCTGGACTACGACCCCAAGGTAGTCAGCGGGCTACAACGAATTCTGAAGAAGAAGGGCATTACCAACGTGACCCCGAAGGTAGCAGACATGCTCTCCACGGGCCTCCCAGAAAATTTTGCAGACTTGGTGCTTATGAGCCAGGTGCTGCACCATGCCCAAGACCCGAGACTCGCCCTAAAAGAGGCCATCCGAATCCTCAAGCCCGGTGGAACCCTGGCCCTGTTGGATTTAGCCCAACACAAGGAAGAATCCTTCCGGGTGACCCATGGCCACATTTGGCTGGGTTTCGATCGTAGCCAGCTGGAATTTTTCGTAAAGGAATTCAACTGCAAAATCCTGGAAAGCGAAATTATCCCCAGCGAGAACCTTGTGGACAAGAAACTCCCTGTCATATGCATGATTTTGACCAAGCCCTAAAAAAATTGCATTGAGCCTATTGCTTTTTTCAAAAAAAACAGATAGATTTAGAAGGTAAGGAGTCTGCAATGGGAAAAATCGTAAAAATTCTGGTCATCACCGCGGTTTGTCTCATAACGGCGTTTGGCATCTATAGCATTGTCAAGACTGCCCGCATTGACGAACACACGGCTGACTAACTTATGCGGACTGCTGGTTCCGCATACGACGCGAGCTAGATAGGCTTCGCGTTTGTTTTGTTGCATTTCTATATTATTCCCATGAACTTTTTGAACAAGAAACCCCTGTTTTTTGCGGCCATGGCCGCTTTGTTCCTGGGCATTCTTCTAATAGTGTTCCGGGAATTCGCCTTCACGCCAGACACCCTGATGCTCAACAGCGACCAGCTGAACGGCATCGGCAGCCGCATCCTGCGTGCCGAAAACGTAGTGCTCACGGAATGGGACGACAGCCGCCTAGGAGGAGTCCCCACCATTGACGCCTTGTTCGCCGACGCCTACCACCCCCTGGTGTGGGTGCAGTTCCTCACTGACCCCGCGCGAGCCGTAGGCTTCAAGTTTATCTTGACCATATGGGTGGCCTTCATGAGTGCCATGCTCTTGGCCTGGAACCTTACAGGCAATAAGTGGTGGGGTGCCCTGCTGGGGTTCCTTTACGCATTTTCCCCTGAATACTTCACCTACGTGTACGGCGGACACGACGGCAAGATGATGGTGTTCGCCATCGCACCGCTCGCGCTCCTTGCCATCCGTAAGGTCGTGCGGGACGGGAGCCTTCCCTACCTGATTGTTCTGGCCCTTTCTATCACCTGGATGATTTTAGGTTCACACCTGCAACTGACCTACCTATTTTTGTGGGGAGCCGGATTCTACACCCTTTATGAAGCATTTTTCCACTGCCAGGGTGCAGCCCTGAAGGGAAAGCGTGTGGGACTTGCCGCCGTGGGACTAGCCTTTGGACTTGCCATCAGCTGTTTCCAGGTGGTTCCACCCTATATGTACACCACCACCCAGTCTGTCCGTGGCGAAGGCGACCACACCAACTACGGACACGCCGCCAGCTGGTCCTTGCACCAAGAGGAATTGGCCCAGATGTTATTGCCCGGATTTATCGGGGTGGATGTTTTTGAACACAACGAAAAGACCGGCCAACTAGAAGGCAGCTCCTTTGTGAGTGCCACCATCCAGGAATACCAATCATCGGGAGGCTCCCCCTTCTACTGGGGCCACAACAGCTTCAAACTGGACCACAACAACGCCGGCGCGCTCCTGACCTTCCTAGGATTCCTCTGTCTGTTTTTGCCGGGCAAGCGCCGTTGGGCCCTTTTCTGGGGACTGGGTGCAGTCTTGGCCCTGAGCTATGGCATGGGGGCCCACTCCCCGCTGTTCAAGCTGTGGTACAACATTTTGCCGGGAGCCAAGAATTTCCGCGCGCCGGGCATGGCCCTTTTCTGGCTGCCACTGTTGCTCCTGATGATGGCCTCCCCCGTACTCAAGGTTTTTGCAGACAAAACCGAAGACGCCCTAAAAAACACCAGGGCACTGCTCCATGGTTCTGCCATGTTCGTCCTGCTGCTTTTGCTGGTGGTTGTCGCCCGCTACAACTGGACCCTGTTTATCGGTCCCTTCGGGCTGGTGGCGTGCCTGGTCTACGCTGTAGCCTGCCTTGGAATCATGAGCCTAGACGACCAAGGCAAGGAATTTTCCATAGCAAATTACCTAGACTCCTTTAAAGCCGGACTCCCCGGGACCCACCGGGCCGCGCAAGCATGCTTTGTGGCAGGATTCGCCGTAATCGGCTTGTTCCTTATGAGCGGGCAAAACTTGCTGAACGACCCCATTACCGCCCCCTATTTTAAGCCCCTGAACGAAATTGCCATGACCATGACCGCAAGCAAGGTCATTCCCGGATTCATCCTGGTCTTGATTATTGCCGGCGTTGCCTTGTTCGCCTGCAAGTGGAAGGCAGGCATCGCTGCAAAAGCGGGGCTTTTGGCTGCGGCTGCCGCCATAGACCTTTTCTTCATTGACGGGGTGTTTATACAGAACGTGAACGCCAAGGATTACCTGCAGCCAGACAATCCCGTAGTTGCTGCAGTAAAGGTACCCTACAAGGCGGACTCTCTGAATACGCCTCGCGTACTTTCTCTTTCTCGGAACAAAGCCCTGGGTTCAAACGCATTCCCCCAGTTCCACTTGAGGAACGCTGACGGTTTCCACGACAACGAGCTAGCCAGCTATCGTGCCTTCCGCGGCGGCCAGGGAAACTCCAATTACCTCTTGAACATCAACGACCCCGAAGCGGCACATCCCTTCTTGGACTTGATGAACATTGGCTACATCATATTTGACTCCCGGCAGGGCACCACTTACATGCCTATCCCCACCGCCATGGGCGAAGCCTACCTCTATGGCGACGTGGCGGTCATGAGCGATGATGACGCCATCAAGACCCTACAAACCAAGGCTGCCATCCGCAAGCCCAAGGCTCCGGAACCTGCAGCAGAAGAAAGCACCGCCGATTCTGCCGCTGTTGATTCCACCGCAGCCGCCGCGGACAGTTCAACAGCAACGGACAGTTCTGCAACCGCCTCCGCAGAAACTGCCGCAGAGCCTCAAGACGATCCCAACACCTTCTACTACAAAGAAAAAGCCATCTTGTCCGAATCTCCAGAAACCCGCCTAGAAGGAGGCATAGTCCAAGGCTATGCAAGACTGGTGGAAAGCCCCAAGATGGACACCCAGGTGTTCGAAGTGGAAAGCGACCGCCCCGCTGTCATGGTAGTGGCCGGCAACTTCCACCCCTACTGGAAGGCTTTTGTAAACGGGAAGGAATCCAAAATCTACAAGGCATTCGGAACTCTCCGCGCCGTGGAAGTTCCCAAAGGTAAATCTACAGTTCGCATGGAATACCGGAGTACCGTATTCCACAACTGCCTCAAGGTCAGCGGGGCGGCAGGACTGCTGTTGTTGGCCCTAGGGATCCTCCTTGTCAAAAAACGCAGCTGCAAGTAAATAATAAAGAAACAGAAAATGCCGTGGTTTACCACGGCATTCCTTTTTTAAGCTTCCAACCGGAATTACTTCATTCCAGAAATCACAAGGTCCACAATCGCCTTGGCAAAGTCCTTGCCCGAGGGGGCAACGGCTGCAGATTTTTTCTTGGTCTTGTGAATAGACTCGCCTTCCTTCATCTCCGCAACCAACTTATCCGTGCAATATTCACCATCCTTGTACTTCAGCACCGTGGAGTAGTCTTCGAAGTGGAATTCCTTGGCTTGTTTATCCTTCCCGAATTCTTCGTAAGCGGCCTTGCAATCCTTTTCGTTTATAGCGTAGCGGAAGGAGAATTCAAAGGAACAGGAGCGGCCTTTCTTGTAAGAAACCGTCAACTCTCCAGACGATTCATTCAGTTCATCCAATTCTACGGTGACGACATCAAACAAAATCAACTGGTCGCAATCGTCTTCCACTTTGACATTGTTCAACACCGATTTCTCGTCCAACTCCTTTTCAGGATCCGCCAAGAATTCACGATAGAAATCCAGCAAGAACTGTTCTGACTTTGCCATGGAAGGATTTTCATCAAACAGGTTCGTCTTGAAATCCTGGGCATAGCACGTTCCACCATAGTGGACAACCTTATTCAGTTTTCCACCCTTCTTAAATCGCAATCCTGACTGGATATTGCTTTTTTGTTCCTCGGGAGAGGACCAAAAACCTACAGGAAACTTTCCGCCATCAAACCCATAGCGCACAGGCTCCGTGACACCTTTTTCGACAATCATGGCCGTATTCTTGTTCAAATATGCCTTAAGGGTATCCCGCAATTCAAAATCATCTTCTTTCCAGATCAATTGGCCAATATCACTTTCCTTGCACACGGGCTTCTTCACTATCAAGGTAGAATCCTTGGATCTGTAATCATACCTCGCCTTGGTCAACACCACGTCGAAGGATTCTTCCATATCGAAACTAGAAGACCCTTTGTCATCACCACAGGCAGCAAGGAGTAGCCCCCCTACCGCAAGGCCTACAACAGACATTTTTGCAAAAAAAGAATTCATAACTCGTTTATCCTATTGTTCCTTCCTATTATACCTTTTTTTTATTGAGGCATTAAAGCCGACCTTCAAAAAATCCCTCGAAATCAATGTTTTGGACACTCTCCACTACATATTCAGGCTTGTCCACCAAGGCATCTACATCCTTTTGCTTGGTCTCGCCGCACAAGGGCAGAACAAACCGGCAACCGGAACGTTTGGCCAATTCAAAATCCGTATACAACCTATCGCCCACAAACAAAATTTCTTCGGGAGCGTAATTCTTCAGCAATCCCGAAAGCATGGCCGGATTCGGCTTGCCAAAACTGCGTTCCGGCTCTACGCCGTAAGCCGTCTTGAGGAGAGCCATAAAACTACCAATGTCGGGAACCGGACCGCGGGCATCGGGACAAACAAAATCCGTATGGGTCACCCAGAAGGGAATTCCCCGCTGGACACGAAAAGACAGTTCACAGAGTTCCCGGTAATCAAAACTGTTATGGTAGGCCACCAGCACCAGCTCCGTATTCTCTACGGAAGGATGCAGGTTAAGTGAAGGGTCCTGTGCCGAAAACCATTCGTGAACCTCGGGATTGGCGAAAAAGAAAACGTTCTTCAATCCCATTTCATGAATCGCCGCCAGGGACAAGTTCAAGGCAGACACAATCCCATCATCCCGAAGAGGAAGGCCCATTACCTTTAAGCGATTCTCGTAAAATACGGGCGACTTGCTGGTGTTGTTGCTCAGGTAGTAGACGGGAACCTTGGAGGCCACCCGCGAGACCGTATCCACGGCACCGGGGTATGGACGACCACTGAGGTATAGGGTACCATCCAAATCAAAAACCACCACTTTCACCGGCTTGTGCATTGTCATGAACCCTAAAGTAGAAAAAATTGCTACCTTAAAGGTCATGAAAACCCCCGATAGCCGTTTTTATTGCCCCCATATCGAAATAGGGGCCATTACTTTGGACGAAAACGAAAGCAGTCACGCCATAAAGGTGTGTCGTGCCGCTGTCGGCGACACTTTGGAGCTTTGCGACGGTCTGGGACACTTTGCCAATGGCATCATAAGGGTTGCCGACCCGAAGGCCTGTCAAGTGGAGATTTCCCAGATTGAAACGCCGACCCCCCAAAGGCCTCTTTTGAACTTGGCTATTGCATGCCTCAAAGACGATGCCTTGGAGGAGGTTGTTTTTCATGCGGCACAAACCGAAATTGCATCCATCACTTTTTTACGCACGGACTATTCACAAGAACCCAAGAACTCCGACCTGCACAAGCTCATCCGGCGTTCTGAACTCAAAAGCCTAGTAAGCCTAAAGCAGTCCAAAAAACCTTGGCTCACCCAAATTTGCGGACCCATCGCCTTTAGGGACTGGCTCAAAGCCTATTGCGGAGACCTTGTACTGTGCGATTTGGATGGAGAGCGCACTCTTCCCGACATTGCTATAGACAAATTAACAAATCCAGTCACCCTGTTGGTAGGCCCCGAGGGGGGCTTCTCTCCCGAAGAAATCCATCTTGTCAAATCTTTCACCAATGGAAAAACACACCTTTTAAACTTAGGGAACACAAGACTGCGAGCCAGGACAGCCGCTATTGTGGCATTAGGCCGCATTATCTAAGTCCAATCTTTGCTACCTTTCAAAAACGATGCAAGTATATCTGATACAAATGGAATCTATTCCAGGAAAAAAAGAAGAAAACCTGGAAAAAGCAAGGCGAATGGTGCTGGACGCAAGGCCTTCATCTCAAAGTTTAATTCTATTTCCAGAAATGTTTGCTACGGGCTATGTCCCAGAGCAGGCCTCAACCCTTGCAGAAGACTTTGAATCTGGCCATGCCCCTACCGCAGAAATGCTACAAAAGCTTGCACAAGAATCAGGGTGCAACATCCTAGGCGGAGGCATGCACAAAGTAAAGGGAGGCTACGCCAACCGCGTCATCCTCTACACTCCCGATGAGAATTCCGGGAAATTTTACTACGACAAAACGCACCCCTTTTTTCCAGAACAAAACGAGTTTGTCGCCGGGAATGAAACTAAGATTTTTTCTGTTCAAAATTTTGCAATAGCACCATTCATCTGTTACGACTTACGATTCTCCGACGGATTTCACAAGGCCCGTGCAAACGGGGCTCAGGCCTTTACGGTACAAGCAGCCTGGCCTGCGGTGCGTAACGAGCATTGGGAGATTTTGTTAAAAGCCCGTGCCATCGAAAGCCAAGCCTACATTATGGCGGTGAACTGCGTTTCCGCAGATGGAACTTACGCAGGCAATTCCCAAATCATATCTCCCGAAGGAACCTGCATTGCAAAAGCAAAAAGCGGAATAGAGCAGGTCGTTCAGGGCGAAATCTCATTGGATTTTTTGAAGCAGTTCCGTAAAGACTTTCCGCAGCAAGTGATTTAAATCACAGCCTTGTTCCAAAGTGTATTATTCCTCTTTGGAAACAGTCAATTTTTAATCCTTTATCTATCAAGCAATTACAATTTCAGCACCTGCAAAGCAGATCTTTTTTTGTGCGATAAGAAAAAAATAACATGGAGAATTGTCATACTTTTGTCATGAAAATAATCTAATTTAGACTATGTGGACGGGATAAGGAGGTGTTGCATGACAAACCCCGACTTGAACAAATTAAATTATGCGAGGGCACTCATTAGAGCAGGCCTGACCAGAGATTTGATAATCAAGATTACATCCATTTCCAACTACCAATATTCCCAAATCCAACGGGAAGTACTGGCCGCTTAACGTGCGACTGGTATTGGAAATTCCGGCTCAAGAAGCCACCCACGGGGTGGAAAGGCAAGGTGTCGTTTTCTCTTGTCACAGGGATGGCACCCTTGTCATAGATGCTACAGATGGCCTCAAACCGGCCCGCTTTGCACTCGCCTCCACAGATGTTTTTCCATGGGAACAATTCCTGCAGAAACTTCTTGTTTCTTGGCAGCTGGGCGACATGGAAGACGTACCTATCGCATTCCGTCCCAAAAAACGCCTACCCGAATTCGTATTAGAGGGATTTGGGCAGGAGCCCCAGGCTAACCAGCTGAAAATACTCTCCACCCTGCGCAAGCAAGGCTACTTCCCTGCCCTATGATAGGCTGCAAGGACATTACCGCCCAGCGGTGGTTCATGGGGAAAAACAGGAAGGTTCTTTCTACAAATACCGTAGATTGCCTCACCCTTGGAGGCGTAACCCTTTCCATTGAAGGCGTGCAATTCCAGGGTAGCGAGCAGGACTATTACCTGTTAGTGGAAAATGAAGAATGTGCCGGTGCCTTTTTCAGGGAAGCCTTCCCTGAAAAAAAAGACACCCGCTCTTTTCAGGGAACCTATGGAACTTTCCTATTTACCACCCACAGGGATTTTAGACCGCAAGAACTGGAAGCCTTGCGGCCCCTTTCTGCGGAACAGAGCAACTCTGCTTTTGTGGTTCCAGGGAAATTCTTCTTCAAGATTTTCAGGCGCCTGCAAGCCGGAAACCACCCCGAAGAAGAAATCCTGAGCTATCTGAATCGAATTCGCTATACGGGGGTCCCGCAGTTTTTCGCCTCTTGCCGCTATGAATCTTCCGATGGCAAATCCTTTGTGTTGGGAATTCTGGAAAACCACCTAGAACATTCCATGTCGGCTTGGGACTTGTTCGTCGACCATCCTGATGCCGACGCTGCATTTGCCTTGGGCGGAGAAACAGCCCGGATGCATATTGCCCTGGCAAAAATGAAAGGCTGCAAGGCACCCTCCGAAGAATCCCCTTTCGAAAAATTGCAACAGTTGTTGGATCAAGATTGCTCCGGTACGGGAGCAGCTGCTGATCCCAATAGGGAAAGCATCCGGCAACTCCTCCCCCATCTAAAGTCCCTTTGGGAAGGTTCCACAGGAAAGGGACCATCCCTGTTCGCCCCGCAGCGCATTCACGGAGACTTCCACCTGGGACAAGTCCTAGTCCAGAAAAACGGTGCGGATTTCCGCTGGACCATTATCGACTTTGAAGGGGAACCTTCCAGGACTCTGGATTTTAGACGGGGACTCCGCAGCCCCGCCGCCGACATTGCAGGCATGATTCGAAGTTTCCAGTACGCAGAAGCCGTAGGGCACAAGCCCTCTGGCGGGATGCAACAGTCTTTTATGGAAGGCTATGCCCAGGCGGCGGGGCTGAACTCGGACCAACTTTGGGCAGAGGCAAAGCCCTACATTATCGCCAAAGCGGTTTACGAGGCCTGCTATGAACTGGAGTTTAGGCCTGACTGGTTCTGGATTCCCGCAAAGGCATTAATCCAGCTCGCCAATCCAGGGGAATAGGTTATCCTGCTTTTCCAACTTTTCCAGGATGCTTTCGCCGGAACGCTTGCGACCGGTCATTAAAGCGTTGGTTGCCGCCGCATACAGGGAACAAACGTTCTTGTAGTGGGTGTTCTGACGAAAACGGGCATAGTCGGCAGCAGACTTGTTGTGGATCATAAACGCCCAGTCCGAAGCCTGGAACAGCACGAGTTCGCGGGCCGCCTGATCATAGCAACGCTTCAGGAACCCAGCAATAGCCTTGGGGGCTTTAGACTGCCTAGCCTTCAAGTCATTCATCATGCCACGCATCTTAAAGAAAAGCGGGTAAGCCCAGCTGACTTCGTCGTTCATCCAGACTTCGCCAAAGCCGCCTTCGCCCCAAGAAGAAAATATAGGAGCATGGACATCCTTGTCCGGGGAATCCTGCATGGTGGTTTCTAGGGAAGCCATTTCCACCACGTTGGAACAGGCCGCTCGTTCAAAAACTTTTTCAATAAACAAGGGGCCTTCGAACCACCAATGCCCAAAGAGTTCCGCATCGTAAGGGCACAGAATGGAAACCTTGTTGCCCTCCATTTTCGGAAGCAATTCCGTAACGGTGGCCTCCCTGTTGGCCACAAATAACCGTGCGTGGTCTTCCACCAGGCGCAACGCATTCCAGGGCCTGTAAACCTTCTTGTCTTCGCTGCCCGTAATGCGGTAATACTTGAGGCCCGTCTCTATGGGAGTCTTCCCTGCCATAAAGTAGGGTCCTAGGTATTCTGGGTCCAGCTCTTGAGAAATGTCCTTGAAGAATTCCCGGTATTCCGGATGGCCAGGGAACCCAGTTTTACGGCTCCAAACCTCCATGGAGCTACTCTGCTCGCGGCCCATACAATAAAGCCCTGCAGGGGTCTTTATTGGAGCAAATACGCCGTATTTGGGTGCGGGCTTTGCCAAAAGCACGCCATGGGTTTCCAAGAAGAAGTACTTGAAGCCGAATTCTGCCAAAATGGAATCCAGTCCGTGGAAGTATCCGCACTCCGGAAGCCAAAGCCCCCTGGGCTTTTTGCCAAAGGCCTCTTTAAAGGCACGGACCGTAACGCCTAACTGCAGGCGGATAGACTCCACATCTGACTGGTAGGCTGGCAAAAAAGGATGTGTTCCCACGCAGGTAATAAGGTTCAGCTTGCCCTGTTCCTCCAGCTCTTTCAGCACAGGGACAATTTCCATGTCACAGGGGCCTTCCCAAGTGGTTATCAGGGCCAGTTGCCGACGATAATAAAAGTCCACCACTTCGGACAACGATTCGTCGCCACGGACGCGGACACGTTCCTTTTCTATAAGTTTCAGCTGGCGATGCAGATGCTCCGTAAACCGTTTAAGCAGGAGTTCGTCGGTAAGCATTGCCAGCAAAGACGAAGACAGGCTCAAGTTCAGCGTTCCCGGCACACCCTTTTCTTGCAGACGATTCAACATCTGAATAAGGGGCAAGTAGGTTTCTGCCATAGCCTCAAAGAACCAGTTCTCTTCCAAGAACCGGTCAAAGTCGGGCTCACGCACAAAAGGCAAATGGGCGTGTAGCAGCAGGTGAATCTTGCCAGGGGCGGACATGGAGTCCTCAGTGGCAGGCACCTACTCGGTGCGCTTTACAACGATAGGAACGATGGTCGTGGGGAAGTCGCCATCCTTGTCGGTAGCGAAAACCGGGATAATCTTGGTGCAATCCGGCAGGTCTTCTTCAAAGCTGAAGGTGCCGTCCGGATTCAGCGGGAAGGGTTCGCCACGAACCTGCAGGTGGGCGTCAGGGCGAGTTCCGCCATACACGATAAGACGAGTCTTGACCCACAGGAAAAAGTCCTTTCCGTAGTTCACGGAATCCTTGGGGAGTTCCAGTTTGTTGCTCTTGAGGGCGGCACTGGAAAGTGCTCCCGAGAACATGGAACCCGAAGAGCTGGAGAGGCTTTCCAGCCAGTTCTTGGCTGACATGCTGGAAAGGCCCGAACTGCCAAATCCTCCCAGGGTAGCCCCACCCAAAGAGGCACGTACAAAGGCATCGTCCACATTCACTTGGGAACCTTCCAAAGAATAGGCCTGAACGGGAACGGATTCCACCAAGGGCATAAAGTTCTTGCCAGCAGCCACACCAAGGACAGCAATCGTATTTTCGTTGCTCTTGTTTTCCACATACCAGCTGCGGGCGTCGGCGGGGACTTCCACATCGTGGAATTTCAACTTCTTGTTGCGCTTGACAGTCAGGTCACCAGACACGTTGAACAAGCGGAGCACCAGTTTACCCTTGCCCTTCTTGGCACGCTTAATGCGATCTTCGGAAACATCCCAGAAGGCCTGCATCCAGTTGGGGTCCTTTTGCATGAGTACCAGGTATTCTGCATCAAAGGACTGAGCCAGGGACGCAGTCTTGGTAACGGGCTTAGCGGAAGCCTTGACTGCAGAAACCTTCTCTGCAGCCTTTGCAGGGGTCTTTACGGGCTTCTTGGCGGTCAAGTTCTTGGCCACGTCGGTCTGTTCGGTTGCCTTGGGAGCAGACTTTGCCACCTTTGCCAGAGCCTTGGCGGTAGCTTTCACTGCATCGGCAACCTTCTTTATGGATTTTTTGCGAGCGGTGGCGGTTTCCACGGCAGCCTTCACCTTAGTGGCGGCCTTTTTCACGGACTTTTCCACCTTGCTTTCCACGGCCTTGATGCTAGCCTTGGGTGCAACCTTTGCAGCTTTAGGCGCGGCCTTGGGAGCAGCCTTCTCAGCCTTAGGCGTAGCTTTTTTTGTTGTCGTCTTCTTCACAGCCATAACAGCCTCCTTTATAAAATCCTTAGCGGGTCTGGCCCCAACTTCCGACACCCATGAGTCCTATGCGGATTCCAAAAAAGACCTCGTCCCAATCACGGGAATTGTCGGCAAAACGTTTTCCTGCCTGGAAAGCAATGTCCAAGGTGGTACCCTTGCGGCCCAGCGGGAAACCCGCTCCCAAAGATCCACCTAACTCATAAACATCTTTCACGTACCAAGTCTTGTACCAACCACCTAGGCGGTAAGTGACCCTATCCAGGTAGGGATCATAGAACAAGGGGCTTCCATCCCTCTGAAATCCAAGGCCCACCAACATGTCCTTTTGGGTTTCCGTGATAGCGTCCATGCCAAAGCTTCCGCCAATATTTTCAATGTCCTCGTCCCAGCCCCGTGCCGCCAAGTCAAACATCACGTTATTCCGCTTCATAAAGCGGAAATTCATGCCTGTAGCAAGCATGGCGGGGACCTTTATTTCGCGAGAACGCTTGGTAGGGGCAAGAGTATCCAATTCGCTCATGCGGAAATTGTAGTCCAATTCATTCAAAAGCGTGTGAGGGGTGGTGTAGGAGAAATAGAACGAAGACTGGTGACCGCGATACTGCATGGCCAAAGTGTAGTAGGCGGGATGGTTCTTAATTTCCCACGTTCCTTCCACATGATCGCTGATTTCAGTCTTACTGACTGCCCAAGTATCTCCAGAGGCAAGGTCTCCCGTTTCCGGCCCCATGGAAATATTCCTCATGGAATTTCCCATCACTATGTGAGCAGAACCGCCTATGGAAAAATTGCGTATAATGGGCAAACGCATGGTATAGCTCGGTACAATTTCATAGACACTGCTCTGGTACTCCATTTTTGTTTTCATGGTCACAGCAGAGTCCTTTACTTCTTCCTTGATGTTAGAGGAATAACTCTGCCACAGGGCAACGCCAACAGCTCCAAAATCACCCATGGGGAAGGACAGGTTGAAAGAAGGCATAGTGATGTTCCTTAAACCGAAATAATCCCCATGTTTTTCTAAGGCAACCATGTCCATCAGGAAGTTCACATTGAACACAACCTTGGTATCAAAGGCGTTTCGGGCAGGGTTCAGTATAGACAATCCTTCGGCATCACCCGTTTTTGCCCCACCGGCATAGCCACGACCCGCAGTAGAAGCCATTCCACCGGCCACCTGTTCCTCGCCAAGGGCATCTAGACCTATCACCGAAGCAGAACTCCAGGCAACAAGACAAACAAGAATCCCTAAAATCTTTTTCATTACTTATCCCCCCTCTTGTTTGCAAGCCACAACTTCAAGGTGGAGGGCTGTTTCACAGATGTGCTAAAATCGTAACGGGCATTATCAAAATGAGAGAAGAACACGTAAGAGGTATCTCCCGCAGCGGTCTTGTAATCAGTATAGGCAGGATCCTTTGCCTGCAAAACTGGATAACCAAGCCTCATCATCATCTTAAAAGTGCGGCCATCCTTTGCGCGGTTGATAAAATCACGGAGGCCATAAGTAACCTGCAATGTCAAGGAATCCCCATCAAAGAACACCATGTTAGGGTGGCCTTGAGAGGCTATCAAGGACTTGTTCAGTTTGTAGGCTTCCATCTGACGCACGCTTTTACCGGAACTATCCACATAGGAACCGACTACGACCTGAATGGGTAGTCCAAGTTCGCTGGATCCCTGGCTGTCATCCCTGGCAAAAGTCATCTGGGCAAGAACTACCGTTTGCCGCACATCGTCTCCCTCGCCCTGATAGGGGAAATCATCTCCATAAAAGTCAGACAAAGCCTTCATGATAGGGGCACTTTCGTATTCCACCACAAGGGAATCGTAGACCCCGCCATGCAGTACCGCACAATCCGTACAGGTTTCCTTGTTGGAAATAATGTGTGCCATACGGAAAACATCGAAATAATCATGCCGTTTTGCCTTGGAGACATCCACCCAAAGCTTCGGGAACAACTTGGTTCCCGAACCATAAAAACGATAAGTTCTGGCCGCCTCGGGAGCAGACAGGCGTAATTGAATCCGGCATGACTTGGTAAGCTTTTTCATGGCCGAAACAAAAGACGAAGGAAGGTTCACTCGAAGGACCGTATCTTTCGCCGAGATAGAGATACTCAGGGTCGTATCGGCAGAAGAGTCAGGCTTCCATTTTTTCAAGTCGGAAAGCCACCGAGATTCAGAAATCCTGGCAACGCTATCCACAAAGGACTTGGAGGATCCCTTGTCCAGCTTCCAACTGACCGTGAGGTTCAAGTCCTCTTTGAGGGGAAGGGAATCTGCGGGGAAAGACTTGGAAGAATAGAACGGTCTGAGCAAATAGAGGGTCAGGTATGCCGATACGGAGTCTGTTTTGTTTATGTCTGCAAAGAAAGCCGAGTCATAGAAAGCAACATCAAAAGCCAAATCGTGAGAAATATTCGCCGTCGTTCCCCAAACGGCCCGGTCGTTAGCCAATGTAGGCGAAGAATCCAAAAAAGCCTCGGCAGACACCGGCGTCAGGTCATNNNNTTGTAGCCGCTAGGGATTCCCTTTTCAGAGATCCAGTTTCCCATGACCGCATCATCCGAATCAAAAATGCAGGCGGAAAGGGCAAAAACAAAAGACAAGAAAAGCACGACCTTCAGGGCCGATCTACGTTTCAGAAATTCGCCACACAGTTTATTCTTCACTCAGGACTCCGAGTTCGATTTTTCGACAGAAAATATAGAAAAATATGGGCCTGGCAAAGCAATTGAAGCCTAAAGAGCAAAGCTTTTTCTATATTTCGCACCGAAAAAACAAGAGGACATTATGGCCCAATTCAACGCGCATTTTAGGAACATCAACGGCGACGACACCTACCCGCTGACCGACGTCATTTATAGGAGCAAGGTGGACGGAAGCCTGCTCGAAGTGGAACACGACCGTGCAGCCCTCGCCAGCAAGAGTCCCGACGAATGGAAGAAGCTCTTCGCCGAACGCCGCATGAGCTTTGAACCCGCTGACATGAGTGGCATCTGGAGCAAGCGCGAAATGGTGCTTCCCGACATGCCCATCGAAGACATCGTGACCATGCGCGAAGGCTGGAGTCCGCTATTTGACGCGGCCCCATTGGCCAAGGAAATGGGAATCAAGAGCCTCAAGGTCAAACTTTGCGGCAACTCCCACACCGGCTCTTTCAAGGACCTGGGCATGACGGTTCTCGTAAGCCAAGTGAACCACATTATCAAGAAGAAAATTCACGAAATCGACGCTGTGGCATGTGCCTCTACCGGCGACACCTCCGCAGCCCTGAGCGCTTACTGCGCCAAGGCTGGCATCCCGAGCATCGTGTTCCTGCCCGCCGGCAAGACCAGCGTGGCCCAGCTGATCCAGCCGATTTCCAACGGCAGCATCGTACTCGCTCTGGACACCGACTTTGACGGTTGCATGAAGATCGTGCAGCAGGTCACCGCCGACAACCGCATCTACCTCGCCAACTCCATGAACAGCCTCCGCGTGGAAGGCCAGAAGACGATTTCTCCGGAAATCTGCCAGGAAATGGGCTGGAAGGTGCCCGACACCGTGATTATCCCGGGCGGCAACCTCGGCAACGTCAGTGCTCTGGCCAAGGGCTTCGAAGACTGCAAGGCCATGGGCCTCATCGACCGCATTCCTCGCATTATCGTGGCCCAGGCCGAAAATGCCAACCCGTTCTTCCAGGCTTACGAGCGCGGCTTTGACAAGCTCGTCCCGATGCAGGCCAAGAAGACTCTCGCCTCTGCCATCCAGATTGGTAACCCTGTCAGCTATCCGAAGGCCGTACGTGCCATCCAGAAGACGAACGGCATGGTCGTGAGCGTCACCGAAGAAGAACTGGCCAATGCAGCCCACCGCGGCGACCGCATCGGCCTCTACTGCTGCCCGCATACGGGTGTTGCTCTCGGCGCCCTCGAAAAGCTCGTGGCCGCAGGCAAGATCGACAAGGAAGAAAACGTGGTGGTCATCAGCACGGCACACGGCCTCAAGTTCACCGAATTCAAGGTCGGCTACCACGAAAAGAAGCTGGAAAACATCTGCTCCAAGTTCGCGAACCCTGTGTTCAAGGCCCCTGCAGACCTGGGCGCTGTCATGGACATCCTGAAGAAAGAGATGGCTGAACGCCGTCGCTAATTCCGACCATTTGCGAATTGAAAAAAACTCCGCTGAGGCGGAGTTTTTTTGTTGAGCGAGCGCCCGAGCGGTCTCCGTGAGCAACAAGCCCCTGTTATTAAACAGGGGCGGTTGCGAGAGCGAGTGAGAAACCGGAGGTCCCATCACCAGAGAAACGAACGAGCGGTCTCAAAAAGAACGGCCTCCCGCAAGGGAGACCGTTCCTAAGAAGGAGAAAATATTGAGAAATCAACGGTACTTAGGACTCATCAGGAGGGGAGCAATGATATAGGTGTCCTAAGATTTACCCATCAACCATCCCAACGTCCCAAATATATCAAATTTTCCCGTGGGTCAAACTTCCGTTTTTCTTATTTAAATTTCTACTTATTCCTTACAAAAGCCCAATCGCTATTCTTCCTTGAACACAATTTTACATTTTGGGACAAAACGGAAACCGCCGCGGCGATGGCGTTCAATCTCAAAATACTTCTTGACACCCTCGGAAGGATGTTCGGGATCGTCAGAGCCATTGATGTGGGCAATGACGCGGTTCAGGCGGCTTTCGAAATTCGGGCGCAAAGGGTCCATGCATATAGCCGGGTCCCGCTTGAATTCGCGGTTCTCGTATTCCTCACGGCCCGTAGCCGTATATTCGCGAAGCAGGTTGCGAAGGATTCGGGCAGGAACGTTACGCATCAGGTGCTTGCTGTTCACCGAGATGGAATCGTCACTCTTGTAATAAATCACCGTCACGGAGTCGTTCATGGCCTCCAGTAACTGCTCCTGGGCCTTCTGAATAGGCTGCCAAGAGTCAAATTCCTGCTTGACCACCGCACTCATGAGCTTATTGAAGGGTTCGGGAACCACTACGTCGGCTTTGTAATCAAAGAATACTATGCTAGCCGGGGCGCCATAGTAGCAGCCCTTGTGGATAAGCACTGCACCCACCTTTTCGTCAACGACATCATCCAGTGCCTTGACGCAGGTCATTTTTTCTTCGGCAGCTTCGTCCCACTTTAGGCCATTTTCCTTTAAGCAATCGCCAAAGGACATGTTCTTGCCTACGGGCTTTCCGCCTACGTAAACCAGGCCATCGTCGCCCTTTTCGGCCGTGGCACGACCCTCCAAAGCCTCCACAAAGGAGGTCTGGGAAGCCTTGAACACCATGGTCTCGTAAGGAGCCGTATCCAAGAGGATGGGGCCAAGCCGGACCAGCCCGTTGAACCAGCGCATGGGGTTCGTCACCAACATGCCCGGGGTATCAAACCTAAAGGAGAAAAACTCCTTCCTGTTGCCATCCACCACTTCACGATGCAAGAATTTGGAATCCTTGAGCAGGGGGTAGCGCTTGGGGATTATGTCCAGACAAAGCTGGCGAACGTCCTGGGTAGAATAGAACTGAGAAATATAGGGCAGGTAAGAACGCAAAACACTACGGGCCGGAACCCCTTCAAAGGCGGCACAACGGTCAATAATGCGCTGAACAAAGGCATCGGGATTTTCCCCGCGGTCATAGAGCCAGTTCACCACGTTATTCATGGCCAAACGGTACACAGATTCATCCACAATGGAGTCTTCAAAATACATGTCATTCAGCGTTTTTACCGTAAACCGGGGATCACGCTTCACCAAGGTCAAAATATCCTTGACCGAATAGGACATCAAAAGCTCAATATGAGTCAGCTGCAAAAAAAGATTCGAAAGCACTTTTACCTCACTCCTCCTCCCAAAAAGATAATAAAAAACTTACAAAAAATTCAGAAAAGGCTATATTTTAGCCGTGGAACCCGCCAAAATACACCTTTTGCCCGACGAAATCATCAATAAAATCGCTGCAGGCGAGGTTATAGAGCGTCCGGCATCGGCGGTCAAGGAACTCATCGAAAACGCCATTGACGCAGGATCCACCCGAATTCAGGTTCAAATTGAGCAAGGGGGCAAGTCCAAAATACTGGTTGCCGACAACGGAAAGGGTATGGGTAGCGACGACCTGGACCTGTGCTACTTGCGCCACACCACCTCAAAATTGAACACCGCAGAGGATTTATTCCACCTGCACACCAACGGTTTCCGGGGCGAAGCGGTGGCCTCCATTGCCGCCGTATCCAAAATGACCATTACCAGTGCCAACGACCAGGGCGAGAGCAACCGCATTGTCCTTGCCGGCGGGAACGTAGTCGAAAAGGAAGCCTTCCCCGCTAGTCGTGGCACCACCTTCCTTATCGAAGACCTTTTTTACAACACTCCCGTCCGAAGGACCTTTTTGGGGAGCGACACCGCCGAATCCACCAAGATCCTAGAAGTGGTGCTAAAAACCGCTATCGCCCACCCGGAAATCCGGTTCGATTACAAAGTTGGCGAGAAATCC
This sequence comes from Fibrobacter succinogenes, assembly GCA_902767785.1. Taxonomy (GTDB): domain Bacteria; phylum Fibrobacterota; class Fibrobacteria; order Fibrobacterales; family Fibrobacteraceae; genus Fibrobacter; species Fibrobacter succinogenes_D. Next base: position 22,222 of record CACXIR010000008.1, on the reverse strand, counting down.
GTCTTTGTCGGGGTCCCTGGAGAACTCCGCACCCGCATTGCAGAGGCCATCGGTTCAGGAATCGCCAAGAACATGCTGGCAGTGGACTACACCGAAGCCGGCGTCCATGTGCAGGGCTTTGTATCCCCCACCACCGAACAGAACGGGAAACGGAACCACCAGTATTTGTTCCTGCGGAACCGCCCCATCGAAAACAAGGCCATATCAAAGGCCATAAGCCAAGTTTATGAGCCCTATGGCGCCCAGTGCAAGCCCGTCACGGTGCTGTTTCTGGACATGCCCGACATGGAGTTCGATGTAAACGTGCATCCCGCAAAGCGTGAAGTGCGTTTTGCAAACCAGAACCTGGTGTTCTTGGTGGTCACTCACGCTTTGCGGGAGACTTTCCGCCAGGATCTAGAAAAGAATTCCCCCCTTATTGACCTAAGTTCAGAAACTACGGCCCCAAGTTCTAGCTGGGGCCCGGCGGCTGCTCCTAACTGGGGCACGACAACCGTACCTAATTGGGGGCCTGATCCAAGCACCGCGTCAAGCAAACGGGTCTTGGACAGCGGCAACAACCGCTACACTCCCGATCAGGACGAAGTGCAAGACCTGTTCTCCCAACCCGAGGCAGGAAAAGTCATTCCCCTAGAAAATTCCCCTTGGATCAAGCCTGCGGTAACGGAAGAAGAGACTCCCTGGACTCCCCCCACGGTGTTCCAGACGGCCAACAAATATATTGTCTGCGAAGACGACCAAGGGATTTTGGTTATAGACCAGCATGCCGCCCATAGCCGAATCCTATATGAACAGGCTCTGAAACTTTTGAAAAACGGCGGTAACATGGATAGCCAGGAGCTGCTATTCCCGGAACTTATAGAGTTTTCAAGAATTGAAAAAGAGGTTTTTGAAAGCGTTCAAGATTCCCTAAAATCCCTGGGTTTTTACGTGGAACCCTTTGGCGGTTCCGAATTCCAAATCCGCTCCATTCCCTGCAACCTGCCCATCTCCAGGGCAGCCAAGGCAGTTCATGATTTCTTGGAACAATGCGTAGAAAACAGCGGAACCGCAGACCTGGAAAAAGCCCATGATTCCATGGCCAAAGCCTGGGCGCGTTCCAACGCATTCCAGGCCGGCGACAAGTTGAAACCCGAAGAAATGTCCAAACTGGTAAGCCAACTCATGGCCACAGAAGACCCGCTAAAAACCCCCTATGGGACCCCCACCCTTATGCGGATTACCCTGGACGAACTGACTAAGAAATTTGGCCGTTAAGCAAGTTTTCTACAAAATGCTCCGGCGTGTTGCCATGAGCAAGCCTTTCATGCAATTCTTTGGCCAAAAGCTTCGCCTGTTCATGGTTTGGTTCTTTTAAATCTTCCAAAACAGCAGCGGCCATCTTTTGGGAACGCCGTCCAATGTGTTCCGCAACGGTCTTCTCCCCCACCAAGATATTTGGCATGGCAAAAAAGCGTGCCTTGACAAAGAGGGATCCCAAAACGTAAGTCAAAAAATCCGGCCTGGTAGCTACCACCAAAGGCGTTCCCGAAAGGGACAGCTCCAATGTAGCGGTTCCCGGAGTGGAAAGAGCGCAATAGGCGTTGGCAAACAAGGCCCTCCGCTCTTCAGGACTTTCGGGAACCGTTTCAACAAAAAGGAATTCAGGAATTTGGCCCTTGAAAAAGCGACGGGTGGCACATTCCAAGGAGTTACGCAGGGAATGCCTAGAAGCCAGCAAATACACCTGGCGAGGACAGCTTGCTGTTTCAGAGCCTTGGGCAGACTTCCATAGGTCTGCCACCTTCAAGAAAAGCGGCAGATTCCGCAATGCTTGACTTTCGCGGCTCCCCGGCAAGAGCAATAGGGTTTCTTGATGGCGTCCGGCAATTTCTGCAGAAGGCGATTCGTGATAAAGTGGGTCGTGCAACAAGAATGGGTGCAAAAGGAGTTGGGGATTGCAGCCCCGTTCCACATAAGCCTTACGTTCAAATTCAAAAAGAACGGCCAAAGGCACTCCTTGCAAGTCTTTTGCACGACCCGGCTTCCATGCCCAAATCTGGGGGGGAGCCGCGAAAAGTACTCGCTTTTTCAACTTTTGGGCAAGACGGCACAGTTTCATATTGAACCCCGGATAATCTACCGCCACAAAAGCAATACACTCTTCTTGAGCCAACAGCTTCTTCAATTTGGCCAAAATACGGTGCAAGCGAAACACCCGTGGAACCACATCCCCGAAACCGGATACAGGCAAATCGTCAAAATCGGCAACCGGTTCAAGACCAGCCGCCTGCATGCGGGAACCTCCCGTTCCCAAAGCCCGAATATTGTGGCGAAGAACCGAAGCCACGAAGGCCTCGCCCAAAACATCGCCGGAATCTTCGCCGGCACAAAACAGTACAAAGGGAGAATGCGGCAAAACTTACCTTCGGGGTTTCGCAGACACCCAGCACTTCACGGCACCCATATCCTGCTTTAGCCAGTTCAGCAAATCCTGGGAATAAGACAATTTATACTTGGGGAATGAGAGTCCGTGTTCATTGTCGGAAGCGGTTTCTACATGAAGCACTAGAGTACAGGAAGATTCCCCTTCAAAAGCCTCGAATTGCTGCATTCCCGCTTCAAGCTTTTTTAGAAAATCTTCCGACAGCATGGATGAATAAAGGGAAGCATGCACATACTTGACCATTTGCTTACGAACATAGTCCAGCTGGTAAGCTTCTTCGACCACTACCTGCATCTGCTCGGTTATGTTCTTGTCCCTATCCCGCTGGAATTCCAGCATTCCCTTTACCAAAATGCGGTCATCTTCCGAAATTATATCTCGGTATTTTTCCCAAGTGTCTTTCTTGAAGAATAGACCTACTTCGCCTTGGAAGTCCTGCATTTCGCCAAAGCCGACGGTAGCCCCACGCTTGGTCTCTACGGAACGCATCCGCGTTACGATTCCACCGACAGCCACCATGCAACCCTCTTTCCGGCTCAGTTCCTCTTGACCCAGGCTGCAGGTGGTAAAGCCCATCAGCTCTGGGCGGAATTCGTCCAACGGGTGGCCCGAAAGACAAAGGCCCAGAACCTCACGCTCCTTGTTGAGCATCTCCACGCTGCCCCATTCTTCGGCCTCTTCCAAAACCTCGGCAATGTTTGATATGGATGAATCTGCTCCACCTAAATCAAAGAGGGACATCTGACCCTTAGACTTGTCTTCTTGATAACGGGCAGCCACCTCAATAGCCCTGTCCACCGTAGCCATAAGCACTGCTCGGCTTCCAGGCAAGCCATCCAAGGCCCCGGCCATAATCAGGCATTCCAAGGTTTTCTTGCTAAGCGGCGGACGCTTTTCTTTCAGGGAACCCTGGTATTCCGCCACCCGCTTGCAGAAATCAAATATGGACTTGAACGCCCCGCCCCTTTCGCGGGCGGCAACCACATCTTCTACCACGGCGATTCCCACATTGCGAATTCCCGCAAGGCCAAAGAGGATCTGGTGTTTCGTATTGGCGGTAAAAATTCCTTGAGACGAATTGATGTCCGGAGAAAGCACCGAAATTCCCAGGCGCTTGCATTCCTGAATGATGGTGACGATATCTTCGGTCTTGCCCATCTTGGAAGTCATAGAGGCCGCCATGTATTCCGGTCCATAATGAGCCTTCAGGTAAGCCGTCTGGTAGGCCACGTAGGCGTAAGCCGCGGCGTGGCTCTTGTTGAAAGCGTATCCGCAGAACGGGAGTACCGCATTCCAAACCTTTTCAATCAACGCATGGTCATAACCATTGGCTTCACATTTTCTGAAGAACTCCGGCTCCAACTTTTCCATCTTCTCAGGCATTTTCTTGGCCATGATACGACGAATATTGTCAGCGCCACCTAGCGTGTAACCACCCAGGATTTGGGCAAGTTTCATCACCTGTTCCTGATACACAATCACGCCGTAAGTTTCACCAAGCACCTGTTCCAAATCGGGATGGTAGCAGTCAATTTCTTCTTTTCCCTGCTTACGGGCAATAAAATGAGGTATCTGTTCCAAAGGCCCCGGGCGGTACAGGGCGTTCATAGCGATAAGGTCAAAAATACGAGTCGGTTTTAGCTCCCGCAAGTATTTCTGCATGCCCGGCGATTCGAACTGGAACACCGTAGTGGTCATGCCCTTGCCAAGCAAATCAAAAGTTTCCTTGTCATCCAGCGGGATATGGCCCATATCCAGTTCAATCCCGCGGTTTTTCTTGACCATGTTCACCGTGTCCTGAATGATGGACAAGTTGATAAGGCCAAGGAAGTCCATCTTCAAAAGCCCGATGTCTTCGGCGTAGTGCTTGTCGTACATCACCACAGGCGTATCGGCAGGAGCAGCACGGTACAAAGGAGCCAAATTATAAATCGGGGTTGGCGTAATCACCACGCCACAGGCATGCACGCCTGTCTGGCGAGGCAAATCTTCAAGCTTTTTGGCAATATCCCACAGGTTCTGGTAACTTGCACGGCTATTGATCATGGCCTGCAAGGGCTCGGGGCTATAACCGTCTTCTAGGGTATTCCCTTTCTTATCTTTACCCGTCCAGGCCTGTTTCAGACTAAAATTCAATGTCCGCTGCGGAAACAACTTGGTGATGGCCTTAGCCTCTTGGGGAGGGATTCCCAAAACACGGGCCACGTCGGTAATCACCGCCTTGGATTTGAGCATGCCATAAGTAATAATCTGGCCTACGCACTCCTTGCCGTATTTTTCGGTCACATAGTCAATCACGCGACCGCGGTCCCTATCCGAAAAGTCTGTATCAATATCGGGCATGGACACGCGTTCCGGATTCAAGAAACGTTCAAAAAGGAGATCAAAAGTAAGCGGGTCAATGTCGGTTATGCCGATAATGTAGGTCACCAAAGAACCAGCGGCAGAACCACGCCCCGGACCCACAGGAATTCCATGCTCACGGGACCAGTTGATAAAGTCCCACACGATCAAGAGGTAACCCGCCACGTTCATATTGCGGATGCAGTTCAGCTCCTTGTACATGCGGGCGGCAACTTCAGTATCGTGGGCTGGGAATTTAAAATTCTCTTTCGGGAATCGCCACTGAAGGCGTTGGTTACAGAGGTGCGTGATGTATATATCCGCATCGCCACCCGGTTTGCACCAACGATGAACGGCCTTTTCTAAAGCCTTTTGGTCCTCGTCATCAAAATATTCAGGCTGTGACAGGCGTTCTATTTCAGCATTGTCTTCATCCGTCAATGCATCTTCGGCAATTCCCCTGTCCGCGCAATAAGCGGCCGTCACCTTTTTCTTCTTATCCTTAATGACTCCTTTGAGTTCTCGTTCACGTACGACCGGATATTCGGCATCGTATTCCGCCTTGACAATCGCCTTGATATTCTGGTATTCTTCAGAAGCGAGAAACTCCTCGGGAATCTTGAAGCGAGGCCAGAAATCATCGCCAATGCCTGTCTTAACCGTAAAATCACAGCGTTCTGCAATTTTTACCGTGTTCTCGATAGCTCCCGGAACATCTCCGAATAAAGCCACCATTTCCTGTTCAGTCCGGAAATAGAACTGGTCTGTAGGAAAACGTTTGTCCTTAAAGTCATTCAGCGTTTCTTTAAGTGCGATACAACGCAAAACCTTATGTGCCTGAGCATCTTCTTGCTTGATGTAGTGGACATCGGCTACCGCCACCACTTCGCGGCCCAGCTCCCCGGCCAACTGTACATTATAACTGTTTACCCCTCTTTGTTGGGGAATTCCATTATCGCAAACCGAAAGGTAAAGATGATCATGGTCAAAAATTTTGTCCAGGGATTCTATGTATTCCCGAGCTTGGCTGTTTCGACCTGCCGCTACATTTTCTCCATAGCGGCTGAAGAAATCCCCAGCAATGGCTATAATGCCTTCTTTATGTTCACTCACAACCGACAAAGGAACAGAGGGTATTTCGGCCCAGCGTTCTCCATCTTCGTAACGGTAACTTACAATACGAAGCAGGTTATAATACCCAACCTCGTTTTCAACCAGAAGGGTTAGCCGCTCAAAAGTCGTAGGGTCTTTCTGGTTAGCGCTGGAAGAATCCACATAAACATGGCAGCCATAAATGGTCTTTACAGGCGGAAGACCTTGCTCTTTGCGCTTTTTGTTCAGGTCTTTTCCGCGAGTCTGGATTTCCAGGATGCCGAACATGGCACCGTGGTCAGTAAGTGCCACAGCAGGGGCATTCTCCGCCGCAGCAGCTTCCAAAATACCATCTAAACGAGCCGACGACTGTAAAACGGAAAATTCAGAATGAACTTGCAGATGAACAAAAGCCATGACTGCAATTTAGTAAATTCATATTTATTTATATTTATCTACATGAAACGTGCACTTATTACAGGTATTACAGGCCAGGACGGTTCGTACCTGGCAGAGTTCCTTCTCGAGAAGGGTTATGAAGTTTATGGACTTGTCCGCCGCAAGAGCAAGCTCGATTTTAATAACGCCGAGCACCTCAAGGGCAAAGTCACATTCATCTTTGGTGACATGACTGATTCCGCATCGCTTTTGCGTGCCATGGAAATCGCAAAGCCCGACGAAATTTACAACCTCGCCGCACAGTCTTTTGTGACTACATCTTGGGAAACGCCCCTCTCTACGGCAGACATCAATGCCATCGGCGTCACCAAGCTTTTGGAAGCCGTCCGTCTGTGCAAACCCGATACCCGCGTGTACCAGGCATCTACCAGTGAAATGTTCGGCAAGGTTCAAGCGGTGCCGCAAAACGAAGCGACACCATTCTATCCGCGCAGCCCCTATGGAGTTTCCAAGCTATATGGGCACTGGATTATCAAAAACTACCGCGAAAGCTACGGCATGTTTGCCTGTTCTGGCATTTTGTTCAACCACGAATCCGAACGCCGCGGTGCCGAATTCGTCACCCGCAAGATTACCATTGCAGTTGCAAAGATCAAGACCGGCAAGCAGGATGTACTTGAACTCGGCAACATGGACGCCAGCCGCGACTGGGGCCATAGCGCCGACTATGTGCGGGCCATGTGGCTCATGCTGCAGCAAAGCGAAGCTGACGATTACGTAGTGGCCACTGGCGCAACTCACAAAGTTCGCGAATTTGTACAGCTCGCATTCAAGGCTGCCGGCATGGAAATCGAATTTCACGGCACAGGCGTCGACGAATACGCCACCCTCAAGGGAACCGACAAAGTGGTGGTAAAGGTGAACCCGCAGTTCTTCCGCCCTGCCGAAGTGGACCTGCTCATCGGCGATGCCAGCAAGGCCAAGAAAGTTCTCGGCTGGAAGCCCGAAATCAGCTATGAACAGCTGGTCAAGCGCATGGTGGAAAGCGACATGAAGCTCCTTGCCGAAGGAAAGATTTGATGAAGGTCGTCATCGTCGGGGCATCGGGATTCGTTGGCGGCTACCTTGCCCGGGAACTTGTATCCGCAGGGCATTCCGTCATAAAAGCGGACCTTCCCGAATTGGACTTGCTGAACGCAGCCCAAGTGGATGTGCTTATTGCAAGCCACAAACCCGACGCCGTGGTGAACCTTGCGGCCATCAGCTCCGTGGGTGCCTCCTGGAAAAAGCCTTCTGATACCATCAGCGTAAACGTGAACGGCACCCTGAACCTTTTGGAAGCGGTCCGTAAGCACGCCCCGCAGGCAAAGACCCTTTTAATCGGAAGTGCCGAGGAATACGCCGTTCCCGAAGAAGAAACAAAACTCAAGGAAACAGACCCGCTAGAGGCCAGCAACCCCTACGGCATTTCTAAAATCGCACAAGAAAATTTTGCACAACTCTACCGTAAGAAATACGGAATGAACATTGTATGCACCCGTTCCTTCAACCACACGGGTGTGGGGCAGACCACCACATTTGCACTTCCGAGTTTTGTAAAGCAGGTCGCCGCAATTGACAGGTCGGGAAAGCCCGGCAAGATTTTCGTGGGAAACCTGAGTGCCTGGCGAGATTTTTCGGACGTAGAAGACGTGGTACATGTCTATCGAATGCTGCTGGAGAATAAAAACGAATTCGACACCTACAACGTGGGTTCCGGCATCGCCAACAAGATTGAGGATTTGCTGAAGGACGTGATTCTCAAGTTCACGCCCGTGAACATTGAAATCGTCGTAGACCCCGAGAAGGTACGTCCGGTAGAAACGCCCTACCTCTGCGCCGATAACAGCCGTGTAAAGAAATACTGGAACGGCACCGACATCCGCACCACTCTCAAAAAGATGTTCGACCATTACAGGGCCGAGGCCTAGGAGTCGCCATGGGTGATTCTCCCAAGATTGCCATTGACGCCCGCATGGTAAGCCGTTCCGGAATCGGCACGTGCATCCAGCATTGGCTTCGGGATGTAGGTTATGCCGTTGCTCTCGGCGACCCGGTAGAACTAGAGCTTTACAAAGACTCCGTTCCTACGCAAATTTCCTTCAAGTGCGGCATCTACGGCTATAAAGAACAGCTAAAATTTCCGTACGGCAAGCTCCGCAACGCAAAGCCCGACGTTTTGCACGTTCCCCACTGCAACGTACCGCTTTTTTACCGTGGCAAGATGATGGTGACAGTTCACGACCTCACCCACCTGGTGTATCCCGAGTTCTTGCCCATGAAATTGGTACATCTATATTTCAAATTCATCTTCTGGTTTATCTGCAAGCGGGCAAACCGGATTCTCACCGATTCCGAAAGTACCAGGCAGGACCTTTTGCGGTTCTACAAGGCTGACGAATCTAAAATGACGGTGGTTCCCCTGGGAGTCGGAAGCGAATTCGTCCGCAAGCCCAAAAGCGAAATTGAATACCTATACGAAAAGTTCAACCTGCCCCGAGACAAAAAGATTTTGCTCTACGTAGGGAACCTGCTCCCCCATAAAAACCTAAACGGGCTCCTGGACGGGTTCGCCCAAATGAAGGGCAAAGAAAACTGCAGGCTTGTGCTTGTGGGCAAGGCCTTTGACGGCCGGACCCGGGAAACCCGTGAAAAAGACCTAGGGCTTGAAGGCCTTACCATCCATGCCGGCATGGTAAGCCAAGAAGACCTGGTAAACTTCTACAACCTGGCCGACCTATTCGTGCTGCCCTCGCTTTACGAGGGATTTGGGCTCCCAGTTTTGGAAGCTTTTGCCTGCGGCACGCCTGTCGCCTGTTCCAATGTTTCGTCGCTTCCCGAAGTCGGCGGGAAGGTGGCCAAGTACTTCGACCCCAAAGATGCGGCTAGTATCGCCCGTGCTCTTGAAAGCAGCATTGACGACAAGGGAAAATACGACAGCGACATTGATGCCTGGGTAAAGAAATTTACCTGGAAAAACAGTGCAAGGCAAATCCAGCAAATTGCCGCCGAAGTGGCTGCTATTTAACGCCACCTCAAAACCTGGCCAAGACCTTATTTTTTCAGTTTCGTCAAAAATCCGTACTGGAATGGAATAAAACTGGAATGGCTTAGCAAGTTTGGCATAAACTTCAACTGCTTTCTAATGCCCACAATCCGCTCCACCTCTAAACCATTCTCTTTGGCAAAGCGCACAAAGCTCTTTTTTGTCCAGAAGGTCTTGTGGTTTATGTCCAGCACACCCAGGGCTTTTTCACCCTGATCAGGCCTAACATAGCGGAAATCCCTGGTCAGCACGATTTTCAGGATGTTCTCGATGCATAGGAAGTTGGGCAGGGATACCAGAATGTGGCCATCCGGGGCAAGGTGATTTTTGCAAAAAGCAATCAAATCCGCAGGGTCATTCACATGTTCCAAGACATCGCACATGACAATCAAATCAAACTTGCGGTCCTCGGTATACTGTTCATAGAACACATGGTGGTATTCGTTAAATCCTCCAGGAAACTTATCGGCCGTATGGGTGTCCGTCCTGTTTTCAGGTTCGATTGCCACCTTGTAAGAATCCTTGGGGTAAATAACATAATTCAGACCTGCACCGGCTCCAATTTCCAGAACACTCTTGGCATCTTGGGGAACTAGCGAAGCAACATCATAGCGAACTTTATTTGGATACATAAAAACCTTCCCTGCCAAATATAATTTTTTTGCAAACAAAATGCTATTTTTAAAGGCAATGGCAACCAGTAAGGCAAACATCCGCTTTCCTGTAAAGCACATCCTCCAGCTTCTCGTGAGCGTTGGGGGCTTTGCCTACATTTTTTACAAGATTCCCATAGCCAGCGTTGCAGAAAACTGGACTTTAACCGCTTTGCCCTGGATCATCGCCATGATTGTAGCCGCAAACCTAATCATGGTTATCCAGGCCAACCGCTGGAAAGGGCTTTCGGTACAAGGTCCCGAAATTCCCTTCAAGACCTATTATGCCTACACCGCCATGGGGTATTTTTTCAACAATCTGCTCCCCACGGGATTTGGCGGCGACGCCGTAAAATCCCTCGCCTTCGGGAAAAAATTCAACCAGACCAGCCAATCCATTTCGGCAGTGCTACTTTCCCGAATCCAAGGGCTTTTGGCCATGTTCCTGTGTTTCTTTTTAGCATTTCCCTTTGCATTAAGCCAAACAGACATTCCCTTTGTTTATACCCTGATAATGACCATTGCAATGTTTGTCTGCATATTGACAATCGTACTTTGCCTTTTTTCGGACAAGCTCCCCATTCCCGAGACCCTAGTAAGCAAGCTTTCCTTCATCCCTAAAATGCAAAAAAGCCTGTCTATTTACCGACAGCACAAAAAACAGATCTGCCTTTCTTTTTTAGACTCCCTATGGCTACAACTTTTAGCGCTCTTCACGGCCTACGCCTACTTTAGGGCCGTGGGGCAAACCATTGACATTAGCATATTGGTTGTTTTCACCAGCATTACCACCGTCGTTGCCATGCTACCCATCTCCCTAAACGGAATTGGCGTGCGAGAGGGGGTGCAGGTGGCCCTGTTCACGGGAATCCTTGGAATTCCCGCACCTGTGGTACTGTCTGCAGGCCTTTTAGGCTACATTCCGCTCTTGTTCCAAGCGGCACAAGGGGCTGTGGTTCTGGCGGCCTACCGCAAGAATTAAGCCACTAACCCCAAACTTCGGTTTTCAATTCGCGGTCCCACATACCCTTGATCACATCGTCCACACTCTTGCCTTCAAAGAGGAGTGCATGGACGGCGTTCACAATGGGCATCTCGACACCCAGTTTGTCAGCAAGGGCCTTGGTACTCTTGCATGTAGGCACGCCTTCGGCCACCATCTTCATGCCCGCAAGGACCTGATCGATGGTTTCGCCCTTACCGATGTGTTCACCCACATAGCGGTTGCGGCTATGCTGCGAAAGGCAAGTCACAATAAGGTCGCCCATACCGGCAAGGCCAGCAAATGTCTCGGGCTTTGCGCCCAGGGCCTTGCCCAGGCGGCACATTTCAGCCTGACCGCGGGTAAGGATGGCGGCACGGGAGTTGTCCCCTATCTTGTACTTGCCGCTAGCCTCTAGCCCGTAAAGCACGCCAGAGGCAATGGCAATCACGTTCTTTACGGAGCCACAAAGTTCCACGCCCACAATGTCGGTAGAACTGTAAACGCGCAGGTAGGAGCAGCTCATCACCTTCTGCACCAGCTTTGCAGAATCTTCGTTCACGCTGGCGGCCACAATGGCGGTAAGAATATGGCGGCTCACTTCTTCGGCGTGGGAAGGCCCGCTGAAGGCCACCATCTTGTCATCGGTAAGCCAGGGAACGTTTTCCAGCAACACCTCGCTCATGAGCTGGTTTGTTCCTTCCAAAATTCCCTTTGTAGCGCAAACCACCACCGGCTCCTTGCCCTTCTCGGGAGTCCACTTGCCCAAGTTCTTTGCCACGCCGCCCATAAACTGCGACGGAACCACGATCAAGACCATGTCGCAACCCTGGAGGGCGGCGTTCATGTCGGTGGTGTACTTAAAATCCGCAGGAAAAATCACACCAGGGAGTTTGTCCTTGTACTGGTGTTCCGTAGAAAGCAGGTCCACTTCGGCCTGTGAATTGGTCCAGAACGTCACATCGTTCTTGTTTTCATAAACCACCTGGCCAAGAGTAAGTCCCCAGCCGCCAGTTCCAAGTACAGTTACTTTCATTTTCTAGTCCCTAGTTTTTTCAATAATCTACAATATTTATGCCTTCGGGGTCTTCCGCTTGCTGCCAAATCCGTTCTCTGTGCCGTTCATAAGGCGCTTGATGTTGGATTTATGCTTCACAATCACAAAAACCGCCACCACAAGGCAGGTAATCATCAAGCCCAGGTTGATATCGTCTGGCGGGAAAGGCAGTTTCAAGTAGCCCATCACGGCAAAAACGCCCAGGGCAAGGCAAGCACCAATGCTTCCCACCGAAACGTACTTAGTGGAAACCGTAAGCACAATCCACACCCCAAAAGCGGCAAGGGCCGTAATGGGGCAAAGAGCCAAGAAAACGCCGAGAGCCGCAAGAACACCCTTGCCTCCGCGGAAACCCGCAAAGCAAGTGAAGCTATGACCAAGAATTACCAAGAGGCCAGCCACCAGCGGTACCCAATGGGAATAATCTTCGCCACCGGCGGCAACCTGAGAAGCACACAACTGCATAGCAATCCACGGGCCAAAAAAGCCCTTGAGCAAATCCATGAACACCACAGGGAGCGCAGGTTTCCAGCCCAAAACCCGGAAGGTGTTAGTAAGACCCGCATTCTTGGAACCGTAGTCCCGAATGTCGAAATCCTTACCTTTCGCGATTTTTGCTATCCATATGGCGCTGGGGATCGACCCCAACAAGTACGCTATCGGAAGACTCAGCAAACTGTTCAAGTTCTTCGTCCTTTCTGAGGGTTAACTTCTGGTCAAAATTCAAGCGAAGGGGTGCACCCTGCAACTGGAATTCTTCGTAAAACTTTTTGAGCAAGTAACGCTTGTAGGATTCGTCCACCAGCTCTGGGGTACGAGTCTCGATGGCAATTACGGGAGGTTCCACCAGAATCTGGCAAGCACGAGTCAAAGCCACTACGCGGGCGTTGTGGCTAGGCGGAGCCTTTTCCTGCAAGAAGTTCGCAAAACTTTCCGCCACACGATCGCGTCCAAGCACGCGGCGGCAATTGGCATACACCGTCTGGATAGCCTGAATCACCCGATTGATGCGCTGCCCTTCTTTGGCACTAATGGAAAGGATAGGAACGTATTCCAGCATGGGTTCCCGTTCCAGCATTTCCTTCACCATGTGGTCAAAGGACTTTTCTGTCTTATCGGGCAGAATGTCCCACTTGTTCAAAACCAGAATAAGGCCCTTGCCCGCCTTGCGGATTTCGGTGATGATCCTAAAGTCCTGAACCTGGAGGCCGCGGGTGCAGTCCACCAAAAGCACTGACAGGTCCGACCTGCGAATGCTTTCCATGGTACGCATGTTGCTAAAGATTTCTACCTCGTCTTCCACCTTCGCTTTTTTGCGAAGGCCCGCTGTATCGGTAACCACGAACTTCTGACCGTTTACGGTAAAGGAGCAGTCGATGGAATCCCGAGTGGTTCCCGGAATGTCCGAAACTACGGCCCGTTCCTCGCCCATCAGGCGGTTCAGCAAGGTGCTCTTGCCTGCATTGGGGCGGCCCAATATGGCAAAACGGATGGGGCGTTCTTCCCGGCGTTCCCCGCGGACAGGGGTCGGCAACACCGAGATGACCTCGTCCATCAAAGAAAGGCAGGCATAGCCCGTCAAGGCGCTAATGGTACGGGGCTGTCCAAAGCCCAACTTCAAGAATTCGTAACTCTCCTGACGGTCGCCTAGGTTCTCGCTCTTGTTGGCCACCAGAATCACCTTCTTGTCCAACTTGCGGATAAGCCTTGCAAACTGCTGGTCTAGCTTGGTAATGCCCACACGGACATCCACCATGAACAGCACCAAATCGGCCTCATTCACGGCATTGAAAATTTGGGTACGGACGCTATCGGCCAGCACGTCAATGGAATCATCGGGCAAAAAACCGCCCGTATCCACCACCGTAAACTCATGCCCCTTGTAATTGGCATTTTGGTAATGGCGGTCACGGGTCACGCCATCACGGTCACTGACCACAGCCGCCCTGCGGCCCAAAATCCTGTTAAAAAGGGAGGACTTTCCCACATTGGGGCGCCCTATTATGCACACAACAGGTAACTTCATCAAAGAGAAATATAGAAATAAACCAACCCTTTCCTGAGGCAGCACCCCCAACAGTCCAAACTTTATATATCTTTAGAATGGAATGATTTAGAGTTCAGCCCCAGGTGGGCGGACAAACGAGGTTCATGTGAACGGAAAAACGGAAACCCTTTGCGTTTTTGGGCATCCCATTGCCCATAGCAAATCTCCCCTGATGCACAACGCCCTATTCAAGGCGTTAAAGATTAACGCGGCATACCTGCCCTTTGCCCCAGAACCCGAAAACTTTGCCAAGGCCATCGAAGGCTTCCGTGCTTTGAAGTTCCGCGGGGCAAACGTCACCATCCCCTACAAGACGGAATTCATGGACCGTGAAACGGGACTGCCTCGGCTAATAGATGAACTCTCGCCCATCAGCCGCTTTACCGAAAGCGTTAACACGCTGTACTGGAAAGATGGAGTCGTGGGTGGAACCCTTTGCGGCACCACCACGGATCCTTATGGATGCATCCGCAATCTAGAAGAAAACGGCGTGAATTCCTCCAACACAAGCATTGCCCTCCTGGGGAACGGTGGTGCCGCAAAGGCTATCGCCTACACCTTGATGGAGCAAAGCAACCAACTTGCCATCGTGTGCCGTAGCAAAGAAAAGGGGCAAGCCCTGGCGGGTTCCTTGAAATCACTTTTCAAGGATAGGGCCGTTCAAGTTTTTACCTTCCAGGAATTTGAAAAGGCTTCGCAAAACTACAGGATTATTATCAACGCTACCTCCGTAGGCATGACTCCCAACGAAGACCAGACCCCGCTGGAAACCAACTGCCTACATCCAGAACAAACCGTGTGCGACATCGTCTATGCACCACCCCAGACCAAACTCCTAAAGTTGGCAAAAGAAAAAGGCTGCAAGGTGGTCACCGGCGAAGGCATGCTAGTCCACCAAGGGCTTGAAAGTTTCAAGAAGTGGTTCCCTGCCGAAACCAAGGGCTACAAGAACGAACAACTAATTGAAATTATGCGCAAGGGAATGGAGGGAGTCTAATGAAGCAGCACATCTTTTTTACCGGGTTCATGGCCAGCGGCAAGAGCCGCACCGGCAGGGCTTTGGCCGAAAGACTGAACTGGCCCTTTGTAGATACAGATTCCCTGATTGTAGAAAAAGCGGGCAAGACCATTTCTGAAATTTTTGAGCAGGAAGGGGAAGCCGCATTCCGCGCAAAGGAAAAAGAAGTCATTACAGAAATCTGCAACAACGAGACTCCCCACGTGGTATCCCTGGGGGGTGGAGCATTGACCCAGGCCGAAAACATCCAAGCCATCCGCAAAAGCGGAACCTTGATCCGCCTGTGGGCCAAGCCCGAAATCCTATCGGAGCGCATTGGCCGTAAAAATACAAGGCCGCTACTTGCCAACCTGACCGACGAAGAACGCCTTGCCAAAATCAAGGCCATGCTCAAGGACCGTGAATCCAATTACGCGTTGGCAGACTTCAGTGTAGAAAGCACCAACGACTACACGGAAAAACATGTGATTGAAAAAATCCTGCACATGCGCAACTTCTGGAGTCATCACGCCCTGGATGTTTGCCCCTCTAGTGGCGGCCGCTACCCCATCTTTATAGGCAGGAACATCATTCCCGATGCAGCCTCCTTGTTAGAGGGCTTGCGGTTGGCCCCTTCCAACGACTTTCTGGTATGCACCGACACCACCATTGCCAAAGTCCAGAGCGAAATGCTGGCACAATTGCGCGGCCAGGCGGGTCGTTGCCCCGTGTTCAAGTTCCAGGCTGGCGAGCGAAACAAGACCCTTCACAACTTGAATCAGCTCTTTAGTTTTTTGCTTCACCGCAACTATACCCGCAAAAGCTGCCTACTGCAATTCAGTGGTGGCGTGGTAGGCGACATGGCGGGCTTTGGCGCCGCCACTTACCAGAGGGGCATTTCCTTTATCCAGTTCCCCACCACCCTGCTTTCCATGGTGGACAGTTCCGTTGGCGGAAAGGTGGCGGTGAATCACCCCGAAGGGAAAAACATGATTGGGGCCTTCTACCAGCCCAAGGCTGTGGTGTGCGACCTGGCAGTTCTTGCCACCCTTCCCGAAAACGAGTACCTGGCAGGCCTCGCCGAAATCGTCAAGTACGGCGTCATCTACGACGAACAGTTCTTCACCTATATGGAAAACAACATTGACGCCATCAAGAAGCACGATGACCAAGTATTGAAGCACTTGATTTTCCGCAGTTGCGAAATCAAGGCCGAGGTGGTAGGCATTGACGAGAAGGAATCGGGCCTCCGTGCCATCCTCAATTATGGCCACACCTTTGGCCATGCCATCGAAAAACTTACTGGCTACAACATGTTCAGCCACGGTATCGCCGTGAGCCTTGGAATGCGAGTGGCTGCAAGGACCGCTGTACTACTGGGAATTCTGCCCGCCGAGGCGGAATCCCGCCAAAACGCCCTGCTGAATGCCTTGGGATTCCCCAAGCACTACAACGTGGACACCGAAAAGGCCTGGGATGCCATGGGTGTAGACAAGAAGGCCGAAAAGGGAACTCGGGTCTATATCCTTCTTACCGAAATCGGCAAGGTGAAAAAAGTTTGCAATGTGGACAAGAACATTATTCAACAGGCCTGGGATGCCATCCGGGCAATGGAGAACTAAATGAGCATTCTAGTGACAGGCGGAACAGGAGCGCTTGGCTTCCACATCCTCTCCAACTTAAGCGGAACTAACCACGAGTTGTTCAGCTTTAGCGACGAACAGCCCCAGCCTTGGCAAAAGGTGGACGGCGTGGAGTACCTGACGGGAAACCTACTGAATTTCAAGGACGTCTACGAAATGCTGCAGAAGGTGGCCCCCACCCATATCTACCACCTGGCCAGTCAATCTTCCGTAGGGCTGTCCTATCTTAAGCCCTACGAAACCCTGAACATCAACCTGCTTGGCACCCAGAACCTGCTGGAAGCCGCCCGGCAGGCTTGCCCCAAAGCACGTATTTTGCTGCTCAGTTCCAGCGAAATCTATGGTAGGACTAGCCAAAACCTGACTTACCTGCACAAGGAAGAAGACCGCCCCAACCCCATGACTCCCTATGCCACCTCCAAGGCATGCATGGAATTGCTAGGACACCAGTTTATCAACGCCCACGGACTCCACATCGTGTTCGTGCGTCCCTTTCACTTTACAGGTCCCCACCACAGCCGCCGTTTTGTGATTCCTTCCATCACTTACCAGTTGGTAAAAATCAAGTTCTATGGAAGCGAACCCGTTATTTATTCCGGAAGTTTGGACATTAGTCGCGACGTAGTGGACGTACGCGATGTTGCCCGCGGCATGACCCAGGTTTTAAACACCGCAGAGTCGGGTGAAACCTTCAACATCTGTAGCGGCAAGTCATATACCATCCGGGAACTGGTGGAAATGCTGGTAGATATTGCCGACGTGAGCGTAGACTTCCGATTTGACTCCAAGTATGAACGCAGCAACGACATCCCCCTGCTTATCGGCGACCCCACCAAAATGACGGACATCGGTTGGAAACCCATGATTAGCATAGAGGACAGCCTTACGGACCTCTTTAACGAGATGGTTATCCGCCGCAGAACAGAACTTAAAATGGGACTAGGGCGAGACTTGCCCCTATAAGGGAACCTGCATTTTTCTAAATTGTCCCCCGTAAATACTAACCCCCAAAATAAAGGTTTAACTATGAAAATCAAGACCCTCCTGATGACCCTGACCATGGCTGCCGCAGCCTTCGCTGAAGAGGCCGCTCCCGAACAGCCCAGTGCCATCGCCAGCTTCTTGCCCCTTATCCTTCTGTTCGTGGTCATGTGGCTGTTCTTTATCCGCCCCAAGCAGAAAGAAATGAAGCAGATGGACCAAATGCGCAAGGAACTCAAGAAGGGTGACAAGGTCATGACTACCGCTGGCATTATCGGCACCATCACTTCCATGGAAGACAACATGGTTACGGTCCGTACCGCTTCCACCACCTTGATTGACTTCGAAAAAAGTGCCATCCTCCGTGTGCTTAACGCAACTGCCGCCGAAGCCAAGCCCGAAGAGAAGAAATAATCATGGCGATCCTCCCCATCCGCATATACGGCGACCCCGTACTCCGCAAAAAAAGCGAACCCGTTACCGAAATTACTCCGGAACTGCGTCAGCTGGCAAAGGACATGCTGGAAACCATGTACGACGCCCCGGGTTGCGGCCTGGCCGCCCCGCAGATAGGGAAGAACATTCGTCTGGTAGTCATCGACACCGCCATCCCCGGCGAAGAGGACCCCAGGCCCTACATCATGTTCAACCCTGAATGGGAACCCGAAGAAGGAGCCAAGCCCTGCGATTACGACGAGGGCTGCCTTTCGTTCCCCGAAATCTTTTGCAATGTGGTGCGCCCGGACAAGGTGTGCGTTCGCTTTTTTGACATCAATGGCGAGCCTCAGGAAATCCATAATTGCGAAGGGCTTTTTGCACGTTGCATTCAGCACGAATCCGACCATCTGAACGGCGATTTGTTCGTAGACAAGATTTCTACTGCCGACCGGACCATGAACCAGTCCAAGCTCCGCAAGATGGCAAAGGACACTCAGGCGAAACTGAAAAAGAAGTGACGCCATACGTCATCCTGATCCATCCAGATCCAAACTTGTAAATGTGAAGTGGTTAGGCATGTTCTTCGGTCGTTACAAGTTCTTCAGCATTTGCACCCTCGCCTTTTCGGCGTGGCTGTTTGCTGAAGACTTTGAGCTGCCAGAAATGCCGCCAGCGGCAATTGTGTCAAGCTCCGCAGCATTGTCCAGTTCAACGGGTGTACCCAGGGCAACTTCTGCAGCATCGTCAAGTTCCAAAGCAAGGTCAAATTCTGCAACGAAACCTGCATCGAGTTCTGCGGCAACGCCCATGTCAGAAGAAGCCGACGAGCCCATCGATTTCAAGCCTATAGAATTCTCCAGCGTGGCACCCAAAGTCACCCCCTCTGGCGACACCCTGGCAAAAATCCAGCCCGAAAAAATTCCCGCCAACCTGAATCGTCCCCTGCGGGTGGGCGTCTATACCGACGTAAAGGAGCTCTACCTGCTTCGCGAAGGCGAAGAAGTCCATGTCACGCTAGACAAAAACCGTCTGAAGTTCCAAGGCAAGGGCGGTTCCTTTACCGCAGAAAGCAAGGAAATCTTTGACGAAGGCAAATGCGTCTCTATCGCTCCCACTAAAAAACAGCTTTCCACTTCCTGCTTTCCGGGCTACTTTGTCATCAGCTACAACAAGGGCCGCATCAACGCCATTAACGTCGTAGACATGGAAGACTACTTGCGGGGAGTAATACCCTACGAAATCGGACAATTGGACAGCAGCAGGTTCAATGCACTAAAAGCCCAGGCCGTGGCTGCCCGCACCTACGCCTACAAACATTTTGGAAGCAGGGAATCTTTAGGATTCGACGTTTTCGCCGACACAAAAGACCAGGTTTACAAAGGACTCCAGAGTGCCACTGCCCTGACCGACTCCGCTGTCAAGGAAACCCGAGGCGAAGTCATGACCTATAATGGGGAATTCATTACCGCCTACTACCACAGCACCTGCGGTGGAATGTCGGAGACCATGAACACTTGGGAAAAGCCGAACCTTCCTTACCTAAAAACAAAATCGGATTTGCGAAAAGACGGAACTCCCTGGTGTAACGAATCCAGTTACTCCAAGTGGGAGCGGACCTTTAGCGAAGATGAACTAACCAAGTTGTTCGTCCAAAATGCAGGCGAAGCTAAAACGAAAGTTTCCCCTTTCAAAACAATTAAGGACATTGCCATCAAGGACACCTTGGAGAGCGGGCGTATTCTGACCCTCACCATCACTACCGACAAGGAATCTTTCGAGGTTCATGGCGACAAGACCCGGTGGCTTTTTAAAAAGAATGGCACCATCCTCCCCTCCTCCTTTTTTAAAGTTTCAAAGGAAAAAGACCTGTGGGTCATTAGGGGCAAAGGTTTCGGCCATGGCGTAGGCATGTGCCAGATGGGTGTCCGCGCCAGGGCACAGGCGGGCCAAAGCTATGTGGAAATTCTAAGCCACTACTATCCGGGAATCACCTTGGAGCGGTTCGAAAGATGAACTCCCAAAAGTTCATCGCCGTTTTGAGCCAGGGCTGTGCCGCCAACTTTGGCGATGGCGAAAAACTAGCCCGTGCCCTGGCCGTGCAAAATCCCAACTGCACAATCACCTTCGATTTCCCTATGGAAGCCCCTGTAGCCATTTACCTGAACGTTTGTACGGTCAAGGGAAATGCCGGAGCACTAAAGCTTTTGCGAAACGCCTATGAGCAGTTCCCCGAAGTACCCCTGTTTGTCACGGGATGTGCCCCCAAGGACTTTCAAGAAGAAGCAAAAATGGTGACCGACAAGGTCATATTCACGAGCTTGAAAGCGATAGAGTCTATGGATACTATCGCACTTTCAACCACCCTGCGGCAGTCTCCCTACATAGGCATCGTGAATATCGAGGAAGGCTGCCTGGACGCCTGTGCCTTTTGCTCTACCCATCTGGTCAAGGGACGGCTTCACAGCTTTGTGCCTGAATCAATTGTCCAGCAGGTCAAAACTTTTGTAGAAGACGGATGCAAGGAAATTCAATTGACAGGCCAGGACTGTGCCTGCTACGGCTTTGACATAGATACAAACCTTGCAGAACTCACGCAACGCATTCTCACGCATGTCCCCGGCGATTACAAGCTGCGACTAGGCATGGGGAACCCCCGGCACTTGCGGCAATACAAGGATTCCCTCCTGGAATGTTTCCATGACGACCGCGTATACCAATTCCTGCATATTCCCGTCCAAAGCGGAAGTCCCAACGTTCTCCAGGGGATGAACCGCAAGCACACCGTAGAAGACTACCGCAATGTCGCACTGGAATTATTGGAAAAATTCCCGCTATTCACCCTCAGTACCGACTTGATTGTGGGATTCCCTGGCGAAACCGAAAAAGACTTCGAACAAACGCTTAAACTGCTAAAAGAAACCCGCCCTAGCGTATGCAACATCACCCGCTTTGTGGCAAGGCCAGGAACACCAGCCGCACGGCTAGAACAGGCAAGCAGGCTCAACTGCCTCGCAATTCCAGACACTGTTAAGCACCAGCGCTCCGCCCTCCTATTTGACACTTTCCAACAAATCGCCCAAAAAAACAACCAACTGTGGATAGGCAAAGAATGCCAGGTAGTCGTAGAAAAACAAGGACATCGGGACGGCACTACTATCGCCCGTAATTCCAGCTACAGGCCCGTGGCCCTGCAGGGGGACTACACCCTGGGCCAAGACATGCAAGTCCGCATTACAGGTGCAGAATCCTTTGCGCTACTTGCAAAACCTTTGGACTAGATACAAGTCTACTAAAGAAAAAGTCCTCGACTAATACGTCGAGGACTTTTTGAAAGAAATCGAAATTGACTACTTCTTTATCCTGTGGTAACCACGAGTGTGAGTTTCAGAAGTACGGCTGTAGTTCTGATCCAGCAACTGCGGGGTCACGCCCTGAACCATGTAGCAGGGCTTGGCATTTTCACGAACTATGGTGACCTGATAAATGTAGGGACCCGTGGCAAGTTTACGGCCAGTCTGAGAAACCGGGTAAAGCTTCATGGCCACCAGCATAGCACCAGACCCATGGGCCTTGACACCGCCCTGGCATACGCCGCCACTTCCTGTCTTATCAAGGGCATCATTGAATTCCTTTTCCGTCATCTGCTGGTTGTACTGGCTTACGAAATGTCCCAAATGGTCAAACACGCGAACGTTCACGCGGAACGGCTGCGTGGTGGTAAATGCGTAGCTTACGCAGCTTTCCACACCATTCTGTTCAAAGCACAGAGCCTGGCCCGGAGGAAGTCCCTTTCCTGTCTTAATAATGGTTCCCGCAGCGCCAGCAGCAGCATACTTCAGCATGTCGGACTGGGACATGTTCATGGGATCCTGACCTGGGAGTACCGGAATGGGATACAGCTGGAGTTCGCCCGTCGCCGTGGGGGACAGCTCACCGCTACCAGCGACATCCGTCAAAATCTTGGACTTTTCACCGAAATCCGGGCGGTTGATGGACTTATCCTGAGGCACAGACACCTCTTCATATTCCACAGAGAAGGAGGCTCTAGCCCATTCCTCAGGGAATCCTTCCACGCTCTTG